>NZ_CP109434.1:5345000-5645000 GCF_036227105.1 Amycolatopsis sp. NBC_01488 | reverse complement strand
GGCGAAGAGTGGGAGAACGCGTCCACGTTCGTCACCGACCAGCTGCGCGAACTCATCAGCTTCCTCGAGCACCAGACCGGCCGGCCCTTCGACTACGACGCGCTGTCCGAAAGCATGACCCACATCAAGCGCGCGGCCGAGCTGCGCCGCGAAGGCCTCGAACTGTGCAAGGCCACCCCCGCCCCGGCCACCTTCTGGGACTGGATCGCCAGCGTCGCCCCCATCAACTTCCTCCCCGGCAACCAGGACCTGGTGGACTACTTCGCGGCCGTGCGCGACGAGATCCAGGACCGGGTCGACAACGGCGTCTCCGCCGTGAAGGAGGAGAAGTACCGCCTGTACTTCGACGGCATCATGAACTGGAACAAACTCGGCTTCCTGTCGAGGAAGTTCGCCGAATACGGCGCGTCGGTACTGGCCGGGCGCTACATCCAGAACGCGTTCTGGCAGGAACCCCACCTCATCGACACCGCGGACCCGTTGCGCGGCATGGCGCAGCACTACCTGCTGTGCCCGACGAACCACGGGGCCAAGACCCTGGACTACCTGACCCTGCGCGATTGCCGGGACTACGGCCTCGACGGAATCGTCTTCCACTCGACCCGCACGTGCCGCGCCTTCACCGGGCCACAGCGGCTGCTGGCGAAGTCCGCACGCGACAACCTCGGTATTCCGTCCATCTTCTTCGAAGGCGACGTCGCGGACGCCTCCTTCTACAAGGACGGGGTGTTGGAGAGCCGGCTGGTGGCCATGCTGGAGGCGATCGACGTCCGCCGCGAGCGTGGTGCGCTGCCGGAGGACTACTCGGCCGTCTCATGACCCATTACCTGGGTGTCGATCTCGGATCGACCACCGCCAAAGCCGTCGTCGTGGACGGTCGCGGTTCCCTCGCCGGCCACAGCGTCGTCCAGATGGGCGCGGTGAGCCGGCCGGGAATGCAGCGTGCCGTCGACGCCGCTTTGGCGGAAGCCGGCATCGCCGAACACGACGTCTCGGCCACGGTGTCGACCGGGTACGGGCGGAAGCTCGTGCCCGGGGCGCACCGGACGTTCACCGAGATCACGTGCCACGCCCGCGGCGCCGCGGCGATGTGCCCGGGCGTCAAGCTGATCATCGACATCGGCGGCCAGGACAGCAAGGCCATCACCGTCTACGGCGACGGGCTGGTGGACGACTTCGCGATGAACGACCGCTGCGCCAGCGGCACCGGCCGCTTCTACGAAGTCCTGGCGCGGGCCATCGAGTGCGACATCGGCGATCTCGGCGAGCTCGCGCTGACCGGGAGCGAGAACCTCGAGGTCAGCAGCATGTGCGCCACCTTCGCCGAAACGGAAATCATCTCGATGCTGGCGGAGGGCCACTCCACGGCCGACATCGCGGCGTCGGTGCACCGAGCGGTCGCGGGACGAACCCTGGCGCTGGTCGCCCAGGTGGGCCGGCACGCGCCGGTGGTGATGACCGGCGGTGTCGCCCAGAACGCGGCGGCCGTACGCTTTCTCGAGCGGGCCCTGGGCCTCGAAGTCGGGGTGCCCGAGCACCCGCAGATCACAGGTGCCTACGGCGCGGCCTTGCTGGCCATGGAGTCTTCCGGGAAGCGCGGTGCTCCTCCGGACGGCGACGCCGACACGAGCGAGCGGCTGTTCCCGCCGGCGCCGTCCGGCCATTCCTGCGCCGAGTGCGCCGGCCACGCCGGCGGATCCGTTCACCTGGGTGCGTCGATCAAGCTGCATCCACTCAGCGAGGCGGGTCCACGATGACGTTGCGCCGCAGGTCGCGGCGCTCCTGACCCCGCACGACCGAGTCCACGCTGGACGATGGGGTGCAACGACCGACACCCTGGTGGCACGGGGACGGCATTTCCGCGCGGGTACGGCATGGGCGCCGTCTGGGCCGGCAACCGCGGCGGCCGCGCCCTGCGCACCGCCGCAGCCGTCTGCGAGGACCTCGTCCACCCGGTCACCCACCCGGTCCGCCGGCACGACGCCACCAGCGTCCTCTACGAGCGCGGCGCCCGTCTGCTCATCCAGCTGTGGCCGGGCGACTCGCTCGCCCGCCTCGCCCAGACCGCTTTTCCCGGCACCCGCGCCACCAGCCTTCGCGCATTCCCCGGAACACATCCTCGAGCTCGTGCGCCGGAAGAGCGGGCTACCCAGGACAGGACACCGAACCCCTTGCTTGCCTAGTGACCGTCGCCCGGGGCGGGGTTCTGGCTGAAGTTCCCTTGCCAGGCCGCTTGCGCGCCGGAGTCACCGATGCGGTAGATGTCGTAGCAGGCCGCCCCGGCCGCGAGGACGGCGAGAACCGCGATCACCGTCGTGACCGTCGTCGACGCGGGGGCGAGATAGGTCTTACGGCGAACGGCGGTGGCGGTTCCACCGCCGGTCCCCGCCGTTTCGCCGTCCACTTCGGACTTGGCGGAATCCGGTGCGGCGACGGTGTGTTCGCGCTGGCGCCACCACACCACGAGCGCGAGCACGGCGACCGGGATCGCGACGTAGAGGGCCGTGTCGCCGAGCTCGGTGTGGGCGCGCAGCAAGGGCGTGTTCGCCACGCGCCGGTCGAGCCATTCACCCGCGTCGGTGGTGATCGGCACCAGGATCGTCACGAGAACGGCCAGGATGGCGTTGGGTCCGGCGAGCTTGCCGCGCGCCTTCGGCCAGAGGCTGCTGAGCACGAGCAGCAGTGCGCTCAACGGCAGCAGCACGACGATCGCGTGCACGAGCAGGATGTGGGCCGGCAGGCCGTTGATCGTCGTCATGACGTCCTTTGCGAGTCGGTTTCCGCGAACGTGATCATCTTGGCGGAGCCCAGTGAACACCGGGTGTAACAACGGTGAGAATAGAGTAAGAATGCCGCCCCGGCCTGCCGACGCGAAACCCACCGCGCGCGGCCGGTCGGCGCAGTGGGTCCACCAGGTCGGCCGACGCGAGCTGCCACACCGGGTAAGAGGCCGGTAAGACTTCGCCCGACTGCGACTTTCGTCGGATCCTCGCGATCGTCAACAACGGTATACGTAATCAAGCTGCTTCCCGTTGATGGCGGCCACGCCAGAACTCCGGAAGTCGGACCACCAACTCTCTTCCCGTTTCCGCGGGCGTTTCACCGTGCCGCAAACCGTGGCAACAGGAGGGCACATGCTTCGTCTTCACCCCGCACGCGAACACGTCGTCGGGCTGTACCGGATCGTGATCGGCTTCTTGTTCACCTGTCACGGCATCAAGAGCCTGTTCGGGTTGTTCGGTGCGCACGCGACGACTCCGGTAGCGCAGTGGCCGGGCTGGTGGGCCGCGGCGATCCAGCTGGTGTGCGGTGGCCTGGTCATGGTGGGGGCCGCCACCCGCGCGGCCGCGATCCTGGGATCGGGTTCGATGGCGTTCACGTATTTCACGGTGCATTTGTGGCACGGGTTGTGGCCGATCCAAAACGGCGGGGAGGCGGCGGCGTTGTTCTGCTGGGCGCTGCTGATCATCGCGTTCACCGGCCCGGGCCGGTTTGCGCTGAGTCGCTTGTGGACCCGGCCGGAAGCCGGACGGGCGCCGAAGCGCGGGTCGCGGCCACCGGTCACCGCCGACCCGTCGACCGCTGACCGGTTCACCGGCGCCGATTCGTGAGGCGGAGTGCCAACGTCGGGCAGGCGGCGACGGCTTCCCGCGCGTCGGGCAGGACCGCTGCCGGAACGGGACGGTCGAGCAGGATCGGGTAGCCCCACTCGTCGAGGTCGATCACTTCGGGCAGCAGCTCGGCGCAGACTCCGTGCGCCCGGCAGGCGATCGGGTCGACCTCCACCTGCTTGCCGTTCACGTCCAATCTCCGCTTCGCCGGTCCCAGTCAGGCAGCGGCAGCGAGGGCTGAGCGGCCCACGCGCACGGGCGCATCGCGAGGTGGGCGCGCAGGTCGTTGCCGAAACACCGCAGAGCGCCGGCCGCCAGGCGTACCGCGCCGTCGGGATGGGCGCAGGCGCCGCGCCCGGGGATGACCGAGAGCCGGCGCCGGAGCCGTTGCCCGGCCTGCGCCGCACCGCGGCCGCCGAGGACGAGGGCGGTGAAGTCTTCGGCGATGGCGGGCAGGCCGAACATGCACGGTCCGCATTGGCGGGCCGATTCGCCGGCCAGGTACCGCAGTACGCGGGCGGTCTCGGCCAGACCGCAGGCCCGGGCGGGCAGCACGGTCAGTGAGGCGACCCCCAGCGTGGCGCCGGCGGCGCGCAGGTCCTCGTGGGTCAGTCGTTGGTGGACCGCGACGGGGGCGGGGAGCCACGCGCCGCCGTACCCGCCGAACAGGACCGCTTGGGGACGTTCGTCCGGGCCGCCGGCCAGCGCGAGGACGTCGGCGACCGGCGTGCCGAGCGCGACTTCGTACACTCCCGGCCCGGCGACGCTGCCGCCGAGCGTGACCAGGGTGGTGCCCGGTGACTCGGGGGTGCCGCAGCCGCGGAACCAGTCCGGGCCGTACCGGGCGATCAGGGCCAGGTGCGCGAGCGTCTCGACGTTGTCGATCAGGGTGGGACGGCCGCGCACCCCGCGTTCGAACGGCCGCGGCGGCTTGGCGGTCGGCCGCGCGTCGCCGGTGTTCAGGAAGTTGACGAGCGCCGACTCCTCGCTGGCCACGTAGCGGCCGGGTACGGGCACCAGCCGTACCGGGATCTCGCCGCCGGGCCGCTCGGCCAGCGCCCTGCCGACGGAGGCGGTGACCGGGTCGTTCCGGTGCACGCACAGGATGACTTCGGACGCGCCGGTCGCGGCGGCGGCCAGCACGGCGCCGTCGATGACCAGGTGGGGTGCGACGCTCAGCAGTGCGTGGTCCTTCTCGCTGACCGGTTCGCCTCGCACCCGTTGGCCACGACGACGGGACGGCGACCTTGCGCGACGGCCCGCAGCTTGCGGCCGGTGGGGAACCCCGCACCGCCTCGCCCGCGCAGGCCCGACGCGTCCACCGCGGCCAGCAAGCGCTCGCGCCCACTTCCCCCGGCGTAGCGCTCGAGGGGCACCGAGCCGTACCGGGTGAGGTGCGCGGCCAGGCCGGCCGGCTGCCGGGTGTGCGACCAGCCCGCCAGCAGCCGCCGCGGAGACGACGGGTCGGGCGCGAAGGTCTCGTCGCCGTCCGTCCTGGAGTACCGCGCGGTGGTCATCGCACGTCTCCCAGTGTTCCGCGCCGCGCCTCGGTGTCGGGGTGGCGGACCGTCGCGCGCCAGAGCACGGCGACCACCGTGGCGATCACGCAGGACGCCAGCAGCGCGCGGACCCACGTCAGACCGGAATCGGCGCCGCCGATCTCCAGGCCGTGCACCACCGCCGCGGGCCAGCACAAGTACGCCGTCCAGTGCACGGCTTTCCAGAGCCGGGCGTTGATCCGCGGTCGCAGCAGGCTCGACACGATCACCGCGACGAGCAGGTCGAACGCGACGGTGCCGACCCCGAGCGACACGGGGTGGTAGGCCGAGACGAACGGGACCACGACGCTGATCCACCGGATGCCCGCGTAGGGGTCGATGCCCGCGTAGGGGTCGATGACCGCCGTCGCGATGTGGACCGCCAGGAACACGACGGTCACCAGGGACAGGTTGCGGTGCACCGCCGCGATGGCGAAGCGGGGCCACCTCGGGGACGCGACGCGGGCACTGGTGACGGTGCCGAGAACCACGACGGCGGTGAACAACACCAGCGCGGCCAGCCCGGTCGCCCGGCTGGCGTACCACAACGCGGTCATGCCGGGTCTCCTTCCGGCCATCCAGCGACGCGCACCACGTGCCCGTCCATGGTGACCAGCCGGGCGGGCAGGCGGCGCCGCGCCAGCCACGCCGGTGCCCGCGCGCCGAGCACGACGGCCGCGGTGCTGGCGGTGTTGGCGTCGACGCAGGTGGCCGCGGCGACGCTGACGGTCCGCCAGCAGACGTCCGGGATGTCCCCGGTGCGCGGGTCGACGATGTGGTGCACGGTCCGGCCGGCGCGCCGCCAGGTGCGGCACCCGGTGCTCGACGTGGCCAAGCCGCCGCCGGCCAGTGCGATCACCGGGTCACGGCGGGGATCGGTGGCGGCGTGGTCGTCCCCGACGACCACCTGCCATCCCTGGGCCGGAGCGGGACCGGCGACCGCGATGTCGCCGCCCAGCCCGACCAGCACCCCGCACCCGAGTTCGCGCGCCATCGCGGCGCACGCCCGGTCGGCGGCCCACGCCTTCGCGGTGGCCCCCAGGTCCAGCTGCACGCCACGGGGCACGACGACCTCGCGACGGGCGTGGTCCAGGATGATCCGCCACCACCCGGAAACGGCACCCGCCGGCGTGGCCGCCGCGGCCGCGTCCCGGTCGATTTCGTCGAAGTCGCGGTCGTAGCCGAGGTCGGACACGGCCTGACCGACCGTCGGGTCGACGAGCCCATCGGTGAGTTCGGCGGCGTGCAGCGCCACCTGCAGCGCCTCGGCCAGCAGCGGGCTGATCCGGACCGGCGAGCCGGGGTGCCGGAGCAGGGACGAGATCTCCGAATCGCCGCGGAACCGGCTGCACGCCCGGTCGACGGCCTGGAGCTCGGCCCGGAGCAGCTCCTCGGCGGCGGGCAGGCGCGCCGGATCCGTGACGGTGAGTTCGGCGGTGGTGCCCAGGGCGCGGAAGCGCGAACGGGCGAACGACCCGGTGGTCGTGGTCATGATCCGCCGGAGCTTCCGGCCGTGCCGCCGTGGCCGCCGGTGGCCGGTGGCTGCGCGGGAGGGTGAATGACGCGGGGCGCCGAGGCCGTGGGGTGCGGCCGGGCCTCCGGGGTCGAAGCCGGGCCGGGGGTGGTCACCAGCGGCGCGGAAGTGCCCGCCGGCGCAGGCGGCGTCAGTGCCGGCGCGGAAGGCGATGGTGAGCCGGGGACGCTCGTCGCGGCGGTGGCGTGCTGGGCGAGCGTCACGCCGAAGACCGTGGCCAGGACGGTACCGCCCAGGCCCGCGGCCCACGTCGCCGCGGCGGTGTGGCGGCGGCCCCGAGCACGGGCCGCCCGGCGGGCGCGTTGCCGGTCGTTCACGAAGTTCTCCCTTTTTCCGGTGGTCCCTGGGCCCAGTGTCGACAGGAGTCCTGGGGAAAATCTGGGAAGCCGCGGTCGCGGCGCGGGTGCCGGGAGCGGCCGGGCTTGGCACCATGGCGGCATGGACACCGCGGGCTCCGGCCGGGTTCTGCTGGTCGAAGACAACCCTGAGCTGGTCGGGCTCCTCACCGACCTGCTGACCGAGGAGGGGTACCAGGTCGAAACCGCCACTGACGGACACCGCGGCCTGCACCTCGGGCTCGTGCGGGACTACGACGTGGTGATCCTCGACCGGGGACTGCCCGCGCTGGACGGACTCGACGTGCTCACCCGCTTGCGCGGCCAGGGCATGACGACCCCGGTGCTGGTGCTCTCGGCGCTCGGCAACCCCGCCGACCGGGTGGCCGGCCTGGACGCCGGCGCCGAGGACTACCTGGCCAAACCGTTCGATGTGGACGAACTGCTGGCCAGGCTGCGTGCGTTGCGCCGTCGCCACCTCGACGTCGCGCGGATCCTGCCGGTCGGGACCGGGCGACTGAACCTGGACACGCGCCAGGTGGTGCCGGGTCCGGACCGCGCGGACGGCCTGTCCGAGCCGGTCCGGTTGTCCGAACGGGAATGCGCGCTGCTGGCCACCCTCGCCGGCCGTCCCTCCCGCGTGTTCACCCGGCGCGATCTGCTGAGCCTGGCCTTCCCGGAGGCCGACAGCGAGGCGATCGTCGACACCTACGTGTCCTACCTGCGTCGCAAGCTCGGACGCGCCGTGATCGCCACGGTCCACGGCCGCGGCTACCAGCTGGGCACCCCGTGACCCGGCGGCCGCGAACGCCGGCTTCGCCCGAAGCGAGGCTGGTGCGACGAGCGGCGTGGCGGCTGGGCGTCCAGGTCGGGTGTTCCGTCACGGCGATCGTCGTGCTGCTCTCGGCACTGGCGGTGTTCATGGTGCTGGACAGCCAGCAGCGCGCCGCCACCACGCTCCTCCAGCAGACCACCGCACAGGCCGAGGACGTGCAGGACCCACCGGCCGGGGTGTGGCTGGCCATCCAAGGACCGGGCGGCCTGAGCACGACACCGGGCGCCCCCGCCGTCCTGCCCGACCGGGCGGCCCTGGCCGCCGTCGCCAGAACCGGCGTCGCCGAAACCGGCGACGTCCAGAGCAACGGCGCGGACTACCGGGTGTACACGCGGGTACGGAACGGGCAAGTCGTCCAGGCGGCCCTGGACCTGCGCGCCGGCCACGAAGAGCGCGACCGCTTGCTCGCCGCGATGCTCGCCAGCGGCGGCCTGGGACTGCTGCTCGCCATGTGCACGGGTGTGTGGCTGGGACGACGCGCGGTGGCGCCGATGGCCGCGGCGCTGGGCCTGCAACGGCGCTTCGTGGCCGACGCCAGTCACGAACTGCGCACCCCGCTGACGCTGCTGTCGACCCGCGCGCAGGTGCTGCGCCGGCACTTGCGGCAAGGCGCCGATCCTCAACGGTTGACCGCCGAGGTCGACGGCGTCGTCGCGGACGCCGGGCACCTCACCGACATCCTCGAGGACCTCCTGCTCGCCGCCGACGTCCGCACGGACGGGCTCACCGCCACGATCGACCTGGTGGAGGTCGCCGCACGGGCCGCCGCGGCCGGCGCCCCGGCCGCCGTCGAGCGTTCCGTCACCATCGAGGCGCACCCGGCGGCGGCGCCGGTGCTCGTCCGCGGCACCCGCGGCGGTCTCCTCCGCGCGGTGACCGCCTTGGTCGACAACGCCGTGGCCCACGCCCGTTCCTCGGTCACGATCACCACCAGGCGGTCGGGAACCACGGGCGTGCTCGAAGTCGGCGACGACGGGCCCGGAATCGACGCGGCCGTGCTGCCCGGCCTGTTCGAGCGGTTCTCCTCCACCCGGCGCGACGGCGCGCTCGAGGGCACCTCACCTCGCCGCCACTACGGCATCGGACTGGCCTTGGTCGGGGAAATCGCCGCCCGCCACGGCGGCCACGTCTCGGCCGGCGACAACCCCGGCGGAGGCGCACTGCTGACCCTCACGCTGCCGCTGGCACCCGCCGATCATGGTTCCCGGGATTCAGCCCGCCCGACCGGCTGATCCTGGGCGCAGGCCTTCCACCTCCCCGAACACGCACCCTCTTCCTCGGTCCCGAGATTCCGTCGTAGGCAGCGGTGCCACGGGATTCCGGGTAGCCGGTAGCACGGTTTCCCGCTGGCCGCGCAGACGTCAGGCGGTCCGGCCGCGACGCTGACAGCAGACGTTCACCCACAGAGAGGCCAGGGACATGACCACCTCGAGCGGACACCATCGACTCAGGACACTCGTCGTCGGCGGAACCGCCGCGACCGCACTGGTGTTCCTGGCCGGTTGCGATTCTTCCGCCCCGGGTGCCACGGGGTCGACCGAGGGGACCACGCCCGTCGCGCAGGCCGCGCAGGCGGTGCAGGGGCAGTTCGTCAACGTCGTCAAGGACATCGGTCCGTCGGTCGTGCAGATCACCACCAGCCAGGGTCTGGGTTCGGGAATCGTCTTCGACACCGGGGGTGACATCGTGACGAACGACCACGTGGTCGCCGGCGGCAACTCCTTGCAGGTCACCCTGGCCAACGGCAAGCAGTACGCCGCGAAGTTCATCGGCAGCTTCCAGCCGGACGACCTGGCCGTCCTCCACATCACCGCCCCCGGCCTGCAGGCCGCCACGTTCGCCGATTCCAAGAACCTGTCCGACGGCGACGTCGTCATGGCGGTCGGCAACCCACTCGGGCTCAAGAGCAGTGTCACCGAGGGAATCGTCAGCGCGCTCGGCCGGACCGTGAGCGAGGACAACGGGGTCGTGCTGCCCAACGTGATCCAGACCAGTGCCGCGATCAACCCGGGCAACTCGGGTGGCGCGCTGGTGAACCTCGACGGCCAGGTGGTCGGCATCCCGACCCTCGCGGCCACGGACCCGCAGCTGGGCGGCGGCGCCGCCCCGGGCATCGGCTTCGCCATCCCGGCCAACATGGTGCACAACATCGCCATCCAGCTCGTCAACACGGGCACCGTGACCGACACCAACCGGGCGTACCTGGGCGTGCAGGTCGGCGCGACGACCAGCGGCTGGGTGCTGGTGACCGAGGTGGACGCGGGCGGCGGCGCCGCGCGCGCGGGCATCACGACCGGGGACGTGATCACCGCGGTCAACGGCACCCCCACGCCCGACCCGACCACGCTCGCCGAGACCGTCGCCGGCCTGAAGCCCGGCCAGACCGTGCCGGTGGCGGTCACCACGCCGGACGGGACGTCGCAGACCGTTCAGGTCACCCTCGGCCAGTACCCCGGCTGATTGCCGGAAAGGGGATCACCATGATCAGCAGGTCAGTCGGTTCGAGGGGCGCCCGGCAGCACACCGGTGACCGGCCGCCGGACCCACCGCCGGGCCGGCGGCCCGCGCCGCCGCCCCCACCGAGGTGGCGGAAGTGGTTGCTGCTGGCGGGAGTGATCGCCACCCTGGCCCTGTTCTTCGTCCCGTCCGGGTCTTCGGGCGGCAGCGCGGAGCAGGTCGGCTACTCCCAGCTGAAGACCGACATCGCGGCGAACCAGGTGCGGTCGGTCGCGATCGGGCCCGACGGGAACATCTCGGGCACGCTCACCAACGGCACGGCCTTCACCTCCAGCTATCCGCCCGGGATCGCCGATCCGCAGTTCGCGCAGCTGCTCGACACCCACAACGTGGCCGTCACCACGCAGCCGGCGCAGTCGTCGATCCTCGCGACCCTGCTGAACTTCCTGCCGCTGATCGTCGTGGTCGGCCTGTTCCTCTGGATGGGCCGCTCGGCGCGCCGGCAGATGGCGCGGCTCGGCGGGATCGGCCGCGCCAAGGGCAAGGTGTTCGACACCGAGCGGCCGGCGACGACCTTCGCCGACGTCGCCGGCTACGACGGTCCCAAGCAGGAGGTCACCGAGGTGGTCGACTTCCTGCGCAACCCGGAACGCTACCGGCGCGCGGGTGCGGTCGGTCCCAAGGGCCTGCTGATGGTCGGGCCGCCGGGGACCGGCAAGACGTTGCTGGCCAGGGCGGTGGCCGGCGAGGCCGGGGTGCCGTTCATCTCGGTCACCGGCTCGAGCTTCGTCGAGATGTTCGTCGGGGTCGGCGCGGCCCGCGTCCGCGACCTGTTCGCCGACGCACGCAAACGCGCCCCCTCCATCGTGTTCATCGACGAGATCGACGCGATCGGCCACAAGCGGGGCGGGCAGCTGGTCAGCAACGACGAGCGGGACCAGACCCTCAACCAGATGCTCGCCGAGATGGACGGCTTCGACCCGGCCACCGGGGTCGTCGTGATCGGGGCCACCAACCGGCCCGAGGTGCTGGACCCGGCGCTGCTGCGCCCGGGCCGCTTCGACCGCCAGGTCGTCATCCCGCTGCCGACGCAACGGGAACGCCTCGCGATCCTCGCGGTGCACAGCAAGGGCAAGCTGCTCGACGACGACGTCGACCTCACCGTCGTCGCCCGGGGCACCCCGGGGTTCTCCGGCGCCGACCTCGCCAACCTGATCAACGAGTCCGCGATCTTCGCAGTGCGCCGCGGCCGCGACGTGCTCGACGCGCTGGACTTCGCCGAGGCGCGCGACCGGATCCTGCTCGGCCACCGGGACAGCTCGAACGCCCTGCTGCCGGAGGAAAAGCACGCGGTCGCGGTGCACGAGAGCGGCCACGCGCTGGTCGCCGCGCTGTCCGAACACGGCGATCCCGTCGCCAAGGTGACGATCCTGCCGGCCGGCCAGGCCCTCGGCGTGACCGAGCAGCTTCCGGTCGACGAGCGGCACCTGTACTCGGCGGGCTACCTGCACGACTCGCTCGCCATCCGGATGGGCGGCCGGGCCGCGGAGCTCGTCGTGTTCGGCGCGGTCTCCACGGGCGCGGCCGACGATCTGGCCGGCGCGACCGCCCTCGCCACCCGAATGGTGCGTGAGTTCGGCATGAGCGCCGCGGTCGGCCCGGTCGGCTTCGGCGCCGAGCGGCCGACGTTCCTCGGTGGCGAGCAGGTCACCGGCCGCACCTACGCCGAGGCCACGCAACGGCTGATCGACCGCGAGGTGACCAGGCTGCTCCGCGAGGCCGAGCACCGCGCCGTCGCCCTTCTCACCGGCCACCGCGTCGCGCTCGACGACCTCACCGAACTGTTGCTGGACCGGGAAACCATCGACGGCATGGACGTGGACATGGTCCTCGACCAGGTCACCAGGAGACAGCCATGACGACGGCACGAGAACGAACCGGCCCGGCCGCGCGAAGCGAGGCGCCGGATCGGCGCCGCTGGCACGCCCTGGCCGTGACGCAGCTGGCCGCGTTCATGGTGCTGCTCGACGTGAGCATCGTGAACGTGGCGCTGCCCTCGATCGAGCGAGGCCTTTCCGCGCCGGCGGCCACCGTGCAGTGGGTGGTGTCCGGCTACGCGCTGACACTGGGGCTGACCCTGGTGCCGGCCGGCCGGCTGGGCGACGTCCTGGGGCGGCGGCGGATGTTCCTGATCGCGCTGGCCGCGTTCACGGTGGCCAGTGCGGTGACCGGTGCGGCGCCCACCGCCGGGCTGCTGATCGCCGCCCGGCTCGTCCAAGGCGTCGCCGGCGGCCTGCTCATCCCGCAGAACTCCGGCCTCGTGCAGGAACTGTTCTCCGGCCCCGAACGCGGTCGCGCGTTCGGGGTCCTCGGCGCGACCATCGGGCTCGCCACCGCGGCCGGCCCGGTGATCGGCGGGGTGATCCTGGGCGCGGTCGCCGGCCCGGACGCCTGGCGCTGGGTCTTCTACGTCAACGTGCCGATCGGCCTCGTCGCGCTGGTGCTCGCGGCCCGGCTCGTGCCCGCCACGGCGGGTGGCGGGTGGCGTGACGTGCACCTGGACCTGGTCGGCGCGCTGCTGCTCGGCGGCGGCGTGCTCGCGCTGCTGATCCCGCTGGTCGACGCCGGGGACGGCGGCGCGCACCGGCTGTGGCCGCTCTGGCCGGTGGCGGCCCTGCTGCTGGTGCTCTTCCCGTGGTGGGAGGCGCGGACCAGCCGGCGCGGGCACCAGCCGCTGCTGAACCCGCAGCTGTTGCGCACCCGCGGTTACCCCGCCGGGACGGGCATCGGTCTGGTCTACTTCGTCGGGTTCACCGGCATCTGGCTGGTGCTCGCGCTCTTCTTCCAGGACGGCCTGGGCTACACGCCGCTGCGGTCGGGCCTGGCGGTGACCCCGTTCGCGCTGGGCGTGACCATCTCCTCGGTGATCGCCGGCCGGCTCGTGTCCCGGCTGGGGCGGTGGGTGACCGTGTGCGGGCTGGCCGCCGGGATCATCGGGCTGACCGTCACCGCGCTGCTGTTGCGGCACGCCTCTGCCGGCTCGTCGTACTGGGTGACCGTCGCGCCGCTGTTCCTGGCCGGCCTCGGCGGCGGGATGGTGACCTCGCCGAACATGACCCTCACCCTGCAGGACGTGCCGGTGAGCATGGCGGGTGCGGCCGGCGGGGCGTTGCAGACCGCGCAGCGCGTCGGCGCGGCGATCGGCACGGCCGCGCTCACCACGATCTTCTACCACGTCCTCCTCACCAGCGGGAGCGACTACCCGGCCGCAGTCTCCGACGCCGTACTGGCCGCCGCGGGGTTCATGGCGCTGGCGCTGCTGCTGGCCGTCGCCGAACTCATCCGGCGGCGCACCGCCGCGCCGGCGCCCACCGCGGCGAGGTCGTGAACCACCAGGAAGGGACCCCGGATGCGCGGCGATGAGCCGCGCGACGCTCGGCGTGCGGATGGCCGGCCGGCAGGTGGGTGGCTCGATCAGCACCGCGCTGCTCGACGCCCTGGCCACCGCTGCCGTTCCGTCTCGCGACCACCGGGCCTTCGCACCCGCTTCTCGACGTGCACGCGGCGTGAGTCGTGAGCCGGCGCCGCCGTGCCGGGCGCGGGTGTGCACGGACTCCGGTCGAGTGCCCGTGCCCCCTGTTCCACGCATTCGGGCCCCCGGAGCCGAAAGTCGGCTCCGGGGGCCCGAAGTGTGGCACGCCTGCTTACCGGATCCCCGGCCCGTGTCCGGCCGGCGCCGCGAAGTGGTAGCGGCCGGCGTGATGGGCGCCCAGCGCCGTCGCGCAGGGCGGGCACGCGAGCTTGCGGATCTCGATGATGGAGCCGTCCATCGGCGCGAGACCCGTGAAGTCCCGGAGGGACTGGTGCCCGACGCGGACACACGACTCGCAGACGCCGGCGCCGCAGGTCGTGCACATGCCGATCGCGGGCCGGTCGTCGCCGTTGCTCGCACAGTCGAGGCAGCGCATCGGCTTTCTCCTTGTTCGTGGGGGTTTTCGGTGGACTCCCTCCAGTCTCGCGACGGCACCGGCTCCGGTCTGCACGGTCAGCGGCCGTTCTCCCTTCCAGGTAGCCGGTAGCGAAGGCCTGCCGCTGTCCGGGAAGCCGGACCGGCCGCCGAAGAGGATGCTGGTGTCCGGCAGTGAGGAGCAATCCATGATCGCGATCGCTTCGGCCTCGGCGAGCGGCTTCGCCCCGGTCGACCAGGCTTATCTGTTCCAGGCTCGGCAGATGCAGGCGTTGTCGCTGGCGGTGCACATCCCGCTCGTGTGCTTCGGGATCGCTTTCCCCGTGCTCGTGCTGTTCTGCGAGTGGCGGTACCTGCGGACGGGGGACGTCCACTTCCGCACGCTGGCGCGGCGCTGGTCGAAGGTGATGCTGGCGCTGTTCGCGGTCGGCGTGGTGACCGGGACCATCCTCAGCTTCGAGCTGGGTCTGCTGTGGCCGGGGTTCATGACGGACTTCGGCGCCGTGTTCGGCCTCGGGTTCACCCTCGAAGGGTTCTCGTTCTTCATCGAGGCGATCTTCGTCGCGATCTACGTCTACGGGTGGGACCGGCTGTCCCCCCGGAAGCACTTCCTGCTCGGGCTCCCGGTCGCGGTCGCCGGTGTCGCCGGCTCGATGTTCGTCCTGTCGGTCAACGGCTGGATGAACCATCCCGGCGGGTTCGCCGTGCGGGACGGCCGGGTCGTCGACGTGCACCCCTGGCAGGCGCTGTTCGGCAACCCCTTCTTCTGGCACGAGTTCGCACACATGTACTTCGCCGCCTACATCGTCGCCGGCTTCCTGCTCGCCGTCCCGTACGCCTGGGGATACCTGCGGGGCCGCCGGGATCGGTACCACCGCACCGCGCTGACGGTCGCGCTGTCCGCGGCGGCGGTCGCGGCGCCGCTGCAGGTGATCGTCGGTGACTGGGCGGCAAGGGAGGTCGGCCAGTACCAGCCGACGAAACTCGCCGCCATGGAGGGGCTGGCCCAGACCACCAACGGCGCGCCGGAGCACCTGCTGGGCTGGTACGACGGCCACGAGGTGGTCTGGGGCATCGCGATCCCGAAGTTGCTGTCGCTGCTGGCCTTCCACAACCCGAACGCGACGGTCCAGGGCCTGGACGCCGTGCCGCTGGCCGAGCAGCCGCCGGTCAACGTCGTCCGCTTCGCGTTCCAGACGATGGTCGGCATCGGAACGCTGCTGGCGCTGCTGGGGCTGGTGTACCTGTACATCCGGCTCCGGCGGAGGCAGCTGCCCCGCTCGCGGTGGTTCTACCGCGCCGTCGTGGCGGCCGGTCCGCTGTCGGTGGTCGCGCTGATCGCCGGCTGGATCACCACGGAGGTCGGCCGCCAGCCCTGGATCGTCTACGGCGTCATGCACACCGACCAGGCGGTCACGGGCGCGTCCGGGATCCCGATCGGCTACGGCGCCCTCGCCCTGGTGTACCTGGCGCTGGCCTGCGGCGTGGCGTGGCTGCTCCGCCGGCTCAGCCGGGCACCGCTGGACACCGCGGAGGTGGCTCACGATGGCTGACGTCCCGATGCTGTTCATCCTCGCCGGTCTCGCCGCGTACACCGTGCTCGCCGGCGCGGACTTCGGCGCCGGTCTGTGGACCCTTCTCACCGGCCGGAGCTCGGTCCGCGACCACGCCCGGCACGCCATGGGCCCGGTCTGGGAGGCCAACCACGTCTGGCTGATCTTCGTGCTGGTGGTGTGCTGGACCGCCTACCCCCTGGCCTACGGCTCGATCACCTCGACCCTCGCGGTTCCCCTGTTCATCGCCGCACTGGGGATCATCCTGCGCGGCGCCTCCTACGCGCTGCGCGGCCAGCTCGACGACGCACCCGGCCGTCACGCGATCGAGAACGTGTTCGCCTTGTCGTCGATCCTGACGCCGTTCGCACTGGGCGCCGTCGTGGGCGGCATCGCCTCCGGCCGCGTCCCGGTCGGCAACGCGGCCGGCGACCTCGTCACCAGCTGGCTCAACCCGACCTCGATCCTGACCGGCGCGCTGGCCGTCGCCACCGGTGCCCACCTCGCCGCCGTCTACCTGGCCGCCGACGCGCGACGGTCGGGCGAGCGGGCTCTGACGCGCCACTTCCGCACCCGCGCCCTGGTGTCCGGCCTGTGCGCGGGCGCGCTCGCGCTCGGCGGCCTGCTCGTCATCCGCGCCAACGCACCCGGCCTGTACACCGGCCTGACCCACAGCCCCGGCGCCGGCATGGTCGCACTGTCCACTGTGGTCGGTCTGGTCACGCTGATTCTGGTGTGGCGCAACCGCTTCGGGTGGGCCCGTGTCTCAGCGGCACTCGCCGTCGGCGCCATCGTCGCCGGCTGGGCCCTGGCCCAACGCCCGTACGTCCTCCCCGGACTCACCATCGACCAGGCCGCCGCCGACCGCGCCACGCTGGTCGCCGTGACCGTCGTCGTCGCCGTGGGCGCGGTGGTGCTGGTCCCGTCCCTGATCCTCCTGTTCCGGCTCTTCCTCCGCGGTCGCCTGGATCCGGCATCCCGGCCCGGCGTCGTCCCGGAGCCGCCGACCGCCGGCCATCCGGGGCCATCGCGGGCGTTGCCGGTCTTCGCCGGCGCCACCCTGCTCGTCGGCGCGGCACTGACCGTCTTCGCCGACATCGGCTGGCTCCTGGCTCTCGGCGTCCTCTGCCTGGCCGCCGCCGCGATCGCGACGTTCCGGCTCGCCACGGCGGACGCGGACCTCGATCGCTGACGGTCGGGCGGGCGAACCCCTGCTGTCCAGGTGCGGTGAATGCCTGGTAACAGCAATGCTCGCCGCATCGGCGGAAGCGCACATTGGGGTGAGGAGAACGGACCAGCCGATGGGAGCGAGACATGACGGACACACGGTTCGAACAGCGGCAGCAGCAACCGCCGAAGATCGACTCGCGGAGCCTGTGGACCGGCGGCGCGGCGACGGCCGTGGTCGCCGCACTCGTCGCGGTCGTTTGCGCGCTGGTCGTCCGCGGGGTGTTCGACGTCCCGGTCATCGCGCCCGGCAACGCGGACAGCGTGATCGACTACGTCGGCGCGACCTGGC
Organism: Amycolatopsis sp. NBC_01488; assembly: GCF_036227105.1. NCBI lineage: Bacteria > Bacillati > Actinomycetota > Actinomycetes > Pseudonocardiales > Pseudonocardiaceae > Amycolatopsis > Amycolatopsis sp. NBC_01488. The sequence continues at coordinate 5,627,651 of NZ_CP109434.1, read as the reverse complement.
TGGCGATGTTCGCGGTGCTCGGCAGCCTGCTGGCCACCGCGGTCGCGCACGTGCTCCTGCGGCTCGCGCCGCGCCCGATGGCGTTCTTCGGCTGGATCGAGGGACTGGTGACACTGGCCTTCGTGATCTGGCCGTACACCGTCCACGTCGGCGAGGCCGTCCAGTTCGCGAACGCGGCGCTGTACCTCGCGATCGGGACGGCGATCCGCATCCTGGTCACCTTCGCCGCCAAGCAGGCGGTCCAGCCGTTCCCCCGGGATTGAGCCGCGGCGACACGTCTGCCGGCCCTGTCGCCACCCAGCACGTCCCTCGTCGCTGTGCGCCACTGCCCGGTGGCGGCCGACCCTGCGAACCCGCAGTGTCCCACCCGCGCACGACGTCGCGCCCGGCCTGCTCAAGTGCCCACGCCACCGACTCGATCCCGCTCAGGGTCGCCTCCCCCGGTACCCAGTCCTTCGCGAACCGGCTGCCGGGCCGGCCGGTCGGGTCCGGGCGATCGGCGGATCGCGGCGATCGCCGTGCCGACGGCCGTGTTCAGGCCCGGGCTGAGGAGCCGGAACAGCAGCACGGCGGCCAGCGCGGGCTGGGCCGGGCTGCCGTGTGCGACGAGCACCGTGGTGATGGCGGCCTCCGTCGTCCCGAGGCCGGCCGGTGTCACGGCCAGCGTGGTGGTCACCACACCGGCGACGTAGGCGAGCACCAGTGCGCCGGGTGACGGCAGCGCGGCGCCGACGGCGAGCAGGCACAGCGCCAGGCACGCGGCGTCGGCGCACCAGTTGACCGCCGACCAGCTCACCGCGCCCAGCCAGTGCCGCCAGGCCGGCCGGATGCCGTTCAGCGTCGACGCGGCGGCGACCACCCGCTCGCGTCCAGTGTGGACAGGCCGGCGCCGCAGCAGGTTGAACCGGCCCAGCACCGCGGACGCGAACCGGATCACCGGGCGCGGATGTCGCGCCGCCCACCGGACCAGGGCGATCAGCCCGGGCACCGCCGCGACCTCGGCCGCGCCGAGGACCACCGTCACGGCGGTGAGGTGGCCCGCGAGCGTGAGCACCGTGCCGCCGACCAGCGCGATCGTCGCGGTCGACACGGCACCGGCGACGACCAGCGCCCACGCGGCCGAAGCCTCCGCGACACCGCGAGCCCGCAGCTGCCGGTAGACATAGGCGATCGCGAGCGCCGGCCCGCCGGGCAGGCTGCTGCTGACCGCACCGCCGACGTAGGTCACCGCCAGGTAGTCCCCGGTCCGGGGCCGCGTCGCACCCGCCGCGCCGAGCAGGACCCGGTGCAGCTGCGCGATTCCCAGCACGGACACCACCTCGACGAGCACCGCGGCCGTCAGCCAGCCCGGGCGCACCGCGACCAGGACCCGCAGCGTCGCGGTCACCACCGACGGGTGGGTCACCGCGGCGACGACGAGCACACCCGCCACCACCGTGCCCGCGACCGGACGAACCCAGCGTCGCCGGCTCCGGCGCGCACCGTCCACTGTGTCCACGAGAGCTTCCCCGCCGGCCGGAGGGCGTCGCCGTCCCGGCGTCGCAGCAGGCAGTTCGCCCGTCTTCACCGGCGCCCGGCGCGGGGTCAGCATGCCCGCCGTCCCCGCGGAGCGGTCGCCCAGTGCCGGCCGGTCAGGTCCGCGTCGGCGGACGACGCCGGCGGCATGGAGCCGCGGGCCACGGACCGGCTGACCGCATCCACAGCGCCACGTCCGCCCAAGCCGAAGAAGCCCAGGGGCGCGAAGGCCGACGCGGCGAAGTCCATGTCAGCTCCCGTGTGCGGGTGTCACCGTGACGACGAGGTGCTTGGTCACCGGCTGCTCGCTCTGGGTCGAGACGTCGGCGATGCCACAAAGGACGTTCAGTTCGGGCATGTAGCCCGCCGCGCACCCGGCCGGGATCTCGTACTGGACCGCGCGGTACCCGTGGACGGTCCGCGTCGAGCCGTCCTTGGAGAAGCTGGTGACGTCGACGAGGGCGAACTGCTCGAGGCCGCGCTCGCGCATGTCGTGCTCGTTCATGAAGATCACCGTGCGCAGGCCCTTGAGGCCGCGGTAGCGGTCGTCGTTCGAATAGATCGTGGTGTTGAACTGGTCGTGGGATCGGATCGTGGCCAGCACCAGCCGGCCGTCGCCGGGGTCGACGTCGTCGGGCAGCGGTGGGTGCGAGAACTCGGCCATCCCCGATGGGGTGCGGAAAACCCGCTCCCGGGCGAACTGGTGGATGCGGAAGCCGTGGGGTTGGCGGGCGCGGCGGTTGACGTCCTCGAATCCGTCCAGGACCCGGGCCATGGTGTCGCGGATCCGGTCGTAGTCGGCGACGTACTCCTCCCACGGTGTCGCGCTGTCCGGCAGCGTCGCCCTGGCCATGCCGGCCAGGATCGCCGGCTCCGACCGCAGGTGCGGCGACACGGGTTTCCGCATCCCGGACGAGATGTGCACCATCGACATCGCGTCCTCGACCGTGACGCCCTGTTCGCCGCTCGCCTGCAGGTCCTTCTCGGTGCGGCCCAGGCACGGGAGGATCAGCGCGCGCCGGCCGTGCACGAGGTGGCTGCGGTTCAGCTTGGTGCTCACCTGGACGGTCAGCTCGCAGGTGCGCAGTGCCGCGTACGTGTACCGCTGGTCCGGCGTGGCCAGGGCGAAGTTCCCGCCCAGCGCGACGAAGACCTTCACGTCGCCGCGGCGCATCGCCTCGATCGTGTCCACGGTGCCCAGGCCGTGCTCGCGGGGCGGGTCGATGCCGCACACCTCGGCGAGCCGGTCGAGGAACTGCTCGGGCGGCTGGTGGGTGATGCCACAGGTGCGGTTGCCCTGCACGTTGCTGTGCCCGCGCACCGGGCACGGACCCGCGCCCTCCCGGCCGATGTGGCCGCGCAGCAGCAACAGGTTGGTGATCTCCCGCACCGTGTCGACGCCGTGCTCGTGCTGGGTGACGCCCAGGCACCAGGCGATGATCAGCCGCTCCGAGCGCAGGTAGGAGCCGGCCAGCTCGCGGATCCGCGCCTCGGGGACGCCCGAGCCCCGGACCAGGTCGGCCCACGGGGTGGCCTCGACCAGCGCGCGGTAGTCCGCGAAGCCGCGCGTGTAGCGCTCGATGAAGTCGTGGTCGAGCGCGGCCGGGTCCTGCTCGAAGACCGCCTTCGCGACGCCGCGCAGGAGGGCCAGGTCGCCGCCGATCCGCACCTGCACGGTCATCGTGCCGACCCGCGTGGTGTGGAAGGTCGCCATGTCGACGAACTCGTGCGGCACGATCGTGCGCCGGGACGCCGCCTCGATCAGCGGGTTGATGTGGACGAGCTGGGCGCCGCGCCGGTCGGCCTCGGCCAGCCAGGTCAGCATGCGCGGCGCGTTCGACGCGGCGTTGTCGCCCAGCACCCAGATCGCGTCGGCGGCCTCCCAGTCGTGCAGGTCGACCGTGCCCTTCCCGCTGCCGATCGCCGCCGTCATCGCGCGGCCGCTGGCTTCGTGGCACATGTTCGAACAGTCCGGCAGGTTGTTCGTGCCGAACTCACGCACCCACAGCTGGTAGAGGAACGTCGCCTCGTTGGACAGCCGCCCCGAGGTGTAGAACGACGCCTGGTGCGGGCTGTCCAGCGCCCGCAGCGTGTCGCCGACCAGCGCGAACGCGTCGTCCCAGGAGATCGGCTCGTACCGGTCCGTCGCCGGGTCGTAGGACAGCGGCTCCGCGAGCCGGCCCACGGCCTCCAGGTCGTAGTCGGTCCAGGACGCCAGCTCGCGGACGGTGTGCGCGGCGAAGAACTCCGCGTTCGCCCGCGCCGGCGCCAGCTCCCAGGTCGCGTGCTTGACGCCGTTCTCGCAGATGTCGAGGCGCAGCCCGGTCGGGTCGTCCGGCCACGCGCACCCGGGGCAGTCGAAACCACCGTTCTCGTGGTTCATCACGAACAGCGCGCGGACGCCGTCCACCGGCTCACCCGCGCGCCTCAGCACCTGGGCGACGCTGCGGGCCGCACCCCACCCGGCGGCGGGATGGTGGTACTCGTGCCGCGCGTGGTCACCGCGAGGCACCGGTCCCCGGCCCAGCGCCGGCTCCCCCGGTGTCGCGCCGAGCATCCGGTCCTCGGGCTCGTCCGTCTGTGACATGGGCGTTTCCTCTCTGCCGGTGCGCACCGAACACGTTTCCACCCCGCGGCCGTGCTGCCTTCCCGACCAGCGGCCAATCCCGCTACCGGCTAGCGGTAAGGCGCCGGCTCGGCTGGTGGGTGATCGGTTCGACCGGTGGTACCGATGCCGTCGTGCGCAGCGTGGTCACCGCGGGTGCGATCCCCGCTCGCCCGCGTGCCGGAGACACCCTCGAACACGGCGTCGACCTGGTGCCGGCGGACGACGTCACGTCGCCGGCGTCACCGCCGACGGGGCGACCGCCGGCTGCTCGCCGAGCACCGGGCCTAGCGGGCGTCCCCCGGCGCCGCGCCGGCGGGCAGCAAGGGCAGTTCGACGGTCAGTTCGGTGCCGTCTCCCGGCGGGCTGGTCAGCTTCAGCGTGCCGCCGAGTGCCTCCACCCGGTCCACCAGCCCGGCCAGCCCGGAGCCCGGCGTGGGGCTCGCGCCGCCGACGCCGTCGTCGTGGACCCTCAGGCACAGGCGGTCCACTGTGGAGCGTGCCTCGATCGTGACGACCGTGGCCTCGGCGTGCTTGGCGGCGTTGGCGAGTGCCTCGGACACCACGTAGTAGGCGGCGACCTCGACGGGCTCGGCCGGTCGTTGCGGCACGTCCAGGTCCAGCTCGACCGGCACCGGCGAGCGACGGGCGAGGGCTTTGAGCGCGGGGCCGAGCCCGCCCTCGGACAGGATCGCCGGGTGAATGCCGCGGGACAGCTCGCGCAACTCGTCCAGCGCGGCCGCCAACCCGTCCGCGACCTGCCCCGCCTGCACGGCGTTGTCCTCGGGCAGCTCGGCCTCGACGGTGCGCAGATCCAGCACGAGCGAGACGAGGCGTTGCTGGATGCCGTCGTGCAGGTCGCGTTCGATGCGGCGACGGGCCTGGTCGCCGGCGGCCACGATGCGGGCGCGGGACGCGGCCAGCTCCGCCCGGTTCCGGCGCATCGACGCGGCCATGGTGTTGAAGCTGCGCTCCAGCACGCCCACCTCGCCGGGGCCGTGGCCGGGGAGCTGGACGTCCAGGTCACCGCCCGCGATGCGGCCGGCCATGACCGCGGCCCGGCGCACCGGGCGGGCGATGGCACAAGTGAGATAGGCCCCGAAGGCCACGACGAGCGCGAGCGAGCCGGCCAGCCCGAACGCGGCGGCCACGCTCGCCCGGTGGTCGGCCGCCGCGGCTTGGGCCTGCCGCTGATCCGCTTTGGTGGTTTCCGTCGCACCGAACCGGTCGAAGTCGGCGCGGAGGGTCTCGATGCGGGCCTTGCCCTCCTGGGTGACGGCGATGGTCCGCGCGGCGGCCGGGTTGGTGCGGGTGGTGTTCAGCAGCGGGATCGAGTAGTCGTCGAGGTAGGAGGTGATGGTCTGGTCGATCTGCCGCACGGCGGCCAGCTGGGTGGGGTTGTCCGCGACCAGCGCCGCCAGCTCGCGCACCTGCCCGGGAATCGCCGCCCGCGCGGTCGTCCACGGATCCAGGAACGCCTCCTGCGCCGTGATGATGAACCCGCGCTGGCCGGCCTCCAGGTCCACCACCAGCTTCTCCAGGTGGTTGGCGCCGACCAGGACCTCGCCGGACCGGCCGGCCTCCTGCTGGAGGTCCCGCAGCCGGCCCACCGACGACAGCAGGACCGCGAACGCCACCGCGACCACCACCGCGAGCACGGCGCTGGCCACGACCAGGCGAAAGGTCAGCCCGCCGCGCACGTCGCGCACCCGTCCGGCTCCCACGCTGGTCGATAATGCGCGGTATGACCGCAACGCGGGTAGTCCTGGCCGACGACGACGTGCTCCTCCGCGAGGGGCTGGCGAGCCTGCTCGCCCGGTCCGGTTACGAGGTGGTGGGGCAGGCCGGGGACGGCCCCGGGGTGCTCGACGTGGTCCGCGAGCACCGGCCGGAGCTCGTGGTCGTGGACATCCGGATGCCGCCCACCCACGGCACGGAGGGCCTGGCGGCGGCGCGGGTCATCCGCGCGGAACTGCCCGGCACCGCGATCCTGGTGCTGTCCGCGCACGCCGAGGTCGAGCACGCCATGGAGCTGCTGGCCAGCGGCCGCGGCATCGGCTATCTGCTCAAGAGCCGGGTCGCCGACGTAGCCGAGTTCCTCGACACGCTGGACCGCGTCGCCCGCGGCGGTTCCGTGGTGGACCCGGCACTGGTGCGAGAGCTGGTGTCGGTGCGCCGCAAAGAGGATCCGCTCGCGGTGCTCAGCGCGCGGGAACGGGAGGTGCTGGCGTTGATGGCCGAGGGCCGCTCCAACGCCGGCATCGCGAAGCGGCTGTGGGTCGCCGAGGGCACCGTGGAGAAGCACGTACGCAGCATCCTTTCCAAGCTGAACCTGCCCGAAACCGGGGACGATCATCGGCGGGTCCTGGCCGTGGTCACGTTCCTGGATGCCCAGTAGGCGCTCCGTTGCTGCCGTCCCGGCCACCGTCCAGCAGGTCCAGGATCGCGCGGGCGGACAGGATCGTCTTGGGCAGGAACCCGATGGCGGGGCTGTCGGCGATCAGGTCCCGGTAGTCCTGTCCGGACCGCGTCGAGATCAGGATGGTCCGGACCCCGTCCAGCCGCCCGGCCAGCTCCAGACCGCTTTCCGCGCCCAGGCCGATGTCCACCAGCGCCACGTCCGGCCGCTGTTCCGCCACCAGCCGCAGCGCCTCCGCTCCGGTGGAGGCGACACCCGCGACCGTCATCCCCTGCCGCCGCAGCAATCGCCGCGCGGCGTTCAGGAACGCCGCGTTGTCGTCGACGATGATGCAGCTCACCACGAGACCAGCATCTCAAGTGCGCGGGCGCCCTGCATTGCGGCTACCCGGAATCCGAGGTCGCCGCTAGCGGTGACGACGTGCGCCGCCTGGAGCCGCACGCTGGAAGGAGACCCAACAATACGACGGAGGCGTGATGACGGCCCTCATTCCGGCACCGACCCGCTCGGTGCTGCTCCAGCGGATCCAGCCCGCGATGACCGGACTCATCGACGGCTCACTGTCGACGCTGGCGCCGATCTTCGCCGTGGTGCTGGCCACGCACAGCCCGCACTACGCGTTCTTCGCGGGCCTCGCGACCGCGCTCGGCGCGGGCGTCAGCATGGCGTTCTCGGAAGGCCTGTCCGACACCGGCGACCTCACCGGCCGGGGCAACCCCTACGTGCGCGGCGCGATCACCGGCGCGGGCACCTTGCTGGGCGGAATCCTGCACACGCTGCCGTTCCTGATCCCCCATTACCAGGCCGCGTTGATCGTGGCGGTGTGCGTGATCGCGTTCGAACTGCTCGCACTGGCCTGGATCCGCTGGCGCTTCTTCGGCACCCGCTTCCTGTCCTCGGTCGCCTCGATCACTTTGGCCGGCGTGATCATCGCCGGTCTCAGTGCGGCACTGGGCGGACTGGCGGGATGACCCCATACCTTTCCAGGCAAGGGAATCGCGTCTCGGCGAAGCACCCCGCCGGCGTTCCGGGCCAACGTCGCCGGCAACCACGTCCGGCACGAGCGCGTCGTGATCGTGTCCAGCCGCACGGCAAAGGTGCCACACGTGCCGTGGCCGGAGTGTGGACGACGGCACCGTCCACCTCGCCGTGACGTTCGGTTTCCTGGACACGCCGGACCTGCCCGATGTCCTGCGCCACGTCGCCGGCCGGTACCCGGAAACGGATTTCGCCCCCGACGAGGCCACCTGCTTCGTGTCCCGCCCGCTGGTGCTCCGCGACGGCACACCAGGCATGGCTGCGTGGCGCAAACGGCTGTTCGTCGCACTCGCCAACAACGGCCCGGGCAAGGCCCTCATGGTCAACCTGCCCAGGCAGCGGACCATCGTCCTCAGCACCGAGGTTCCGCTCCAGCCCGCGGCCACCACGCCATGGGGCTGCCGGCCGAGCCGCATCGCCCGTGGCGGACTTCCTCGACACCCGGGACGGGGTGGCTGCGTGGTCGATCCCGCACTGGTCCAGGAACTGTGTCGGTGCGGCGTTGTCGTTCACGGCGTCTGCGCTCCGAGCGGAGTTCGTGCCGCCGTCGCTCTGCCGTGGACGAACCCGTTACGGGGTAGGGAGAACTCAGGTCCGCGCGACCGCACCGGAGACGCCGGTTCCGTTCCTCCCCGCTGGCAGGTGTCGTCCCCCCTGCCAGCGGGGGGCCGCGGGGGCAGCCCGCAGGAAGCCCGGATTCCCCGCTGGCCACCGTCAAAGTCGGCCGCAGGCAGCGATGTCCGACGGGCACCGGGACGCGACGCTGGGAGCGAGCCCCTCATTCGCGGACCACGTGGAGGACATCCCATGAACCCCGACATCGGCGCAGCCGTCCTCGACCCGCCCCGGGAAACGACGCTCAGCAGGCCACAGTGGACGGTCGTGTTCCTCGTCGCCGCGGTGGTCATCGTGGACCAGGCGACCAAGTGGTGGGCCTGGCGGGATGTCTCCGACGCGGAAATCAATTTCGGCGGCGACCCGCTCGTCGGGTCCACGGTCGGCGCCTGGTTCGCGAATCGCGTGACCGGCGGGCTGCTCGACCTCGTGAGTTCCCTCGTCCTGACCGCCGCCGTCCTCGTCCTGGCGCGCAACCGCTACCCGGTCGTCCTCCGGACCACCGCGGCCCTGGCGGTCGGCGGTTGGAGCAGCAACCTGCTCGACCGCCTCGGCCTGCACTGCGTCACCGCGCCGGGCAGCATTCGCGGGGCCGTGGACTTCATCCACGTCGGCGCTTACTACCTCAACGTCGCGGACTTCGTCATCATCGCCGCGACGGTGGTCTTCCTGCCGGCACTCGGCTACCGGTGGATGACCGCCGTGCCGGCCGGCGCAAAGGCAGCGGCGGCGGGCGCGTTCAGCCAAGTGCGCGCACGAGTGCGCATCGCGGTCGCGGTCGGCGCGACCGGCCTGATCGTCGCCGTGGCGCTCGGCGTCGCGAACTACGGCGGGATCACCGCACCAGGGAGTGGAGCGTGAACGTGCGGAACAGAACCTTGTCCGTCTTCACCGGGAAGCCGGCTCGCCGAGGTGCTCGATGAGGACTTCCTCCGCACCGCACGGGCGAAAGGCCGCCGTCGCCGACGCATCGTCCAGAGTCGTCCGCAGCCGGATCCCAGCGCGCCTGGACCGGCTGCCGTGGACCCGCTTCCACACCCGCCTGGTGCTGGCACTCGGTGTCGCCTGGGTGATCGACGGGTTGGAGATCACCGTCGCCAGCTCCGTCGGCGGGGTTCTGGGGGACGCCGACACGCTGCGCATGTCGACCACCGCGGTCGGCATGATCGCCACCGTCTACCTGGTCGGCCAGGTGGTCGGCGCCCTCGTGTTCGGCAGGCTGTCCGACCGGCTCGGGCGGCGCAGGCTGTTCGTGGTCACCCTCGGGGTGTACCTGGTCGGCAGCGGGCTGACCGCGCTGACGCTCGGCCACGGCACGGGCTGGGTCGTCTTCCTGTTCGCCACGCGGCTCGTCGCCGGCATGGGCATCGGCGGCGAGTACGCCGCGATCAACTCGGCCATCGACGAGATGATCCCCGCCCGGTACCGCGGCCGGGTCGACATCGGCGTCAACGGGACCTACTGGGCCGGTGCGATCCTCGGCACGCTCGGCACCCTGCTGCTCCTGCACGTGTTCCCCCCGTCATGGGGCTGGCGGCTCGGCTTCCTGCTCGGCCCCGTCCTCGCCGTCGCGATCATCTACGTTCGGCGCAACCTGCCGGAGAGCCCGCGCTGGCTGGTGATGCACGGCCGCGCGGCCGAGGCCGAACGGGCCATGGCGGCGATCGAGGCGCGGGCAGCGGCGACCGGACGGTCACTGCCGCCGGTGGACCCGCACGACGCGATCGAAGTCGAACCGGTCAAGGTGGGGTACGCAGCCGTGCTGCGGGTGCTGTTCGTCCAGCACTGGCGCCGGTCCGTGCTCGGCGCCACCCTGATGATCACCCAGTCCTTCCTGTACAACGCCATCTTCTTCACCTACGTACTGGTCCTCACCAAGTTCTACGGCGTGGACGGCGCCGACGCGCCGCTCTACCTGATCGGGTTCGCGGCCGGGAACCTGCTGGGCCCGCTCACGATCGGGCGCCTGTTCGACACGATCGGGCGCAAGCCGATGATCGCCGGGACCTACCTCCTCTCCGGCGTGCTGCTCGCCGTCACCGCGTACCTGTTCGACCATGGCCTGCTGACCGCGGTCACCCAGACCATCGCCTGGTGCGTCATCTTCTTCTTCGCCTCGGCCGGCGCCAGCGCCGCCTACCTCACGGTCAGCGAGATCTTCCCCCTCGAGGTCCGCGGGCAGGCGATCGCGGTGTTCTTCGCCGTCGCACAGTGCTTCGGCGCCGTCGGTCCCGTGCTCTACGGCGACCTCATCGGCACCGGATCCGACCCGGCCCGCCTGTTCGTCGGCTACCTCGTCGGCGGCGGCGTCATGGTCATCGGCGGCGTCGCCGAGCTCGTCTTCGGCATCCGCGCCGAACGCGTGCCCCTGGAGAGCGTCGCCCGCCCGCTGTCCACGGTGCCGGGCATCGCCACCCCGGGAGCAGCCGGCGCGACGACGACCTTCTCTCCGCGCCACCAGGCGTGATTCGCTGCGGCAAGGGTGTCACCACGGCCAGGCAATTACCACTGCGACGGTCACATCCTCGGCGAGAAACCCGAGAGCGAACGGAATGACACGTTCGCCGTCCCGGTCCGCGGCGAGCAGCAGGTTCTCCAGGACCACGATGAGGTGGCGGGCGCCGGCCTCGGGAACGCAGTCAGAGCAACGTGGTCATCATCCGGACGAGTTCGGTGTCGTCCTCCACGACCAGCACGGGGCCCGGCTCAATTCCTCCGTGGCCGCCATGCCGCCCGGCACCAGGCCGGGCGCACGCCGAGCGCCCGGTGTGCGGGCATCCGCACACCGGGCGCTCGGCGGGACGGTCAAGCGACGACGTTCTCGGTCCGCAACCGGGCGATGGCGTCCGCGTCGTAGCCGAGGCTCGCGAGGACTTCGTCGGTGTGCTCGCCGAGCAGCGGTGCGCCGGTGATCTCGGGGGTGAAGCCGGAGAACTTCACCGGGCTGCCGACCGTGAGGTAGGTGCCGCGCCCCTTCTGCTCGACCTCGATCACGGTGCCGCTCTTGCGCAGGTCGGCGTCGTGGGCGATCTCCTTCATGGACAGCACCGGCGCGCACGGCACCCCGAAGGTCCGGAGGATGTCGACCGCCTCGTACTTGGTCTTGTCGGCCAGCCACTTCTCGATCTCGGCGAAGATGTCGAAGATGTGCGTCTCGCGGGCCCGCGCCGTGTCGTACTCGGGGTCGGCCACCCACTCCGGCTTGCCGATGGCCTCGCAGGTGCGGGCCCAGTTCTGCTCCTGGATCGTGAAGTAGATGTAGGCGTTGGGGTCGTCCTCCCAGCCCTTGCACTTCAGCACCCAGCCGGGCTGCCCGCCGCCACCCGCGTTGCCGCCGCGCGGCACCACGTCGGTGAACGTCCCGTTCGGGTACTGCGGGTACTCCTCCAGGTAGCCGACGCGCTCCAGCCGCTGCTGGTCGCGCAGCTTGACGCGGCAGAGGTTGAGCACGGCGTCCTGCATGGACACCGACACCTTCTGCCCCTTGCCGGTCTTTTCGCGGTCGACGAGCGCGGTGAGGAGGCCGATCAGCAGGTGCATCCCGGAGTTGCTGTCACCGAGCGCCGCGGCGCTGATCGTGGGCGGGCCGTCCCAGAAGCCGGTGGTCGAAGCGGCGCCGCCGGCGCACTGCGCCACGTTCTCGTAGACCTTCAGGTCGGCCCAGGAGGACTCGTCGTTGAAGCCCTTGACCGAGCCGAAGATCAGGCGCGGGTTGAGCTCCTGGATACGCTCCCACGAAAGTCCCATGCGGTCCATGGCGCCCGGCGCGAAGTTCTCGACCAGGATGTCGGCGTCCCGGATCAGCCGCTCCATGACGGCCAGGCCTTCCGGCGTCCGGGTGTTGATCGCGAGCGACCGCTTGTTGCTGTTGAGCATGGTGAAGTACAGGGCGTCGACGTCGGGGATGTCACGCAGCTGGGTGCGGGTCACGTCCCCGCCGTCGACGCGCTCGACCTTGAGGACGTCCGCCCCGTACCAGGCGAGCATCTGGGTGCACGCCGGGCCGGCCTGGACGCCGGTGAAGTCGATCACCTTGGTGCCGGTGAGAGGCAGTTCGGTCATGATTTCCGTCTCCTTCGAAGTAGCGGTTCGCCGGGTCACTTGGCCGGCACGACGGTGATGCCCGCCGGGTTGAGGTTGGTGAGGTGGCCGCTCTCGGTGCCGTCCGTCGGGTCGATCTCGCAGTCGATGAGCGCGGGGCCGCCGGAGTCCAGGGCCTCGGTGAGCGCGTCGGCGAGCTCGGCGGGCGTGGTCACGCGGTAACCCTTGCCGCCGAACGCCTCGATGAGCAGTTCGTGGTGGGCGGTCCGCATGAGCGTGGTCGGGGACGGGTCCGGGGAGACCTGGTTGACGCCGTCTCCCTTGTAGATCCCGCCGTTGTTGAGGATCACGGTGACGACCGGCAGCCGGTAGCGGCAGATCGTCTCCAGCTCCATCCCGCTGAACCCGAACGCGCTGTCGCCCTCGACGGCCACCACCGGCGCGCCGCTCTCGACGGCGGCGGCGATGGCGTAGCCCATCCCGATGCCCATCACGCCCCAGGTACCGCTGTCGAGGCGATGGCGCGGCACCCGCATGTCGATGATGTTGCGGGCGATGTCGAGCGCGTTGGCGCCCTCGTTGACCACGTAGACCTCGGGGCGCGTGTGGACGACGTCCCGGATCGCCCGCAACGCGCCGTCGAACCGCATGGGGTGCGGGTCGGCCGCGAGGCGGGTGGCCATCCTGGCCGCGTTCTGCGCCACCTTGTCCGAAAGCCGGTCCCGCCATGCCTGCGGGGCGCTGACCTGGCGCCGCCACGGCTCCGGGACCGTGACCTGCGGAGGCGCGAGCCGGTCGAGCAGCGCCGCCATCACCGAGCCGACGTCGCCGACGAGCGGTGCGGCCACCGGCTGGTTGCTGTCCAGTTCGGACGCTTGGATGTCGACCTGGATGAACGCCGCGTCCGGGTTCCACTGCGGTGCCTCGCCGTGCGCGAGCAGCCAGTTCAGCCGCGCGCCGACCAGGAGCACCACGTCGGCCTCGCGCAGCGCCAGCGACCTGGCCGCGGCCACCGACTGCGGGTGGTCGTCGGGCAGCAGGCCCTTGGCCATCGACATGGGCAGGTACGGCAGGCCCGTGGTCTCCACGAACCGCCGGATCTGCGTGTCGGCCTGGGCGTAGGCGGCTCCCTTGCCGAGCACCACGAGGGGCTTGCGTGCGTGGGCGAGCAGGGCGATCGCCCGGTCCACGGCCTCGGGCGCGGGCAACTGGCGCGGCGCGGCATCGACGACACCCCACAGCGTCCCGGCTACCGCCGCGTCGACGACCTCGCCGAGCACCGCGGCCGGGATGTCGAGGTAGACCCCGCCCGGCCGGCCGGAGACCGCCGTGCGGATCGCCCGGGCGACGCCGCGGCCGATGTCCTCGGCCCGGTCCACCCGGTAGGCGGCCTTGGCGAACCGTTCCGCCGCGGACATCTGGTCCATCTCCTCGTAGTCGCCGCGCTTGAGGTCGACGAGGTGCCGCTCGCTGGACCCGGAGATCTGCACCATGGGGAAGCAGTTCGTGGTGGCGTTCGCGAGTGCGGTCAACCCGTTGAGGAAGCCCGGCGCGGACACCGTGAGGCAGATGCCCGGCTTCTTCGTCAGGAAGCCGGCCGCCGCGGCCGCGTGCCCGGCGTTGCTCTCGTGCCGGAAGCCGAGGTAGCGGATGCCCTCGGCCTGGGCGACCCTGGCCAGGTCGGTGATGGGAATACCGGCGACGCCGTAGATCGTGTCGACGTCGTTGAGCTTGAGCGCTTCGACGACGAGGTGGTACCCGTCGGTCAGCGCGGGCCGGGCGGCACCGGCGTCCGGCGTCACCGCCGGCTCGGAAGTCGTGGTCATCCGGAGTCCTCCTGTTTCGGTGGATGTGCCGTTACGTCCACATTCCGGCGCGAGCGGTCGCGTTTTCAAGATTGACCGGTAATCGCTCGATACAGGGATTTCATTGGACGCGTGGCCGCGTGCGGGCACAAACTCGCGAATGAGGAAATGAGGAGGAATGATGACAGCTGAGCTATCCGATCGGCACGTCGACCACGCCGCGGTGCACGCGACGCCGAAGCTCGTGGCCGTTCGCGACCGGCTACTGGTGGCGTTGGCGTTCTCGGCGGGTATCTACGACGCGATCTGCTTCCTGTCCTTCGGGAAGGTGTTCACCGGGTTCCAGACCGGGAACGTCGTGTTCCTCGGACTCGGCCTCGCCGGTGTGCGACCACCGGCCGGCCCGAACCCGGTCTCCGTGATCGTCTCCCTCGCCGCGTTCATGGCGGGCGCCGCGGTGGCGATGTGGCTGCTCCGGCGGTTCGACGGGGACGAGGAGGTGGAGGACGAGAACGTCTTCACGGTGTGGCCCACCGGGGTGTCCCGCACGCTCGTGGCGGTTCTGTTCGCGCAGGTCGGCTTCCTCGTGGTGTGGATGGCGACCTCGCCCTCCCCCGCGGTGACCTACGCCCTGCTCGGCCTGAACGCGTTCGGGATGGGGCTGCAGATGAACGCCATCCGGGCGCTCCACGTGCCCGCCGTCTCCACCACCGCGGCGTCGGCGACCCTCATCAGCCTGACCAGCGGCCTCGCGTCGTGGTCGTTGAAGGGACATGTGGCGCGCCGGTTGGCCGGAGTCCTCGTGAGCATGGTCGCCGGGGCACTGGCCGGGGCGTGGCTGGTCGGCCACGCGCATTTCTACGCACCGGTGCTCCCGGTGCTCGTGATCGCGGGTGTGATCGTGATTGCCTCGGCGGCGCTGAAAAAGACTCAACGGCAAGCTGATTCCCAGGAGTGGTGAAATGGAAACGACGACCAGCACCGAGATCGCCGATCTCCTCGACCGGCAGGTGCGCAGCACCACGGCACTGGTGGTCACCGCCGACCGGACACCGATTTCCTACGGCGCCCTGGCCACCATGGTCGACGAAGTGGCCGGCCGGCTGCGCGGTGCGGGCCTGCGGCGTGGCGACCCGGTCGGTCTCGTGTGCGCCGACAACGCCGAGTTCGTCGTCGGGCTCCTGGGCGCCGCGCGGGCCGGCGGGGTGGTCGCTCCGCTGGACCCCGCCCTGCCGCCGGCGGAACTCGCGGCCCGCGTCGGCGCGGTCGGCGCGCGGGCGGTGATCACCACCGGCCCGGGGCAGGCCGCCATCCCCAGCTGGCCACTGCGCGTCGACGCGGCCGCCGCGACGGCCACCCTCGACACGACCGCGCCGCCGGGGCCGCGCCACGCGAACCACGGGCTCACCGACGACGACTCGCTCGTCCTGTTCACCGCGGGCACCACCAACCGGGCGAAGGCGGTGCCGCTGACGCACGCGAACGTGGCCGCGTCCATCCGGAACATCTGCACCACCTACGAACTGGGCCCCGCGGACGCGACGGTCGCCGTCATGCCGCTCTTCCACGGTCACGGGCTGTTCACCACGCTCCTGGCCTCCCTCGCCACCGGCGGCCGCGTGCTGCTGCCGGCGACCGGCCGGTTCTCGGCGCACACGTTCTGGAACGACCTGCGCGCGGCGGGCGCGACGTGGTTCACCGCCGTCCCCACGATCTACGAGATCCTGCTGAACCGGGCCGCACGCGACTTCCCCGGTCCCGGCGTCGCACCACTGCGGTTCGCACGCAGCTGCAGCGCTCCCCTCAACACGGCCACCGCACGGGCGATGGAACGGCTGCTCGGCGTACCACTGCTGGGCGCGTACGGGATGACCGAGACCGCGCACCAGGCCGCCGCCGAGCCCCTCGGGTCCCTGGTGCAGGGCTCGTGCGGCCGCGCGACCGGCGTGGACGTCCGGTTGCTCGACCGGGACGGGCAGGATGTTGCGACCGGTGACGAGGGCGAGGTGTGGGTGCAGGGGCCGACCGTCGCCCGCGGCTACCTCGACAGCCCCACCGAGACGGCGAAAAGCTTCGTCGACGGCTGGTTCCGCACCGGAGACCTCGGCCGCCTGGACGCGAACGGGTACCTGTTCCTGACCGGGCGCATCAAGAACCTCATCAACCGTGGCGGGGAGAAGATCGCGCCCGAGCACGTCGAGGACGTCCTCGCCGGGTGTCCGGGCGTGCTGGAGGCCGCCGTGTTCGCCATCCCCGACCCGGTCTACGGGCAACGGGTCGGCGCCGCCGTGGTCGTCACGGCGGAGCACGCCATCGCGGACGTCACGCCCTTGGGGATACTCGACCACTGCCGCGGCAGGCTGCCGGCGTTCGAGGTGCCCGACCGGATCGACATCGTCGACGCCCTGCCGCACACGCCGAAGGGCGCGCTCGACCGGAAGGCGGTCACCGCCCGGTTCGGGCACTGACCCCGCCACCGGCCGGCAGAACCGTGCCGAAGAAGTCGTCCAGCGCCAGGCCCCGCGTCGCGGCCACGAAAGCGCGTGCCGTGACCGACCCGCACGGCCCCGCGTGGACCACCGCCGAGACCTGTGCGCGAGCATCCGGGGCGACCAGGCGAACGGCCCTGATCCCGTCCTGCACCGGCATCGCCCCCAGCCACGTGTGCGGCACGATCGTCGCGCACGCACCGACACTGACCTGGGCGTACAGGGAAGCCACCGAGTCCGTGGACAGCTGCGGGGTCACCCGGGCCCCGCCCTCCGCGAACGCGCGGTCGATGACCTGGCGGATGCGCATGTCGGGTTCAAGCAGTGCGAGCGGGAGCCGGGCCGCGTCCGCCCACGTCAGCGACTCGGTCCCCGGCAGCAACCCCTCGGCGGCCAGCAGCAGGTACCGCTCCGTGTACAGCGGCACCGCCTCCAGACCCTCCCAGTCATCCGGCGCGAAGTGCGCGATCGCGACGTCCAGCTCGAACGCCTCCAGCCGGCGGCGCAGTTCCGCGGCGGACCGCCGCGAGCTGATCCGCACGCTGGCCCGCGGGTGCTCGGCGCAGAACGCCGCCAGCGGAAGCGCGAGGGTGGTCGACGCGGTCGGTTCCATGCCGACGCGAAGCGTCCCGGTGACCCCCGACCGGACGGCGGCCGCCTCCGCCTTGAACGCCTCCTGCTCCGCGAGGAGCCGCTGGGCCCACCCGACCAGCCGCTCGCCCTCCGGGGTCAGGCCCTGGTAGTTGTGCCCCCGGTTGATCAGCGTGACGTTCAGCTCCCGCTCGAGCTTGGCGATCGCCACCGACAAGGCGGGCTGGGACACGTAACAGGCCTCCGCGGCGCGCGCGAAATGCTTCTCCCGGGCCACCGCCACGAAGTACTCCAACTGACGGAACAGCATGAACATCCTCCTGACCGCGCCGCCGGCAGTGACGCCGCACCTCCGCCACCATCGCCGCCGCCGGTCGCGCTGTCTGCACCGCTGGCACCAATTCGCCTACCCGCTAACCGGAATCGCGAACGCCCAGCCGGACGCCAGGCCGTGGTGCCAAGGACCTCACCGAGGCGCAGAAGGCCGGCCACGTGAAGACGACGGCCCCGCCGGAGGCGATCGGCGAACTCCTCGTGGGGCGATCCGGTCCGCACTGTCGCAAGTGGCCCGGGAGCGGGCCAAGCCGGCGGACATCCTCAACGCCATGCACGCTCTCGTCAGCGGACTCTGAGCCCGCAACCGGCTCGGCGCGGCGAGCGCGGGCGTCGAGGGCGAGTCCTTCCAGGGTGTCGGCCATCCCGTGCACACCCCCGGGGGACGTCGCCTGGCGCGTCCGCTATCTCAAGCTCCGCGCGCTCCCGCGCCGTCAACGGCGTCAATCTGCTCTCCGACTTCGGATACACCGCGCGTTCATCGTTCCCGGCGTGATTCGCTTTTCGAACAGTTACTAACCCACATTCGAGATCCTGAAATCGTTTTCCCGAACCCTGAATCCAGGACGTGACTATTCGTCACGAAATGTGCATCTGGCCAGTTGGTCCAGACTGTGGGACGGTGGGAAGGTTCGGTCGGTTGGCGAATGCGGATCGCTCAGGATGGGAGCTGCCGAATGTCCGGTTTTCTGCGGGGTTCATCGGGTCGGGTCGGCGTCGTGGCCGCGGTTGCCGCGCTCGTCGTGGGGTTCACGACAGCGCAAGCCGCCGCTGCCGCGCCGGACGGGGGCGGCGGGCCACCCGGCTGCGCCGACCGGGTCAACAACACGGCGAGCAAACTGGTGCCCTGCATCAGAACCGACGATCTCTGGCACCACATGCGGGTCTTCCAGGGGATCGCCAACGCCAACCCGGGACCCGACGGCCATCCGTCGCGCAACTCCGGCGAGCCGGGCTACAAGGCGTCGGCGGACTACGTCGCCAGGGTGATGCGCCAAGCCGGCTACGACGTCACGATCCAGAACTACAAGTTCTTCTATTTCGCCTACACGGCCGTGCCGACGTTCAGCGAGGTATCGCCGACATCGCACGACTACACCGCCGTCACCGACTGGAACCCGGGCCAGGCCACCGGGTCCACGACCGCGGCCCTGCAGCCCGCGGGCGGCATCGTCATCCCGCCGACACCGGCCCCCAGCTCGGCCAGCGGCTGCACGGCCGGTGACTTCACCGGGTTCGTCCCGGGTCGCGTCGCGCTGATCCAGCGGGGCACGTGCCCCTTCGGCGTCAAGGTCCAGAACGCACAGGCCGCCGGCGCGACCGGCGTGGTCATCTTCAACGAAGGCAACCCGGGACGCACGGCCGTGCTCAACGGCACCCTGTCCGACGCCGCCGGCAACCGGATCGTCCCGACGATCCCGGTTTCGTTCACCTCGTTCGCGACCGGCCAGGACCTCTTCAACCAGTACAATGCGGCGGTACAGGGCGCGACCGCCCTGCCTGTGCTCAACCTCGCCGTCAAGGCGGTCGTCAACCCCAACGCCGACGACTACAACGTCATCGCCGACTCGAAGGGCGGGGACCCGAACCACGTCGTGGTCGTCGACGCGCACCTCGACGCGATCTACGGCGCCGGCATGCTGGACAACGCGTCCGGCTCCGCGACGATCCTCGACATCGCCCAGATGATGCACAAGGTCAAGCCGCGCAACAAGCTGCGCTTCATCTGGTTCGGTGGCGAAGAGCTGGGGCTGCTGGGCTCGGCGTTCTACGTGAACAACCTCAGCCCGGCCGAGCTGTCCAAGATCGGCTACGACCTGGACGCGGACGTGACGGCGACACCGAACTACGTCGTCGGCGTCCTCGATCCGGCCGGTGTCGACCTGTTCGGCCGTACCGTTTCGACGCAGTTCCCGCCGCAGGTGTACGAGCCGTCGAAGGTGGCGAGGGACCAGGGCATCGGGTACTTCACCTCCATCGGGAAGAAGAACATCTTGTTCTCGCCGGTCGGTACGGACGCGTTCTCCTTCAACCAGGCCGGGATTCCCGCGAGCGGGGTGCTGACCGGGCAGGACTGCTGCAAGCTTCAGTCCGACGTCGATCTGTTCGGCGGATCGCTGGGCAACTTCGAGGGGAACGTGCCGAGTACCGACGGCGGCTGCGTCGACAACCCGTTCCGCTGGTGCGACAACCTCGCCAACAACGATCCGAAGGTGATGACGTTCGTGTCCAGGGGATTCGCCACCATGGTCGTCGACATGGCCTTCAACACGACCGTGCTGGCCTCCAGCGGCAAAGTGGCCGCCAAGCCCGCGCTGGCGGCGCCGGCGCAGGCCGGCACGGGCGCCCCGGCCCGGTAGTCCGCTGCCTCGAACGCCCTGGTTCGCGTCCACCGGCCGCGGACCAGGGCTTCGGGGACCGGTCCGTTGCCACACACCGCTGACGAAAGCCGGCAGGGCCTGTCCAGACTTGGGCCGCTCATCGACCGGGCCGGACCGCGCTCCTGAAGCTCGACGTTCCCCGGGCCGCAGCAGCAAGTGTCCCGCGCCCGCTCAGGACCGACCTGGCAGCTTGGGGGTGTCACGCCAGGTGCGAGCCGACAGGCGGAAGCTCGTCAGCCGAGGCTGATCAGCTCGCCCGAGAGCGGGACCAGCAGGTCGCCGTTCGCGCCGACGGCGAGCGGGCCGGTGATCGGCCGGCCCGCCGTCCAGGTACCCCGCGGGCCGTCCTCGTCGAGGAACAGCACGGAACAGTCCTGGCTCAGGTCGAACCCGGGCCAGCCGTGGTACTTCGTCCAGCGCTCCCACGTCGGGCTGCTCGCGACGGCGACCAGCCCGTTCGCGCCGGCGGCGATACCCTGCACGTCGGCGCGCAGGCGGTGGTGCTGGACCACTGCTCCGGTTCCACTGTCCACTATGGACACTGTCGGGCGCCACTCCCCCACGTCGTCCCGCTCGGGCCAGCCGGGCAGCACGAGCCGGCCGCCGGGCAGCGGCACCGCCAGGCTGCCGGGCGGCAGGTGCGCGGGCACCGGCCGGACTTCGCCGCCCGGGTCGAGCACGACGTAGCCGGTGTGCTCCTCGCCGTGGACCGGCACCAGGACGCCGCCGTCCGGCAGGCCGACCATGGTCCCGGCCACGTCGCCCGCCGGCTCGGCCAGCCACAGCGCGGCGCCGTCCCGGTCGAACGCCCGGACCGCGGCACGCCCGGCGACGAACACGGTGTCGTGCCAGACGAGCGGCCACGCCGGCGCGGGCACCTCGGCCGCCCAGCGCGGCTCGCCGGTCAGCGTGGCCGCACGGAGCACGGGCCCGGGTGTCAGGAACACCAGCGACCCGTCCGCCAGCGGCATCGGCGCGGACCTCGGCGCCGTCCGGAGCACCCCGGTGACGGCACCGGTCCGCCGGTCACGCAGTTCGTACCCGTCGGCGCCCGCCGTGACGAGCAGATCGCCGTCGAGCAGCAGGGCGCCCCCGTCGGCGGTCCAGCGGACCTCGGGGCCGTGCAGGGCGACCACGCCGGTTTCCGTCGTCACGAAGCACATTCCGTCCGCCGCCACCGAGATCCCGGCGACGTGCCGGCCGGGCAGCGGGACACGCCATCGCACCTTCCCGGTGCCCGCCAACGGAAACGGCGACGTCGTCATCAGAGCCCGAACGCTTCGGCGGCGAGGTCGATGTGCTGCTGCTGCACCGGATCGATGGGCGGGACCACACCGTGCACGGTCCGGGCCCGCAGGTCGTCCATCGCCCGCATCAGCCAGCCGAGCGACGCCCGGGCCCGGAAGAACGCGTCCGCTTGCGGCGTCGTGCCGGTGGCACCGGCGGCCGCGTACGCGCGGCGGAACACGGACTGCAAGGTCGCCACTTCGGCGCGGGTGAGCTTCAGTGCGACGCTGTAGTGCGCCAGTTGCTGCGCGAAGACGCCGACGTCGCGGGACGGCGCGCCGATCGGGTGGCCGTGGGCGTCGATGGACAGGTGCAGGGTCGTGACGTCGATGATGGTCACGCCGTTCGCCGGGTCGAAGAAGTAGTTCCCGGGGTGCGCGTCGCCGTGCACGAGCGCCGCCCCGCCCGGGTGCGCGCGGAAGCCCGCGACCAGCGCGTCGATCCGCGACTGGAGCACGCGGACGTCGATCCCGGCGTGGGCCAGCTGGTCGCGGAGGCCGGTCAGCCTGGTCCGGCGGTCCGCCATGTCGTCGAGGTGCCGCCGCAGGAACGCGTCGGCGACCGGACCGCCTGAGCCCGTCGGCGAGGTGTGCAGCTGGGCGAGCGTGCGCCCGATCCCGGCGACGGCCGTGCTCAGCTGCGCGAACAGCCGCCTGCGCTCCGGTCCGCTCGGGGTGGCGCCGGTCTCCTTCATCATCCCTTCGACGTCCTGGCCGCGCGCCGCGCTCGTAGCCACCAGGCCCGCCGTGGTCGTCCGCGCGACGCCCAGCGCGGCGACCGCGCGGCCGCCGACGATCCGCACCCGGCCCAGCCGCGCGAGCGCCGACAGCTCCATCGCGAACTGCTCCCGGCTGGGGAAGATCTTCAGCACGCCGAGCAGTGTGCCGCTCGCGTCGAGGATCCGCTGCACCGGCGCGCCCGAGTACCCGCCGCCGACCGGCACCAGCTCGACGTCCCCGGCGGCCCGGACGGCGGTGCGGGCGAACCGCCGCAACGAGCCGGGCGTGGCCTGCACCACCGGCAGCGCCCCCATCAGCCGGTCCAGCGCGTCCGGGTCGACGTCCCCGGTCGGTGTCCGGGTCCCCGCCGCCCGCTTGTTCGCCTGGCTGGTGGTGAACCGCAGCCGCGCCCGGTCGGTCGCGGACCGGGCGGCCGCCTCGTCGAGCACGTGCTGCTGCCCCTCCTTGAGGGCGGTGCCGTCGGCCAGCAGTTCCCGCCAGTACCGGGGTACCGGGTTCGCCAGGATCTTCGTGGGGTCGTCACCCCAGTCCATGCCGTGGAACTTCAGGGCGATCGAGAGACCGGTCGACCGCATGATCCGGCGCACCGTGGGCAGCTCGGTTTCGACGAGCACCGACGACGCCAGGAACTGCCGCACGAAGACGTGGATCTCCTTGCGGAGGCTGCCCGCGTACCGCCGGGAGAAGGTCACCCACAGCGGGCGGACGACGGCCCAGTCGTCGAGCAGGACCAGGCCCTCGGTGACGTTGTAGAACTCCTGCGTCTCCAGCGTGACGAACCCGAGGCCGGCCACGTAGTCGCTGAGGTCGACGCCCTTCGACCAGAGCGCGCCTTTGCCGGGCGGGATCCGCATGCCGCGCATCAGTTCGTCGGCGACGATCTCGAAGTAGTCCGGCCGGTGGTCGCGCAGGCCCGCGATGACCAGGTACCAGAGATGGGCGGCCTTCGCGGACGACAGGTGGATCTTCGCCGCGCCCGCCATCCACTTGGCACGCTCCGGATGGTCGAAGGGCACCCGCAGGTCGACGTCGGTCAGGTGCACGAAGCTGTAGACGACGCGGCCGCGCGCCGTGACCTTCTTGCTGAGCTTGCCTTCGACGACCCACTTCTCGGCGTACTTGCGCGCCTGCGTCTCGCCGAGCCGGACGACCTTCCTCAGCCCGGGCACGGTGGCACCCATCCGGCCCGGCATGTCGTCGATGGCGAACTCGAGGCTGTCCGCGGGGTTCGACCGCTTGTAAGCCCGCTGGGCCTCGAACAGGTAGTGGTCGTTCGCCAGGTGCTCGAACTTGGCCCGCGGGTTGATCGCCCCGTCGAAGAGGAACAGCACCGCCTCGCCGGCACCGGGCCGGGTGGTCGCTGTGAGCGTGGTGAGCCGGTACCGGGACTTGATCGCGGGCAGCCCGCGTCGCACGGCGTCCTGGTCGCCGGACACGCGGTCGGCCAGCCGGCCGGCCTCGTGCAGCGCGGCCATGAGCTTCCGGCGCAGCGCCGAGTCGTCCTTCTTCGCGGGGCGGGGAGCACGCCGGCTCGACGGCGTGCGGCGCCGGGCGGGCAGGTGGTCGTCCGGCCGCCCGCGCACGGGCCGGCGCGGCTTCGGCTTGAGCTTGGCCCAGAGCTTCTTCACCAGCCCGGCGATCTTGTCGACGACCCAGTCGATCGCGCGGTCCACCGGCCTGGACAGCTTCTGGAAGATCTGGCGGACCTTGCCCGCGATGCCCCCGATGCCGAGCAGGGCGGCGAGCGCGCCGATCAGGACCGGGACGGCGCGGGCGAGGGCGCGTTCGACCAGCGCGGGCACGCCGCCGGTGCCGCCGCGGGCGATCGCGAGGACCGCGTCGAGCACGGCGTTGACGAAGTCGATGATCTGCCGGGCGTTCAGGACGACGAACCGGATGATGTCGATGATCATCTTGCAGGCGCGGATGAACGCCGACGCCGGGTTGAACAGCGACAGGATCCACGTGATGCCGGCGATGACGATCGTCGGCAGCAGGTACGACACCAGGTCGTCGACCAGGGTCTTCTTCAGGTCGCCGACGCGGGTCTTGACGTCGTCGACCATGCCGAGGATGCCCCGCCGCTTGACCTCCACGAGCACCGGCACGGCGAACTCGGCGGCGGCGACGGCCTTCTCCGGTACCTTGCGGACCAGCCGGGACCGGATGTTCGGCCACGAGATGCCGAGCAGCGTGGCGATCAGCATCAGGATGCCGGCGATGTCGAACGTCGTCGGCAGCTGGAGCCCGGCCGTGGCGGCGGTGCCCAGCAGCCACGCCAGCACCCCCTGTTCCAGGTGCTTGCCCGCGTTGCGGAGGAAGAGCTTCAGCCCGCCGCCGACCCCGGTGACCAGGTTGCCGA
Organism: Amycolatopsis sp. NBC_01488; assembly: GCF_036227105.1. NCBI lineage: Bacteria > Bacillati > Actinomycetota > Actinomycetes > Pseudonocardiales > Pseudonocardiaceae > Amycolatopsis > Amycolatopsis sp. NBC_01488. The sequence goes on along the minus strand of NZ_CP109434.1, from coordinate 5,603,430 downwards.
GGAACCCGATCGGGTCCTTCAGGATCGCGCCGATCGCGCTGACCGCCTTGGCCAGCACCCCCAGCAACATGCGGCCGAGCTCGACGATCGCCTTGATCGCGCCGCCGATCGCGTCCGCGGCCTTCGCGACCAGGCCCTTGTTCTTCTCCTTCTCGGCCGCGATCTCGTCGTCGACGGCCTTGACCGCTTCGGTGTACTTCGTGGCGAGCGTGTCGACGAGCTGGGTGCCCTTGTCGTCGACGGTGTCCTTCAGCTCGTCGAACTGGCTCGCGAAGCCGGTGGCCGCCTCGCGGCCGATCGCCTTCAGGTCGGCCGGGAGCGCGTCCACGGCGGCCTGGAGCTCCCGGCGGCCGCCGGCGATGCGGTCCTTGGCGCGGCGCAGCTCCCGTTCCACCAGGTCGGCGATGTCGGAGATGAGCAGGCCCATCGCGGTCAGGTAGTGGTCCTTCGCGCCTTCGTAGATGCGGTTGGCCTCCTCCGGCAGGCCCGCGAACAGGTCGCGGCCCCACTTGATCCAGCCGTCCCAGCCGCCGTACCGCTCGTCCTTGTAGCGGCGCATCCCGTCTTCGTGCTCTTGCGTGAACCGGTCCCGGGCGCGCTTCTCCTGGGTGGTGAACTCGTCGTCGACCTTCTTGTCCAGGTCCGTGAGGATCTGCTCGACGTCGCCCTTGGTCCGGTCGAAGACCTTCTGCAGGAGGTCGGTGACCTCCGTCCGCTTGTCCTCGTCGGTCTTCTTGGTGCCCGCCTTCCCGGTGCCGACGCGCCGGCCGGTGGCCACCCGGGTCACGTGGATGCCCGCCATGGCGGCGGAACCGCGGGCGGCCGCGCCGGCCTTCACCTCGCCGATCTCGCGGTGCTCGTCGGCCCGCAGCTTCTTCGGCGCCGCCTCCGAGTGCGCGTCCAGGGCCTTCTTGTCCTGGACAGCCTTGTCGAACCCCGGCTCGTGCGAGTTCTGGAACGTCAGCTGCTGTTCGGTGACGTCCGCGGCGGCCAGCTGCCGGTCGACCTGCTCGGGACCGGCGGACAGGTCCGTGGCGGACGGCGGCAGGGTGTCGGGAGCGGCCTGGGCCGGGTTCGGCGCACCGGGCTTGGCGGGCACCCGGTCCGGCGCCATCGGGACGACCCGCTTGGCGTCCGGCGCGGGTTCCGGTGGTGCGGCGGTGGTGTCGGCGATCTCCTTGGCCGAAGCGTCCTTGCCTGCGCCGACCTTGCCCTGGACTTCGGTCTTGATCTCGCCGGCCTTGCCGGACTCGCCGAACTTGTCGGCCTCGTCGAGGTTCTTGGGCGCCTTGTCGGCAACCGCTTTCCGCACGGCGTCCACGAACGCCTTCTTGTCGAACTCCTTGGGCTGCGCGGCGTCCATGTCCTCGGCGTGCGCGGCCTTGCCACGGGCTTCCTGGTCGTCGGCCGGCGCGACGGCGGCCGCCTGCGCCGAGCCCGCTTCCGCCGGCGCGGGTGGGTGGCTCGCGCCGATGGTCTTCTTCTTGGCGGCGACGTCCTTCTTCAGCGCCTGGAACTTCGGGTCCGCGCCCGGGGTGCGGGGGCCGGCCGCCTTCTCCTTCGGCGCCTGCTTGTCCGGACGCTCCACTGTGGACTTGTCCGGCTCGGCCGGCCGGTCCGCGGCGGCAGGTTTCGCCTTCTGCGCGACCGGGGCCGGAGGCTTCTTCGCGGCCGGCACCGGCACTCGCTGAGCAGGAGGCACCGATGGCGCCTGGCTCGCGACGACCTGGTTGCCGACCAGCTGCTGCCCGGTCAGCATCATCCGCGCGGCCCACGTGCCCGGTTTCGGCTCGCTCCCCCGCGGCGGGCCGCCCAGGACCGCCGACACGGCCGCGTTGCCGACCAGCGACTGCGCGCGGACGACGTCCGCGGGGCCGGGGTCCAGGGCGCCGCGGGTCTCCGGCCGGCGCGGCGGCGCCGCGGACGTCACGGCGGACGTGACGTCGGTCGTCACGGCGGGCGGCCGCGGACCGCGGACCTTCATGGGGACGGGCATCGGACCCGAGAATGGCAGGGGACGCGCGCCCCGGACGTCACCGCGGCGTCACCACGGCGTTCACCCCGTCAGGGTGGCCAGGACGGCCTCGATCTCCGTGCGGGCGGGCCCTTCGGCCGTGGCGAGCAGCTCCCGCAGCGGCTCGACCGCCCGGTGCACCCCCAGCGTCCCCGCGGCCCGGACCGCGCGGCGGTCGGCGTGCAGGCGCAGCAGCACCAGGTTCTCGACGAGGGTGCGTTCGCGGCCGGTCAGGGTCTCCAGCCCGGGCGTCCTGAGGTCGGGCTCGGCGCTGTCGATGCTGTCGACGAACCGGCGCACCGCCTCGCTGTCACAGCGCCAGGCCAGGTCTTCGCTCGGCTCCCCCGCTTCCCACCGGGTGACGATCTCCCGCAGCTCGGCCATCGCCTCGGCCTGCACGGTCGTCAGCGAGGACAGCAGCCGTCCGCTCACGCTCTTGAGCACGTCTCCCCAGCGCAGCTCGTCGTCGTCCAGCCCGACGAGGGTGAGCAGCGCGTCCGTCGCTTCGGATCGTGCGGTGGGGTCGGGATCGGCCGCCAGCACTTCGTACAGGAGTTCCCGGTCGGGGGCGGGGAACTCGGCCAGCAGCCGGACGGCGGCGCCGCGGTCGTAGCCGCTGCCCGCGTGCGTGCGCAGCAACCGGACCATGGCGGGTTCACCGGAGAGGTCGTCGAGCTGGAGCAGCGCCCGCGCGGCGGCCACCCGCGTGGCCGGGGGTGCTGCTTCGGAGGTCGCCTCGACGAGCGCCGGGATCGCGCGGAAGCAGCCGGCGTCGGCGAGCGCCGCGGCGGCGCGGCCGTCGCCGGTGGCGAGCTTCGCGATGAGGATGTCCTCCGCTTCGGCCCGTTCTTCGCCGACGAGGTCGAAGATCGCGCCGACGTCGGGGATCTCGTCGAGGGAGTCCCTCGCGCTGGTGACGGGTGCGGTGACCCCGGCCAGGAACCGCTCGAAGGCGGCCGAACGCGCCATCCCGCACACGGTAGTCACCCGGCGCGCGGGTCGGCCAGGTCGTGGTGCCGGGCGGGCGCGGCCGCGCCCGTCACCAGCTCCGCCCGGCCCTTGATGCGCAGCTTCCGGTACGCGCTGGTCAGGTGCTTCTCGACGGCTCTCGTCGTCACCCCCAGCTCGGCCGCGATGTCGCGGTTGCGACCACCGCGGGCGACCAGCTCCACGATCCGCTGCTCGGTCGTCGTCAAGGCCGGGTCGCCGGCCGGCGTGCGGCCGGGCGGGTGGTCGCCGGGCGCCGGATCGGGGAGGTCGCAGAGCAGGCGCAGCCGGCGGCCGCGGCGCAGGTGGTCCTCCGCGTCGGGGACGCCGGGGCGCCGGCCGAGGGCGATCAGGGACTTCGCCAGCTCCAGCCGGTCGCCCGACGTCGCCAGCGCCGCCACCGACTCGTGCAGCAGCCGGATGCCCGGTGCGCCCGCCGTCAGCGCCGCCCGGGCCCGCAGCGCGCGCCCGAGTGCCGCCGGGGCGCCCCAGCGTTGCGCGTGCTCGTACTCCTGCTCCACCAGCTCGGCGGCCGGCCCGCGCCGGCCGGCGCGGCTGTGCAGGGTCGCGGCCAGCAGGCGCCACGGGTACCACGCCACGTTGGTCCGGCCGGCCCGGCTCACCTGGCGGCCGAAGTCCTCGACGTACTCGATCGCGGTCGGCAGGTCCCCGGTCGTCACCGCCACCGCGCCGTGGACCATCGACAGCTCCCACGGCGCGAGCCGCGCGTCGCCGGCGGCCTGCCGGGCGCGGACCGCGAGCTCGTCGTCGCGCAGCTCGATCGCCAGGCGCGCCAACAGAACCACGCAGTCGGTGACCACAGTGGACCAGTCCGGCGCGGCGTGCTCGAGCGCTTCGAGCGCACGGTCGCGCGCCCGCACCGGGGCGCCGGTCGCGGCCCACAGCTTCGCCTGGTTCGTCCACGCCTGCAGCGCCGCCAGCCCGGGCTCGCCCCGGCCGGGCTCCGCGGCCGCCAGCAACCAGGACTCCAGGCCCTCGGTGGCGTCGGCCGCCACCAGCACCGCGGTCACCAGCGGCAGCACCGTGAACATCTGGGCGGGACCGCCGGGTTCGCGGCCGAGGACGCGGTGGGCGAGGTCGGCGGCCGCCCGCCGCGGGACCGTCTCGGCCTGCGTCGCCGCGTGCAGCAGCGCGACCACCAGCTCGCGCTGCCCCGGACCGGCCGGTGCCGGGTCCGGGCCGAGACGGCGCAGCCGGTCGGCCGCCGCGGTGAACGTGCTCGCGTTGTCCTGCCCGTGCAGCCAGAGCCGGGCTTCCAGCCGCGCCCGCAGGTCCTCCTCGCCGCCGTTCGCGGCCAGTTCGACGAGGGTGCCGCGCAGCAGGTCGGTTTCCTCGCGGCTGCGCGCGGTCGCGAGGGCGGGCACGCGGCAGAGCAGGTCCGCCCGCTCGGCCGGGGTCCGCAGCAGGGGAAGCGCTTGCTGGAGGTGCCGGGTCGTGGCGCCGGGGTCGCGCCCGCGTTCGGCCGCGACGAGGTCGGCGAGCAGCACCCCCCGCTCGGACGCCGGGTAGAGCAGGGCGTGCCGCAGGTACTGCGCCGCCTGCTCGGCCTCGCCCCGGTCCGCCGCGGCCGCGGCCGCGCCCCGCAGCACCTCGGTCCCCCACGGCGCCGGTTCGGCCGTCGTCGCGAGCAGCTCCCCGGCGATCCGCTCCAGCGGCGCGCCGTCGGTGTAGAGCACCTCGGCCGCGCGCAGCCGCAGCTCGTCCTGTTCGGCCACGGTCATGGTGCCCGCGACGGCTTCGGCGATCCGGGCACCGGCGAACCGGATCCCGTCCGCGGCCAGCAAACCCAGGCGCCGCAACGCTCCCGCCGCTTCCTCGAGGTCCGCCCGGTCGAGCCCGCTGAGCCGCTCGAGCGCGGCGGCGTCACCGGCCTCGCCGAACGACGTCAGCGCCCGCGCCAGCTCCGCCACCCGCGGCGGCTGGGCGCGCAGGCAGCGGGCGATGTGGTGCGACGGGCCGGTCGGCCGCAGCGCCAGCACTTCGGCGAGCTGCCCGTCGGCCGGGCGGAGGTCCTCGGCGAGCATCGCGTCCGCGAGGGCGCCGAGGAACATCGGGCTGCCGCCGGTGACTTCGCGGCACGCGGCCGCGAGGCGCTCGCCGGCCGGTTCCCCGCAATGGTGGCCGAGGAACGCCCGCGTCCCCTCCGGCGACAGCGGCCCGGGCTGCAGGACCACGGCCGCCGCGCGCACCAGGTCGCCGACCACCGGGCGGTCCGCCCCGGCGTCGCCGTCGAGCACGGTGGCCACCACGACCAACGGCATCGCCCGCAGCCGGTTGACGAGGTGGGCGAGCCAGCCCAGCGACTCGGCGTCGGACCACTGCAGGTCGTCCACGATCAGCGCCACGGGCCGGTCCGCGGCGGCTTCGGCGACCAGCACCCACAGCCGGTGCAGCAGGGCGTGCCGGCCGGCCGCGAGCGCCGCCGGGTCGGGCGGGCTGACCAGGCTCAGCTCCGCGGGCAGATCCCGGCCCTCGGCCACCAGCGGCTCCAGCAGCTGCCGGGCCACCCCGTGCGGGAAGCGGCGTTCGGTGGGCGCGGCGGACGCGCGCAGGACCCGCATCCCCTTCGCCGCCGCGAGCCCGGCCGCGGCGTGCAGGAGCGCCGAGCGGCCGCAGCCGAGCCGTCCGCCGATCACCGCCAGCGAGCCGGCTCCCCGGCCGCCGGCCGCCAGCAGGTCGGCCAGCACCGCCAGCTCGGCGTCGCGCTCGATCAGCATGGCGTCCCGAACTCCCCGTCCTCCAACGCGAACAACGCCCGCAGCTCGGCGCGCCCGGTGACGCCGAAGTGCCGGTAGACGCGGGTGAGCCGCACCTCGACCGCCCGCTTGCCGACCGCCAGGCGCCGGGCGATCTCCGCGTTCGGCAGTCCCTGCACCACCATGTCCACCACCCGCGCCGACGTCTCCGACAGGGCTTGGCGCTTGCGGTCCGCGCGCTGGGCCGAGCCCGCGGGGCGGGGCTGCGCGGCGAGCCGGGCGGTGAGGTCGCGCACCCGCGCCGACTGGGCGTCGAGCCGGTAGGCCTTCGCCAGGCGCCCGGCCTCGTGCAGCAGACCGGACACCCCGGCCGGCTGACCGGCGTCGAGCTGCGCTTCGGCGAGCCGCAGCACCGCGGTGACGTACCAGATCCGCTCCGGCGAGTCCCGCAGCGCCTCGACCGCGCGAGTGAGCCGGAACGACGCGCTTCCCGCGGGCAGCGCGATGCCGGCGAACAGGTGGGTCAGCCCGGTCGCGGTCCGGGTTCCCCACGCCCTGGCCAGTTCCCACTCGGTCGTGAGCAGTTCTTCCGCGGCCTCCGGGTGGCCGAGGTCGCGCTGGGCGACGCCGGCGAGCGAGCGCCAGGGCAGCAGCGCCGGGTTGACCCAGCCCCGGCTCAGCAGGATCCGGCCGCATTCCTGGAAGTGGTGCAGCGCGGCCTGCGGGCGCTGCCCGGTCCAGTCGAGCAGGCCGCGGGCGAACAGCAGCTGCGTGTCGAGGTGGTGCCGGCCCCGGCGGGCCGCTGTCCCCCGCGTCGGGGTCACGGCCGCCCGTTCGGCCGCGTCGCGGTCGCCGCGGGCCAGGCCGAGCAGGATCTGCAGGCCCAGCAACGCCCGCGCCATCGGCGGCGGCCACCGGGTCAGCGGGTAGCCCTCGACCGCGGCCTCGGCGTCGGCTTCGGCGGCCGGGACGCGCCCGCGCCGCAGGCTGAGCCGGCCGCGGGTGACCAGGGCCAGCGCGGCGGCGGCCCGCGACCCCCGGCGGCGTGCGTCGGCGAGCACGCCGTCCAATCCTTCCGCCGCTTCCAGGGGGTCGTCGGTGGCCATGAGCGTCCAGGCGGCGGCGATCCTCGGCGCGTAGAGGCGGGTGCCGTCCCGGCCCGGCGAAAGCGCGACCCTGGCCAGTTTCCGCGCGCGTCGCGGGTCCGTGCCGCGGGTCGCGGTGAGCCAGGCGGCAGCGCCCGCGCGATCGGGGTCCAGGCGGTCCTCGGCGTAGGCCGCGGCCGGGATGCCGAGGGCGGGCACCCCGTCCGGCGAGTCGGTGGCGAGCCAGTGGAGCGCGGCGAGGGTCCCGCGGCCGGCCGTCTCGGTCCCGGCGGCGAGCCCGGTGAGCAGGCCGGCCGCCCGTTCCGGCGCGCAGCGCGTGACGAGCAGGTCGGCCGCGGCCAGCCGGTCGCACCGCAGCCGGTCCGTGGTCGCCGTCAAGGCCGCGCGGGCGAGCCGTACCTCGCCGGTGTGCGGGGCCACCCCGTCGGCGGCGGCCAGTTCGAGCGTCAGCTGCGCACGGGTGGTGTCCGCGAGCGGTTCCCGCAACGCGCGGCGGTAGTACGGGGCCGCTTCGCCGGCGGCGCTTCTCGCCGCGGCGAGCAGGGCGTCGAGCGCCCAGCGGGTCCCCGTCGGCCCGGCACCGAGCAGCAGCCGGGCGACGTCCTCTTCCGGCAGGGCGCACCGGTGCGCCAGTTCGGCGGCGGCGCCGTAGAGCTCGGCCCGTTCGGCGCGGGTCATCCCCGCCAGGACCCAGGTCGCGATCGCCGGGTCGGCGCACCGGCCGCGGCCCGGCACCAGCCCGATGCCGGCGAGCACGCGCCACGCCCGCGCGGGCGCCAGCGTCTGCCGGCCCGCGAGCGGGCCGAGCTGGTCCGGGGTGAGCAGGTGGCCGGCGACGACGAAGGCGCGCAGCAGCCGGCGCAGGTCGTCGGGCAGCCGGCCGAGCAGTCCGAGCATCTGGTCGCGGCGCGCGTCCGCGGCCAGCCGGTCCGGCCGCGCGCCCGGCTCGGGATCGGTCCGGCAGTGGTCGAGCACGACGCGGACCAGGGCGGGGTTGCCGCCGGTGGCCGCGTGCAGCTCGGTGACGAAGTCCTCGTCGCCGGGGCCGGCCCCGTGCGCGCGGACGACCTCGGCGACCCCGGACCGGCTCAGCGGCCGCAGCCGGACGACGTGGGTCGCGTGCCAGTTGAGCCCGGACAGCTGCCACGGTTCGGCGGTCTCCTGGTCGAAGAAGGGCAGGACGACGCCCGCCCCGGTGATGACGACCAGCAGCGGGACCTGCCACAGCCGCCGCAGCAGCGCGCCGAGCCAGGCTTTGGAGCTGTCGTCCATCAGGTGGGCGTCGTCGAGCAGGAGCAGCACCGGCCGCCGCCGGGCGGCCTCGACGAACGGGTGCCACAGCTCGGGCGACCCTTCGTCGAGCGCGCCGGTGGCGAGCAGCTCGCCGAGGGCACGGGCAACGGCCCGGTCGGGCAGGGCGGAGGCCAGCTGCGAGACGACGCCGAACCGCAGCGCCGACTCGGTCAGCGAGCCGCGGGCGCTGAGCACCTGGATCGGCCGGTCCTGGCCGCGCGCCGCCAGGAGGGAGAGCAGGCTGGTGCGGCCGGTGCCGGGCAGGCCGGTGACGACCGCGATGCCGGACTTGCCTTGTTCGAGCTCGGTGAGCAGCCCGGTGAGCAGCGCGGTTTCGCTCACCCGCTCGGCGAGCAGGTCCGCCCCGGCACCTGCGGCGAGCACGGTCATCCGGCGAACCATCCCGTCGGGGTCCACTTCGGACGGACGCCGGCCGGGCGCACGGGCTTCGGTACGGGGTGCCCGAAGCCGGCGGGGTTCGCGGCCGGCCGCGCGGCAAGGTTCCTTCCGCCGCCGGTCGTCCCGCGTCCTGCGGGGCGGCTGCCCCGGCCGCGCCGGCCCACCCCGGCACCCGCCCGCCGCGCGGCGAAACCTCTTCCGCCGCCCGTCATCCCGGGTCCCGGCGGGACAGGACCGCGGCGAGGTCCGCGCGGCCACCGACGTTCAGCTTCTTGTACACGCTCGTCAAGTGCATCTCCACCGTGCGCACCGTGACGAACAGCGCCTCCGCGATCGCCCGGTTGCCGTCGCCGGCGGCGGCCAGCTCCGCCACCCGGCGCTCGCTGCCCGTCAACGTGTCGAGGGCCGAACCTCCCTGGGGCCCCGGCCGGCCGCCGGCCGCGAGGAGTGCCGTGCGCGCCGCTTCGAGCAACAGCCAGTCGCCGGTGCGGGTGCACCCGTCGACCGCTCGCCGCAGGTGCTCTCGCGCGCCCTTGCGGTCGTCGCGGGCCAGCAACGCCCGGCCCAGCGAGTACTCCGCGCGCTGGTGCTCGCGCAGGCCCGGGCCGCCTTCGAAGGTCCGGACCGCCTCGGTGAGCAGGTCGACGCCCTCGGCGCCGGGCGTCGTGACGCCCGCCGCGAGCAGGCCCATGCCCATCGCGCGGGGCGTGCCCCAGCGCTCGGCGAGCGCCTGGCCGTGCTCGGCCAGTTCCCGGCCCTCCGAAACCCGGCCGAGCTCCGCCAGCAGGCACGCGCCTTCCAGCCACCACGGCGCGAAGACCGGGTTCGCCATTCCCGCGCCGCTCAGGCTTTCGCCACACCGGCGCAGATGGTCCAGCGCACCGGCCGGGTCGCCCAGCGCGGCCCGCGCCTGTGCCCTGGCCATGAGGTACCAGTGGTACTCCAGCGCGAACCGGTCGAGCCGGGGGCGGGTGATGCCGTCGAGGAGTTCCTCGGCGCGGGCCGCGTCGCCGCGCGGGGCCAGCACCGTCGCCAGTGCGATGCGGGGCATCGTCGTGGTCTCGCCCCAGGATTCCTGGTGCGCCAGGTCGTAGCTGACCTGCGCGTCCGCCCCGGCCTCGGTCAGGTCGCCCGCCCAGTGCCAGAACATCGCCCGCGTGCACTGCGCGAGGCAGTACGTCCACGCGTCACCCACGCCGCTCGCGTGCTCGATCAGCCGGCTCAGCGCGTCCTGCGCGGGTTTCAGCTCGTCGGCGAGCTGGAGCGCGAGGCCGGCGCCCAGCGCCGCCCAGCCGCCCAGCCCGACCGGGTCGACGCGCAGCGCCCGGGTCGCCTCCGCGACCGCCGTCGCCGCCGAATCGCCTTCCAGGGCCCGCGCTGCCGCCCTCATCCCGAGGAGCTGGCACTCGGCCGGGTCGTCCCCGGCCGGCGTCGGCTGCTCGCGGACGCGGGCCAGCGCGGCCGGGACCGTGCTTTTTTCGTCGAGCCCGGTGATCAGCGCCATCGACTCGACCAGCGTGCGCAGCCCCGCGTCGGCGACGGACCGCGGTTCCCCGAGCCGGGCGTCCAGTTCGGCGGCCACGTCGCGCAGCACGACCACCGCCTCCGGCGCGCGCTGGACGGCCAGTGCGACCATGCCGAGCCGGACGGCGATCCGCGCCCGCTCCCGCACGTCCCCGGCCAGCCCGCGCGCCCGCTCCAGCAGGTCGAACGCCGCGAACGGTTCCGCCGGCGCCAGCGCGGCCGCCAGCTCCAGCAGCAGGCCGACGTCGGACGGGTCGAAGGCCAATGCCCGCTTCAGGTACCGCGCGGCGGTACCGGGCGCGCCGCGCCCGGTGGCGCTCTTCGCCGCCTCCCGCATGATGCCGGCCATCCACCGCTCGTCCAGCTCCGGCAGCAGGAGCAGGTGCCCCGCCACCTCTTCGGCGGGCCGGCCGGCGTCGCTGAGCAGCCGCGCGGCACGCCGGCGCCAGCGGGCCGACTCGCCCGCGCCCCCGGCGTCGAGGATCGCCGCCCGGACCAGCTCGTGCACGAACTCGCGGGTGCCGTCGAGCAGGATTTCGTGCGCCTGCAACGTTTCCAGGGCCGCCGACACCACGGCGCCGGGCACTTCCGCCAGCTTCGCGAGCAGGTCCGGATCGTCGTCCCCGAGCACCGCGACGGCCATGGCGACGGCGCGGGTGGGCGCCGAGAGCCGATCGAGCGTCGAAGTCGCCAGCACGGCGCGGCCGGAGCCGGCGAGCGAAGACAGCGAGAGCGGCTCGTCGCCGGTCCGCGTCCGGGCCAGCTCGCCGAGCATCCGGCGCAGCAGCAACGGGTTCCCGCCGGTCTCGTCGAGGCACCTGCGGGTGAACAGGCCGTCCGGCGTGGCCAGGGCCTCCGGGATCAGCTCGGCCACCGCGTCGAGCGGCAGCGGGCCCAGATCGAGGGTCCGCGTGCCGTGCGCGCCCTCGATCTCGGCGAGGGTCCCGTCGGCCGAGAGCGCCGTCCCGCTCCGCTGGGCCAGCACCACGAGCAGCGGGAGGTCCGCGGCGCGGCGCACCAGGAACTCCAGCCAGCGGAGCGAACTTTCGTCGCACCACTGCACGTCGTCCACGACGATGATCAGCGGCCCCGGGGTCGCGAGGGACGCGGCCAGCCAGTACAGCCCGTGCTGCACGGCATAGGAGCCGACGGCGGGCGGTTGCGCGACCGCGTCCGTGGTCAGCGCGTGCCGGGCGAACCGGGCGCTGCCCTGCAGCAGGGACTCGCCCGCTTCGCCGGCCAACCCCAAGGGCGCGAACAGGTCCCGCACGACGCCGTAGGCGGTGTTCGCGTCCTTCCGCACCGCCGCGGCGGTCAGGATCCGGCCCGCCTCCGGCAGGTCCGCCGCCGCGTCGTGCAGCGCCGCGGCGAGCAGGCTGGTCTTGCCGATGCCCGCCGGGCCGCGCACGAGCAGGGCGTGGCCGTGACCGTCCCCGGCGAGCCGCCTGCTCTCGGTGAAGCGGTCGAGCTCTCGCCGACGCCCCACCAGCCTGGCCGGCCGTGGGGGGAACGGGGTCCCGGAAGCCAAGTGCCACCTACCGTTTCCGCTGCGCGGGCCACCCGGGCGGAGTCAGACCACTCCACTGGGTGCGCCTGCTGCGACAGTCCGTGATCGAGCTCCAAGAAATCACAAGGCCGTCACGCGGACAAGGGGCAGCACGGGCGATTCAGGGGAAGCCGGGTAACCGCGGGCAAGAACCCTGTGCCGGACGGGCAGGAAAGGGATTTGAAATTTTTTCGCCTTTCCCTTTTGGTCACCCGGCCGGAAAACCACCCGCCTGCGCACGCGTAATCCACCGAACGGGCCACGGGCTTTTGTCCGTTTCCCACTCAGTGGTCACCCGCAGCCGCCCGCGTGTCCACCGTCCGAGACGGCCCTGGCCGCCTCGGCGAATTCCACTCGCTCAACTGAGCCCGATTCGGCGGGCGCGGTGCGGGCCCGCCACGCCGCCAGGAACCGGCCAAGCCGATCGGTGCCCCAGAACTTCTCCCGGCCCAGCACGAACATCGGGACGCCGAAGACGCCGTCGTCGGCCACGCGGGAGAGGACGTCGATCCCCCGCTCGCGCAACCCCTCGTCGTCGGCCGCCCCGGCGTAGCGGGCCGGCTCGAGCCCGAGCCCTGCGGCGATCGCGCCGATCACCACGGGGTCGGAGATGTCTTCCCCGCGTTCCCAGCGCGCCGCGTACACGCGGTCGAGGAACGGACGGCCCATGCCCTCGTCGGTCGCCGCGAGGTAGGCCAGGTGCGCGACCTCCCACACCGGTTCCCGGTCGACCGGCCAGATCATCGGCAGGCCGCGCTCCTTCGCCAGCCGCCGGGTGTCCTGGAGGATGTAGAAGTTCTTGGCCCGCGACATCGGCACCACCGGCAGCTCGACGCCGCGTGCGGCGAGCATCCGCTCCGAGAACGGGTCCGGTTCCCAGACCGGTATCCATTCCGCGGCGTGGAGCACCGCGGGCTCCGTTTCCAGCAGTTCCCGGTAACAAAACCACGAATACGGGCTCCGCAGGGAGAAGTACCACCGCGGTTGCGCGTTCCTGCGCGCCATGAACGGACTCCTTCGCACTCAGACGGTGATTCCGCCGTCGATCTGGAAAACGGCACCGGTGACGTAGGCCGCGCGCGGCGAGGCGAGGAAGGAAACCAGGTCAGCCACCTCGCCGGCCGTTCCGAACCGCCGCAGCGGAATGGCCTTCAGCAGCTTTTCGCGCGCGGACTCCGTCATCACGCGCGTCATCTCGGTGTCGATGATCCCCGGCGCAACGGCGTTGGCCCGGATGCCGTACCGGCCGACCTCCTTGGCCAGCGCGCGGGTGAAGCCGATGATCCCGGCCTTGCTCGCCGAGTAGTTCGTCTGCGACGGATTCCCGTACACCCCGGACACCGACGACAGGTTCACGACGCAGCCCGCGCGCCGTTTCATCATCGCGAAGACCGCCGGGCGGCAGACGTGGTAGACGCCGTCGAGGTTGGTGTGGACGACGTCGTTCCACTGGTCGTCGGTCATCAGGGCGAGGGGCTGGTCGCGGGTGATCCCGGCCGAGGTGACCACGACCCCGACCGGACCCAGCTCGCCCTCGACGCGGTCGACCCAGTCCCGCACCTCGGCCGCGTTGCCGACGTCGACGCGCACCCCCAGGGCGCGTACGCCGGACTCACCGGCCAGCTTCTCCACCTCGGTCGCCGCCCGCTCGTCGGAGCGGTAGCAGAACCCGACGTCCCAGCCGTCCTCGGCCAGCCGCCGGACCACGGCCGCGCCGATCCCGCGCGACCCGCCGCTGACCAGCGCCACCCGCGGCGCGCTCTCCTCGCTCATCCTTCTCCCGTCCCGTTTTCGTCGATCGTGTCCAGGTCCGCTTCGGGCCGGAACGCCAGCGTCATGCGCTCCACGCTGAGCACCGGGCGCCCGCCGGCCGTGCTCTCCCCCGCGACGATCGCGCTGTCGGCGAACACGCGGACCACGTGCAGCCGGTGCTCGACCAGGTCGCCGGGGAACACCTTGCCGAGGAACCGGACCCCGGCGACCGCGCCGATCAGCGTCACCCGCCCGGCCCCCGCCGCGCCGCCGGTGACGCCGAGCACCCCGGCCGACTGCGCGAAGGACTCGACGAGCAGCACGTCCGGGTAGGCGAGCTGCTCCTCGCCGACGTCCTCGCCGAGCGTCGCGTACCACGGCTCGTTCGCCGTCACGGCCTTGACGGTGACCGCCCGCACCCCCGGTTCCAGCTCCACCACCCGGTCCACCAGCAGGATCGGGTACCGGTGCGGCAGCAGCTCCCGCACGCCCGCGCCGCCGATCACGCCGGGCCTTCCGCGTAGTGCAGCCGGACGGTCGCCGCCCGGCCGCGGGCGGTGCCGATCCGGGCCGAGACCCGCCAGCCGCCGTCGGCGCGCCGCCAGTCCAGGTCCAGCTCGAGCACGTCACCCGGGACCACGGCGGAGACGAACCGGGCGGAACCCAGTTCGGCCAGCCGCAGGTCCCCGGTGCCGGGCGGCCGGGCCGCGACCGCGCCGCGGTGCACGCACTCGACGAGGCACACGCCCGGGAACAGCGGCAGTCCCGGGTAGTGGCCCGCGAAGACCGGTTCGATCTCGCGGACCGCGAAGCGGGCTTTCGAGTGCCAGCCGCCGTCCGCCTGGACGCCGGTCTCCAGCACCTCCACCGCACCCCGGACCGGGCTCGCCGTCCCGGTCAACGCTCGTGCCCCGGCAGCCCGAAGACACCGCAGGCGACGGACCCGTCCGCGTCGGCCGACGTCACCACGGCGATCCGCGCGCCCGTCTCGGCCTCGCCGAGCGCGGCGACCACGCCGAAGCACGCCGACGCGGCACCGGTGTCCCCGATCAGCGCACCGACGTCGAGAAGCTGGGCCGCGCCGAACACCGCGTCGAGGACCTCGGTTTCCTGCGCACCGGTCCGGCCGCCCGCCCCGGAGGGCACGACGACGTCCACCGCGGCCGGGTCGACGCCGGCTTCGGCCAGCGCCGCGAGCACGCAGCCGCGCAATGCTTCGCGCAGGTCGTCGCTCGCGAAGACCCGGGACGTGATGGCCAACGCCCGCGGTCGGCCCGCGGCCGCGGTCCCGGCTCGCTCCAGCAGCATCATGCAGGCGCCCTCGCCGAGCGGCCGGGGCGCCGGCCCGTCCTCGCGGCCGTGGAAGTCGAGCCACGCCCGGTCGGCGGAGTACTCCTCGGCCCCGCCCACGAGCACCGTGTCGGCTCGCCCGCGGGCGAGCAGCCGGGTCGCGTAGCGGAACGCCGACAGGCCCGAAACCCGGCCGCTGGCCAGGGTGACGTTGGGCCCGTTCAGCCCGTACCAGATCGCGCAGCGGCCGGCGGCGCAGTTCATCACCGTGTTGGGCATGCGGGCCGGGTCGACGTGGTAGGGCTTGTCCCCGAGCAGCGACGACCGCGTGAAGTCCATCATGCTCTGCGTGCTCCCGCTCGTCGCGAGCACCAGTCCCGTGCCGCCGGGCGCGGCCCCGGCGTCGAAGACCTGCCCCACCGCCGTGACGGCCAGCGCCGTCACCCGGTCCATCGCGCGGGTTCCCTTGCGGCCCAGCACTTCCCGGACGTCGAAGTCCGGGACGGCGTGGCCGCGTTCGCCGGGCACCCCGCCCTCGGCCGCTGCGGTGTGGCGAGCGGGCTCGCCGGTGCGCAGCCCGTCCAGGAAATGTTTGCGGTCGATCCCGAAGGGCGACACCGCGGACCACGCGGTGATCACCGCGCCGGTCGCCGTTGCGCTCATCTGCTCACTCCCTCACTGCGTGGTGGTCTGGTCCCGCGGCCCGCGCTACGCTGCCCGGCCCGAGCCGGCCAGGGCCGGGTAGCGGCCGAGGACCACGCTCGCGTTGTTGCCGCCGAACGCCATCCCGTTGTTCTGCACGACGTCGATCTCGGCGTCGACGGCGTGGTTGGGGACGCAGTCGACCGCGCACTCGGGGTCGGTCTCGACGTGGTTGATGGTCGGGAACACGAAGCCCTCGCGGATCGCCAGCGCGCCGGCGATCGCGGCGAGCGCGCTGGCCGCCCCCATGGTGTGGCCGAGCATGGACTTCAGCGAAACCGTGCGCGGGGCGTCGGGGCCGAAGACGTCGTGGATGGCACCGCATTCGGTGACGTCGTTCGCCTTGGTGCCGGTTCCGTGCGCGGAGACGAGGTCGACCTGGGCCGGGTCGAGCCCGGCGTCGTCGAGGGCCAGCCGCATGCACTGCGCGACGCCGTCCTGGTTCGGTGCCACCTGGTGGTAAGCGTCGCAGTTCAGGCCGTACCCCAGTACCTCCGCGTGGATCCGCGCGCCGCGGGCGAGCGCGGAGTCCAGCGTCTCCAGCAGGAGCACGCCGGCGCCCTCGCCGGTGAGGATGCCCTTGCGGCCGATGTCGAACGGACGGCAGTTGTCCGGCGCGATCGTGCCCAGCCGGTAGAACCCGGCAAAGGTCTTGCGGCAGATGGCGTCCGCGCCGCCGCACAGCGCGAACTCGGCCTCGCCCGCCTTCACCGCGTCGAAGCCGTAGCCGAGCGCGTAGTTGCCCGCCGAGCACGCCGTGGCGATGGTGGTCGCCTCGACGTCGCCGAGCGCCAGTTCACGGGCGATCGCCGTGGACAAGCGGCTCGGCGGCACGCGCCGGACCGCCTGCGGCGCCAGTGATTCCGGGCCGCCGGCGATGCCGGCCGCGGCCAGTTCGTCCAGCTCGTTCGATTCGCCGTCGGTCGTCCCGATCGCCACCATCCCGCGCCGGGACCGCAGCAGATCGGGGGTCAGGCCGGCGTCCTCGAGGGCCATCCGGGCCGCGGCCACCGCGAACCGGGTGGCCCGGCCGAGTGACTCCACCGGCAGGTTCCGGATCCAGTCGCCGGGATCGAACCCGCGCACCTCGCAGCCGCGGGAGTGCTCGAACCCGGTGGTGTCGAACCCGGTGATGTCCCGGGCGCCGCTGCGCCCGGCCCGCAGGCCGGCCGCGAACTCGGTGGCGCCGAGGCCGATGCTCGACAGCGCGCCGAGCCCGGTGAGCACCACCCGGTGGCCGGTCACCAGCCCGCGCTCTCTGCGACCACTTCGTGCACGGCGGTCAGGTTCACCATCCGCGGCAGCTCGGCCTGCTCGATGGTCACCTTGAACTCCTTCTCCAGCAACGCGAGGATCTCGATCGCGAGCAGCGAGTCGGCGCCGTGGTCGTCGATGAAGAGGCTGGTCGGGGTCATCTCGTCCTCGTCGATCTCCAGGACGTCGCAGACGATCTCCTTGATCCGGGCGGTGCGCGAGGAGGTTTCGGTACTGGTCATCTTCGTGCTTCCTTCGGTTCGGGGGTTATTCGGCGTGTTTGGCGGCGAGGCTGCGCGGACGCAGGTCCCGCCAGTTCTCCTCGACGTAGGCGAGGCAGGCCGCGCGGTTCTCCGGGCCGTGCACGCGGTCCCACCCATCGGGCAGTTCGGCGAAGACGGGCCAGAGGGCGTGCTGGCCTTCGGCGTTGACGACCACGTGGAAGGTGCCCGTCTCGTCGTCGAAGGGGTTGGTCACCGATCGCTCCTTTCGTTCGCGAGGTACTTTTCGATTGCCTCGCCGACCCGCCGCAGCGGCTCGGCTCCGGTCATGGCGTCGTGCCCGGCCGGCAGGCCGGTCACGGTCACCGCACCGTCCACATGGGACGTCCAGGCCGCGGCCGTGCGATTGTCCGCGTCGGCGGCCGCGGCGAAGTGCAGCAGCGTGCCGTGGAACGTCCGCGGGACGAACTCCGCCTGCAGCTTCAGGTTGTTGCGCCAGGCGGCGAAACACCGCTTCAGCTGCTCCGCGGTCAGCTCGGCCAGCGGGTTGGCTTCCCGCGCGAACAGCTCGCGCAGGCCGGCGAAGTCGGGGCCGTGCACGGGTTCCTCGTCGCCGCGGTAGCCGAAGAACCGGAGCACGATCGCCGCGAGCTCCTCGTCGTCCGGCAGGGCGTCGTCGCCCCCCGGCGCGCTGTCGAGGCTCACCAGCAGCGCCACCTGCTCGCCCTCGTCCTGCAGCCGGCAGGCGATCTCGTGCGCGACCACGCCGCCGAACGACCAGCCCAGCAGGTGGTAGGGCCCGTGCGGCTGGGCCCGCCGGATCTCCGCCAGGTAGTCGGCCGCCATCGCGCCGACGTCGGCGGGCAAGGCGGCGTCGTCGACGATCCCGCGCGCCTGCAGGCCGTGCAGCGGCCGGTCGGCCAGGTGCGCGGCGAGCCCGTGGTAGGACCAGCTGACGCAGCCGGCCGGGTGGACGCAGAACAGCGGCTCGCGGCTGCCTTCCCGGCGCAGCGGGAGCAGGACGTCGAAGGACGTTCCCCCTTCGCTGCTCTCGATCCGCCGGGCCAGCCGCGCCGGTGTGGGGTGGTCGAACAGGTCGCGGATGCCGAGCCCGCCGGCCAGGCGCTCGCGGACGCGGCTCAGCAGCCGGGTCGCCAGCAGCGAATGACCGCCCAGGGCGAAGAAGTCGTCGTGCAGGCCGACCGCGGGCACGCCGAGCACCTCGGCGAACGCCGCGCACAGCAGGTCTTCGGCCGGGGTCCGCAGCCGGTCGTGGCCCGCCGTGGCCGGGACCACCGGCGCGGGCAGGGCCGAGCGGTCGAGCTTCCCGTTGGCCGTCAAGGGGAAGCGCTCCAGGACGACCACCGCGGCGGGGACCATGTAGTCCGGCAGCGTCCGGCCCAGCCGAGCCCGCACGTCCGCCGGTTCGATCCCTTCGCCGACGACGTAGGCCGCCAGCCGCCGGTCGCCCGGAGCGTCCTCCCGCACGATCACCGTGGCCCGGCCGACCCCCGGCACGGCCAGGAGCGCGGTTTCGATCTCGCCGAGCTCGATGCGGAACCCGCGGAGCTTCACCTGGTGGTCGGTCCGGCCGACGTAGTCGAGCCGTCCGTCGCCGCCCCACCGCACGAGGTCGCCGGTGCGGTACATCCGCGTGCCCGGCGCGCCGAACGGGTCGGCGACGAACCGCTGCGCGGTGAGGCCCGGGCGGTTCAGGTAGCCCCGCGCGAGCCCGGCGCCGGCGATGTACAGCTCGCCGGGGACGCCGTCCGGCACCGGCCGCAGGGCGGCGTCGAGCACGTAGACGCGGGTGTTGGCCAGCGGCCCGCCGATCGTCGGCGCACCCGGGCGGCCGGGCACGGCGGTCAGGTCCGCCGCGGTCGACCAGATCGTCGTCTCGGTGGGGCCGTACACGTTGGTGACGCCCCGGGTGGCCGCGCCGAGCCGGTCGGCCAGCGCCCGGCTGACCGCCTCGCCGCCGATCAGGGCTCGCAGCCCGCCCAGGGTCTCCGGCGCCGTCTCGGCCAGCTCCTGCCACAGCGTCGGGGTCGCCTGCATGATCGTCGCTCCCGTGTGGACGATCAGCTCGCCGAGCGCCACCGGGTCGCGGACCTCGTCGCGGTCGGCGACCACCAGCCGTGCCCCGGCCAGCAGGGGCACCAGGATCTCCAGGTTGGCGATGTCGAACCCGGGTGTGGTGACGGCGAGGAAGCGGTCTTCCGGGGTGATCCCGGTGCGGGTCACCATGTCGTCGAGCAGGTTCGCCAGCGCACCGAGAGGGACGACGACGCCCTTGGGACGGCCGGTGGACCCCGAGGTGTACAGGATGTACGCGGAATCGTCGGGCCGGGTGACGACACCGTCCGGCGGAGTGGGGTAGGGCTCCGCCGGGACGGCGTCGCCGAGCACCACCCGCGGTGCGGTGCCCGTCTCGGTGCCCGGGGTGGTGACGACCACCGCGGGGGACGCGTCTTCGAGCATGAAGGCGACCCGCCCGGCCGGGTAACCGGGGTCGATCGGCAGGTACGCGGCGCCGGTGCGCAGCACCGCGAGCAGCGCGACGACCAGGTCCGCCGAGCGCGGCAGGACCAGGGCGACCACCGACTCCGGCCCGGCGCCGTGCCGGACCAGCGTCCTGGCCAGCATGTTCGCCCGGGCGTCCAGCTCGCGGTAGGTGAGCTCGGTGTCGCCGGCCACCAGCGCGACCGTGTCCCAGGCCCGCTGGGCGGTCTCCCGCAGCCGGTCGGACAAGGCGGTCCCGGACTGCTCCCGCGTGGTGTCGTTGCGGGCCACCAGGATCCGCTCGCGCTCACCGGCGTCGAGCACGTCGATCGCGCCGAGCCGCTTCGCCGGGTCGGTGACCATCGCCCGCAGCACGGTGCTCAGGCGCTCCGCCATCCGCGTCACGGTCGCGGCTTCGAACAGCTCGGTGCGGAATTCGGCGAACCCGCCGAAGCCGCCGTCGTGCTCGGTGAACTCGAACGACAGGTCGTACCGGGCCGTGCCGGTGGCCGCCGGCAGCACCTCGGCGTCCACTCCGGACAGGGCGAGGCTCGCGCCGGCGTTGTTGTGCAGCACGAGCAGCACGCCGAACAGCGGCGTCCGCGCCTGCGAGCGGGCCGGGTTGAGCACGTCCACCAGCCGCTCGAACGGCAGGTCCTGGTGGGCGTATGCGGCCAGGTCGGTCGCGCGGATCCGGGCGAGCAGCTCGGCGACGGTCGGGTCGCCGGCGAGGTCGGTGCGCAGGACGAGGGTGTTGAGGAAGACGCCGACCAGGTCGTCGAGCGCGTCGTCGGTGCGGCCGGCGACCGGGGTGCCCAGCGGGACGTCCTCGCCCGCGCCCAGCTTCGCCAGCAGCGTGGCGAGGCCCGCCTGCAGCACCATGAACACGCTGACCCCGGCGTCGGCGGCGAGCCGGTCGAGGCCGGCCCGCAGCTCGCGGTCCAGCTCGAAGTACACCCGGTCGCCGCGGCCGTCGGCGACGGCGGGCCGGGGGTGGTCGGTGGGCAGCTCGAGCTGGTCCGGCAGCCCGGCCAGGACGCTGCGCCAGTGGTCCAGCTGCCGGGCGGCGAGGCTGTCCGGGTCCTCCTCGGTGCCGAGCAGATCCCGTTGCCACAAAGCGAAGTCCGCGTACTGCACGGGCAGCGGGGTCCACTCCGGCGCGCGCCCCGCCAGCCTCGCGGCGTAGGCGTGGGAGAGGTCGCGGGTGAGCGGGCCGAACGACCAGCCGTCGGCGGCGATGTGGTGCACGACGACGACCAGCACGTGCGAACGCTCGCCGGTACTGAGCAGGGTGGCCCGCATCGGCGGCTCCACCGCGAGGTCGAATCCCCGCGTGCCGGCGGCGCGCACGGCGTCGTCCAGCTCGCCGGCGGTGACGTCCGCGGCGGTGAACAACCCCGTGACCTCGATGATCTGCTGGTACGGCACCCCGTCGTGCTCGGGGAACACCGTCCGCAGGCTTTCGTGCCGCGCGACGACGTCGTCGAACGCGGCCGCGAGGGCACCGGTGTCGACCGGGCCGGTGAGCTTCACCGCGACGGACAGCGTGTACGCCGCGCTCTGCTCCTCGAACCGGCTGAGGAACCACAGCCGCTGCTGCGCGAACGACAGCGGGAGCACGCCGGGGCGCGGCCGGGCCACCAGCGCGGCGCGGGTCCGTGCCTGGTCCAGGCGCCCGGCGAGCCCGGCGACCGTCGGGTGGTCGAACAGGTCCTGGACGGACACCTCGGCGTCCAGCTCGGTGCGGATCCGGCTGGCCAGCCGGGTGGCCAGCAGTGAATGCCCGCCGTGGGCGAAGAAGTCGTCCGTCACGCCGACGTCCCGGCGCAGCACCTCGGCGAAGAGGGCCTGCAACCGCCGTTCGCGCTCGGTTTCCGGCGCCCGGCCGGGTTCGGCCGCACCGGCGCTCGGCGGCACCAGCGCCTTGCGGTCGACCTTGCCGTTCGGGGTCAGCGGAAGTGCTTCGAGCCGGACGTAGGCGCCCGGCACCATGTACCCGGGCACGGCGCGGGCGAGCCGGCCGCGCAGTTCGTCGTCGGGGATTTCGGTGTGCAGCACGACGTAGGCGGCCAGCTCGTCGCCGTGGGGTTGCACGACCGCGTCGCGGACCTCGGGCTGGGCCCGCAGCGCGGTCTCGATCTCGCCGAGCTCGATGCGGTTGCCGCGGATCTTGACCTGGTCGTCGCGGCGGTGCAGGAACTCCAGCCGGTCGTCGGCGCGCAGCACGACCAGGTCGCCGGTGCGGTACATCCGCTCCCCCGGCACCGGCCGGAACGGGTCCGGCACGAACGTCGCGGCGGTGCGGCCCGGGTCGGCCAGGTAACCGCGGCCGACGCCGAGCCCGCCGACGTACAACTCCCCCGCCACCCCGGCCGGGACCGGCCGCAGGTGGTCGTCGAGGACGTAGAGCGCGGTGTTGCGCAGCGGCGCGCCGATCGGCGTCCGCGACCCGGCCGGCGCCGTCGTGAGCACGGCGTGCGTGACGTCGTCCGAGCACTCCGTCGGCCCGTAGGCGTTGACCAGCGGGACGTCGGGGAACCGGGCGAGCCAGCGTTCGCACGACCGCGGTGGCAGCGCCTCCCCGGTCACGATGAGCAGGCGCAAGCCGGGCAGCGCCGGCGCGCCACCCTCGATCTCCCAGGTATCGAGGGTGGCGGCCAGCAGGGAGGGCACGATCTCCAGGACGGTGACCCCGTGCTCGGCCACCGTCGCGAACAGGGCGCGGGGATCCCGCGCGGACTCGCGGCCGGTGACCTGGACCCGCCCGCCGGCGACGAGCGGCGCGAGCATCTGCCACACCGAGATGTCGAAGGTGACCGGGGCGTTGTGCACCACGACGTCCCGCTCACCGAGCCCGAGGTCCTCGACCTTCGCGAGCAGGTGGTTGGCCATCCCCCGCCGCGCCACCATGGCGCCCTTGGGCCGGCCGGTCGACCCGGACGTGTACAGCACGTACGCCAGGTCCAGCTCGTCACCGGACAGCGGCGGTGCGTCCTCGGCGGTCGCGCCGTCGAGGGTCAGGACGGGGACGCCGCCGGCCAGTCCGGCGGCGAGCGTCCCGTGAGCCGGGTCGGCCAGGAGGACGACCGGCGCGCTTTCGTTCAGCAGACCGGCGTTCCGGACGACCGGCGCGGCGGCGTCCAGCGGGAGGTAGGCGCACCCGGCACCGAGCACGCCGAGCACCGCAGCGACGTAACCCGCGCCCGGTTCGGCCAGCAGCGCGACCAGCGAGCCGGTCGCGGCGCCGGCGTCGCGCAGCCGGGTGGTCACCGCGTTCGCGCGGCGGACGAGATCCGCATACGTCGTTTCGCCGTGCTCGTCGCCGACCGCGATCCGCTCCGGCAAGCGCTCGGCGAACTCCCGCACCCGGGCCACGACGTCGGTCCAGCCGAGCGGGCGTCCGGTGGCGTTCCACTCGACCAGCAGCCGGTGTTCCTCCGCGGGATCGAGCACCCCGACCTGGCTGAGCGGCAGCTCCGGCCGGGTCAGCGCGCGGTCGAGGAACCGCACCAGCCCGGCGGCCAGCCGCTCCACCGTCTCGCGGTCGAAGAGGTCGGTGCTGTACTTGACCAGCGAGACGACTCCGGCGCACGCGTTGTCGCCGGTCCGCTCCTCGGCGAACTCGAAGTGCAGGTCCAGGTCCGCGGTGCCGGTCGGGACCAGCTTGCCGCCCAGCGTCAGACCGGGCAGCTCCACGTGCGGGGTTTCGTTGCTGTGCAACGTGATCGCGACCTGGAACAGCGGGTGCCGGGCGCGCACGCGCGGCGGGTTGAGCACCTCCACGAGCCGTTCGAACGGGACGTCCTGGTGGCCGTACCCGGCGAGGTCGGTCTCGCGGACCCGGCCCAGCAGCTCCCGGAACGCCGGGTCGCCGTCGAGGTCGACGCGCAGCACGAGCGTGTTGACGAAGAACCCGGCCAGGTCGGCCAGCGCGGCGTCGGTGCGGCCCGCGACCAAGGTGCCGAGCGGGATGTCCGTACCCGCGCCGTACTTGCCCAGCACCGCGGCCACGGCGGCCTGCAGCACCATGAACACCGTCGAGCCCGTCTCGGCGGCCAGCCGGTCGAGCCGTGTGTGCAGGTCGGCGTCCAGGGTGAAGGGCACGATGTCCCCGGCGTAGGTCGAGGTGGCCGGGCGCTGCCGGTCGACCGGCAGCGGCAGCTCGCCGGGCAGGCCGTCGAGTGCCTCGCTCCAGTACGCGAGCTGGCGCGCCTGCAGGCTTTCCGGGTCGCCGGCGTCGCCCAGCAGCTCGCGCTGCCACAGCGCGTAGTCCGCGTACTGCACCGGCAGCGGCGCCCAGTCCGGGGCCACGCCGTCGAGGCGGCGGGCGTAGGCCCGCGCGAGGTCACGCGCCAGCGGGGCGGCCGACCAGCCGTCGCCGGCGATGTGGTGCAGCACCAGCAGCAGCACGTGCTCGTCCGGGCCGACGGTAAACAGCGTCGGCCGCAGCGGCACGTCCCGCGTCACGTCGAACGCGGTGCGCGCGGCCTCGCCGAGCACCCGGTCGAGCTCGGCTGCCGAGGTCTCGACGACCGGGAGCTCCGGCTCGGCCTCGGCCGCGGCGAGCACGAGCTGCACGCCTTCGCCGTCCACCTGCGGGTACACCGTGCGCAGCACCTCGTGCCGGTCGACGAGGTCCCGCAGGGCGGCGCGCATCGCGTCGACGTCGAGCTTCCCGGTCAACCGCAAGGCGATCGGGATGTTGTAGGTGGCGCCGGGTCCTTCGAACTGGTTGAGGAACCACAGCCGCTGCTGCGAGAACGACAGCGGCACCCGGCCGGGACGCGGGCCCGCGGTCAGCGCCGGGCGGGTGCCCGTGCCGCCGAGCCGGGTCGCGAGCCGGGCCGGCGTCTGGTTCTCGAAGACCTCGCGGATGGTCAGCCCGGCGTGCAGGACGGCCTCGATCCGGCCGACCAGCTTGGTGACGAGCAGCGAATGTCCGCCGCACTCGAAGAAGTTGTCGTCGATGCCGACGCTCTCGCGGCCCAGCACCTCGGCGAACAGCCGACACAGCATCTCTTCCCGCGGATTCCGCGGCTCCTGGGAGCGCGGGCCGACGACCTCGGGTTCGGGCTGCGGCCGGACCGGTTCCAGCACCTCCGGCTCGCCGTAGCGGCTCCACCGGCCCCGGCGGCCGGTCGCGGCCATCCGCGTGCCCGCCTTGCCGAACGGGCTGGGCACGAGCGTCGTGGCGAGCGCGACGGAGTCGGCGTCCGTCGTCGTCAGCGGCCGGCTCGACGCGACGTACCACCACCCCGGCACGCCGGGCGGGACGAGGCGAAGGTGGTCGTCGAGCAGGTAGACCCGCGGCCGCGCGGGCGGGGCGACAGGCAGCCCGGCCAGCAGCTCCGGCACGCCGGCCGCGCGCTTGCTCCACTCCCCCAGCAGCGTCTCGCGCTCCCCCGTCGCCAGCAGGTCCACAGTGGACAGCCGCCGCCCGGGATCGGCGACGGCCGAGGCGAGCACGGCCAGGAAGCGTTCCCCGAGCAGCCGGACGGTGTCTTCGAAGAAGAGGTCGGTGCTGTATTCCAGGCCCAGCGTCATCCCGGCCGGGGTGCCGTCGGCGCCGAAGTCCTCAACGAAGTCGAACGACAGGTCGAACTTCGCGGTGCCGTTCGTGGCCAGCTCGAAGTGCCCGACCAGCCCGTCCATCGCGACGGCGGGCCGCTCGTTGTTCTGGAAGGTCAGGATGACCTCGAACATCGTCTTCGCGCCGCCGGAGCGCGCCGGCCGGATGGTCTCCATCAGCCGCTCGAACGGGACGTCCTGGTGCGCGTAGGCGGCGAGGTCGGTTTCGCGCACCCGGGCGAGCAGGGCGCGGAAGCTCGGGTCCCCGGACAGATCGGTCCGCAGGAGCACGGTGTTGAGGAACAGCCCGACCAGCGGGTCGAGCACCGGCTCGGTGCGGCCGGCGACCGGGCTGACGAGCGCGATGTCCGTGCTGCCGCCGATGCGGGACAGCAGCGTGGCCAACGCGGCCTGCACCACCATGAACGGCGTGGCCCCGCACGCCCTGGCCAGCTCGATGACCCCCGCGTGCAGCGCCGCGTCGAGCGGGAAGTGGAGCGTGTTCCCTTGGGGCGTCCGCTTTTCCGGCCGCGGCCGGTCGAGCGGGAGGTTGAGGTCGGTGGTCAGCCCGACGAGCTCGGCCCGCCAGTACTCGATCTGCTCGTTCGCGAGGCTGCCCGGGTCGTCGTCGGCGCCGAGCAGTTCCTCCTGCCACACCGTGTAGTCGGCGTACTGGACGTCGAGGGGCGTCCAGTCCGGCGCCTGCCCGCGCGTCCGGGCGTTGTAGGCGGTGCTCAGGTCGCGGGCCAGCGGGGCGGCCGACCAGCCGTCGGCGGCGATGTGGTGCACGACCACCAGCAGGACGTGCTCCCGGTCGTCCAGCTCGAACAGCGTCGGGCACACGGGGATCTCGGTGGCCAGGTCGAAGACGTGCGCGCCCGCCTCGGCCAGGTCTTCGGCGAGGTCGTCTTCGGAGGTCTCGACGACGTCCAGCCGCGGCCGGGCCGCCTCGGGGGCGAGCACCACCTGACGCGGTTCGCCGCCGTCGTCGGGGAAGACCGTGCGCAGCGTCTCGTGGCGCGCGATGAGATCCCAGACCGCCTGCTCGAGGGCGTCGCGGTCCAGGTCGCCGGACAGCCGCGTCACGGCGGGCACGTTGTAGGTGCCGCTCGGGCCTTCCAGCCGGTCGAGGAACCACAACCGTTGCTGGGCGGGCGAAAGCGGGATGCGCTCGGGCCGCTCCGCGCGTTCGAGCGGGGGCCGGGGCCGGACCGGGCCGTCGAGCAGCGCGGCCAGGTCCGCGGCCTTCGGCGCGCCGAACAGGTCCTTGAGTGACAGCTCGATCCCGGTGGCCCGGCGCAGCTTCCCGATCAGCCGGGTGCCGAGCAGGGAGTGCCCGCCGAGGTCGAAGAAGTCGTCGTCGACGCCGACCCGCGCCACGTCGAGGACCTCGGCGAACGCCGTGGTCACCAGCTCCTCGTTAGCGGTCCGCGGGGCGCGGGCGTCGGCGCCGGTGGCCACCCTGGGCTCCGGCAGCGCCTTGAGGTCGACCTTGCCGTTGGGGGTGAGCGGCAGCGCCGGCAGCGCTTCGAACACCGACGGCACCAGGTGCGCCGGCAGCCGCTCGGCCGTCATGGACCGCCACTGCTCGGGGTCGCCGTCGCCGACGACGTAGCCCACGAGCCGCTTCTGCCCGGCCGGGTCGGTGCCCACGACCACCACGGCGTCGGTCACGCCGGGCAGCCCGCGCAGCGCGACCTCGACCTCGCCGATCTCGATGCGGTGCCCGCGGATCTTGACCTGGCGGTCGCGGCGGCGGAGGAACTCCAGCTGCCCATCCGTGCGGTGGCGCACGAGGTCGCCGGTGCGGTACATCCGCGCGCCCGAGCCGGGCTGGAACGGGTCCGGCAGGAACGTCGTGGCGGTCCGGCCGGGGTCGGCCAGGTAGCCGCGGCCGACGCCGTGCCCGGCGACGTACAGCTCCCCCGGCACGCCGGGCGGGACCGGGCGCAGGCCGTCGCCGAGCACGTAGAGCCGGGTGTTGCGCACGGCGTGCCCGATCGGCACGAGCGGCCCGTCGAGCGGGCCGGCGGAAGTGAGCACGGCGTGTGTGACGTCGTCGGCGCACTCGGTCGGCCCGTAGGCGTTGACGATCGGGATCCCGGCGAACCGCGAGAACCAGCGGCGGCACAGGTCCGGGGGCAGCGGCTCACCGGTCACCACCAGCTCGCGCAGGACCGGCAGCTCCGGCGCCGGCGCGCCGTCGTCCCAGGAGTCGAGTGCGGCCCGCAGCAGCGAGGGCACGACCTCGAGGATCGTCACGCTCTCGCGGGCGGTGAGGCCGAACAGCGCCGCCGGGTCACCAGCGACCTCCCGGCCGACCACGCGCACGCGGCCGCCGAGCACTAGGACGCAGACCATCTGCCAGATCGAGATGTCGAACGACAGCGGCGC
Source organism: Amycolatopsis sp. NBC_01488 (assembly GCF_036227105.1). Lineage (NCBI taxonomy): Bacteria > Bacillati > Actinomycetota > Actinomycetes > Pseudonocardiales > Pseudonocardiaceae > Amycolatopsis > Amycolatopsis sp. NBC_01488. Next base: position 5,576,161 of record NZ_CP109434.1, on the reverse strand, counting down.
GTTCTGCACCACGACGTCCTCGCCGCGCAGGCCGAGGTCGTCGATCTTGGCCTGGAGGTGGTTGACCAGCCCGCCGTGGGTGACCATCGCGCCCTTGGGCGTGCCGGTCGAGCCGGAGGTGAACAGGACGTAGGCGAGGTCGTCGGGCGTGGTGGGCACCGCGACGTCGAGCAGGCGGCCGGCGGTCCCGGCCGGCACGACCGGGTCCACGCCGAGCGCGACGGCGGCTTCCCGGTGCTCGGGGGCCGCGATCACCGCCGTGGCCCCGCTTTCGGCGATCAGCTGCGCCGTGCGGACGGCCGGGGCGCTCGGGTCGAGCGGGACGTAGGCGCCGCCCGCGGCCCAGACGCCGGCCATCGCCGCGATGAACCCGCCGCCGGGCCCGGCCAGGATGCCGACCCGGTCCCCCTTCGCGAGCCCGCGGTCCCGCAGCTGCCGCGCGACGGCGGCCGCGCGGCCGCCCAGGTCCGCGTAAGTGGTCTCACCGGCGTCGTCGACCACCGCGACTGCATCCGGCCGGGCGGTGGCGATCGCGTCGATCCGCTCGACGACGCCGGTGAATTCCGTGGCGCCGCAGGTGCCGGTCCACCGGGCCAGCAGCTCGCGCTCGGCGGCGTCGAGCACGTCGATCCCGCCCAGCGGCCGGTCCGCCGGCCAGTTCCCCAGGTCGCGCAGGTAGCCGAGGAACCGGTGGGCCAGCCGGTCGAGGTCGGCCGCGGTGTAGAGCCGCGGGTTGCCGTCGAAGAGGACGCCGAGCTCGCCGTCCTCGGTGTCGTACACGGTGATGGAGAGGTCGTCGTTCGGCGCGGTGGACAGGTTGTGCGTGCGGCCCGGGCACGGGCCGAACCGCAGCTGCTCCACGAAGGACGCGACGTTCAGCTCCGGCCCGAACGGCCGCGTGTCGGTCGGCGGCAGGCCGATCAGCCCGCGCACCTCGCGGCCGCGGTGGCGCTGGTGCTTCAGCGTCCGCCGGACCTCCTTGCCGACGTGGCCGAGCAGCTCGCCGCGGGTCATCGCCGGGCGGATCGCCAGGGGCAGCGGCAGCACGTTGGCGCGCATGCCGGGAATCGCGCGCGTCGCGTCGGTGGTGCGGGCGGTCACCGGCAGCGCCAGGACGACCTCGGGGCCGCCGGTCAGCCGCTGCAGGTACGCGCCCATCGCGGCGATCACGAACGTCGGCCAGGCGGCCCGGTCCTCCCACGCCAGCGCGCGCAGGGCCTCGGCGGCGGTCGCGTCCAGGGTCGCGCCGCGCCGGAGGAAGCCGTCCGCGGGCACCACCGGACGGCTCGCCACGGAGGTCAGCTCCGGGGTCTCCGCAAACCGGCCGGCCCAGAACTCGCGGTCACGCTCGGCCTGCTTCGAGTCCAGATAGGACTGTTCGTCGGCCAGCAGCACCGAGAGCGGTTCGAATGCGCCCTCGGCCGGGTCGCCGCCTTCGACGAGCGCGGTGTAGATCGCGGCGACGCGCCGCACGAACACCGCTTCGCTGAAGCCGTCCCACAGGATGTGGTGCGCCCGCGTGTAGAAGTAGTGCTTGCCGGAATCCAGCCTGAGCAGGGCCAGCTCGGACAACGCCGCGCCAGGATCCGCCGGGTCCACGGGACGGCGGACGTCGGCCCGCATCCACTCCAGCGCGTCCTGCTCCGCGGCGAAATCGAGCACGGTCAACGGCGACCCCGTCAGCGGCTCGACGACCTGGCGCACGGTGTCGCCCTCGACGTGGAACCGCACCCGCAGGCACTCCGCCTCGGTCACCGCGCGGCGCACGGCGTCGGCGAAGACGTCCTCGCGCAGCGGGCCGTCGATCTCGTAGTACTCGGCGATGTTCCAGATCGGGTTGCCCGGGTCGAGCTGCTGGGCGTACCAGACTTCGAGCTGCGCGGCCGACAGCGGCAGGGCGGCCCCGGATGGATTCTGCGACATGCTGGTGTGCTCCCGGTCAGTGCGCGGCGTTCAGTTCGGACAGCCGGCCGTCTTCGTACGCCGGTTCGTATTCGGGCCAGTAGGACTCGCGCACCCAGGCGTCGTCGTAGACGGTGGCGAGGTAGCGCTCGCCGAAGTCCGGCGCGATGGCGACGGCGGTGGCCGGCGAGCTCCCCGCGTTGACGTCCAGCCAGGCCAGCGCGCCCGCGATCACGGTGCCGGTGGACCCGCCGAACAGGAAGCCCCGCCGGGCCAGCTCGCGGCACCGGCGCACGGCGTCCGGTTCGGTCACGTGCACCACTTCGTCCACAAAGGACTCGTTGAGGATCCCCGGGCGGACGCTGGTGCCCAGCCCCGGGATCAGCCGGCGCGCGGGCGCCCGGCCGAAGGTCACCGACCCCTCGACGTCCACGGCCACGATCCGCGGTGCCCGCCGGGCGGTGCGGAAGTACCGGGCGCACCCCATCAGCGTCCCGGTGGTGCCCGCGCCGACGAACAGGACGTCGACGTCGGGGAACTGCCGGGCGATGGCGGGCGCGGTCGTCAGGTAGTGCGCCATCCAGTTGTCCCGGTTCCCGTACTGGTTCAGCCACACGAACCCGTTCCGCGCGCACAGCGTCCGCACGCAGGCGATGCGCGCGCCGAGGAACCCGCCCTCGGCGGCCGGCTCGGTGACGACGTGCACGCGGGCGCCGAAGGCCTCCATCATCCGCCGGGTCGCCTCGTTGCAGCGCGCGTCGGTCACGCAGACGAAGCCGTAGCCGCGGTCGGCGGCGATCATGCTCAACGCGACGCCGAGGTTGCCCGAGGAGGATTCCACCAGCGTAGCGCCGGGCGTGAGCAGGCCACGCCGCTCCGCGCTCGTGATCATCTCCCGCGCGGCCTTCAGCTTGACCGAGCCGGCGAAGTTGAACGCCTCGCACTTGAGGTACAGGGCGGGGCCGAAGACCGGCCGCAGATCCACGTACAGGTTGTCTTCGTTGTATTCCTGCGGAGCCGAGATGATGGGCACGCACAACCCCTGTTCGTGCGGGAGAAACTGGGCCGGGCGGGTTCGCCGCGGTCCGGGTCAGCGGGCCGCGGGCCGGTGCCGGTCCAGCTCGTGGAAGAAGCCGTCGATCACCGGGAGCTCCCCCGCCGCGGCGGTTTCGTCGTAGACGTACTTCGCCACCGCCAGGTCGAGGACCCCGAGGCCGAACGGCGAGAAGATCAGCGGACGGCCGGGCCGCGGTTCGAGCCGGCCGGTCAGCACGTCGAACAGCGTGCCGGACAGGAAGCCCCGGTCGCCGGTCAGCTGCTCGGCCAGATGCGGTGACGTGTTCGCCTTGAGGCAGTGGTCGACGTCGTCGACGACGTTGGTGGAGACCAGCACGATCTCCGGGGCGATGTCGCGCAGCGAGATGTTGAGCACCAGCGGGTCGTGGGCGAACCAGTCGACGTCGGTCACGTACGGTTCGGCGGCGACGGTGGCGAACACGACCAGGTCGCTCGCGCGGATCAGGCTCCGCGCGTCTTCGTGGCCGGTGATCCGCGCGGTCGTGCCGGTGCCCGCGAGGTAGTCGCCGAACCCGGCGGCCGACTCCGCGTGCAGGTCGTGCACGCCGATCTCGTCGAACTCCCAGCCGGTCGCCTGCAGGTAGGTGTGGACGAACCGGGCGATCAGGCCGGTCCCGACGAACCCGACCCGCCGCGGCCGGCCGCGGGTCGTGCTCAGCACCGCCGCGGCCAGCGCGGCCGAGGCGGCCGTGCGCGCGGCGCTGATGATCGAGCTTTCCAGGCAGGCCAAGGGATATCCGGTGGCCGGGTCGTTGAGGATCAGCACCGCCGACGCCCGCGGGATCCCGTGCCGGACGTTGCCGGGGAAGCTGGAAATCCACTTGAGACCGTCGACGCCGTCTGCACCGCCGAGTGAGGCGGGCAGCGCGATGATCCGGGAGTCCGGGCGGTCCGGGAACCGCAGGAAGTAGGACGGCGGGTTGACCGTGTCGCCGGCGCCGTGCAGCCGGTAGGCCGCCTCGACGAGGTCGACGACCTTCTTCTCGTTCCCGGCCAGTACGTTCGACACCTGCCGGCCGGAAATGACCGCGAAAGGAGGAATTTCGTTCCGCTCCGGCATTTCTTCCCTCCGATTCCCGCCCGGAGTTCCCGGGGCATTGGGGTGGCTTGCGGAAATGACGCTAGCCGCGCTGCCACTGGCAATCCGCCACCACTGCTGGCGGGCGGCAAACGGGCGCACTGCTGGAATGGAACCCGCGCCGTCGCCGGAAGAGAAGGGCCGAGGAGTGACCGCAGCAATCGAAACCGAGGGTCTGACCAAACGGTACGGCAGTCATCAGGCGTTGCGCGGGGTGGACCTGCACGTGCCGGCCGGCACGGTGCTGGGGGTACTGGGACGCAACGGGGCGGGCAAGACGACGACCGTGCGGATCCTGTCCACCCTGCTGGTCCCGGACTCGGGCCGGGCGTTCGTCGCCGGACTCGACGTGGTGCGGCAGCAGGCCGAAGTGCGCACGCGGATCGGGCTGACCGGGCAGTACGCCGCCGTCGACGACCGGCTGACCGGCCGGGAGAACCTGGTGCTGCTGGGCACGTTGCTCCACATCGGACGCTCGCCCGCGAGGTCCCGCGCCCGCGAGCTGCTGGCGCAGTTCGACCTCACCGACGCCGGCGACCGGCAGGTCCGGACGTACTCCGGCGGCATGCGGCGCCGGCTCGACCTCGCGAGCTGCCTGATCTCCCGGCCACCGGTCGTCTTCCTCGACGAGCCGACCACCGGGCTGGACCCGGCCAGCCGGGCCGTGCTGTGGGCGGCCATCCGCGAGCAGGCGGCGGCCGGCACCACCGTGCTGCTCACCACGCAGTACCTCGAAGAGGCCGACAAGCTGGCCGACCGCGTCGTGGTCATCGACGCCGGGAAGGTCGTCGCCGAGGGCAGCCCGGAGCAGCTCAAGCGCGACGTCGGCGGCGAATGGCTGGAGATCTCCGTCGCCGATCCCGCCCGCGCGGCCGAAGCCCGGGAAATCCTCGCGTCGGTCGCCGGTCCGGTCGAATCCGCTGGCGGCAAGCTGAGCGCGCCCGTCCCGGACGGGACGGCCGGAATCGCCACGGTGGCGGGAAAACTCCACGCGAACGGCATCGCCGTGCAGGACTTCGCCTTGCGCCGCCCGTCGCTCGACGACGTCTTCTTCGCTCTCACTCGCACTTCGGAGGCGGTATGAACACGCTCCTCAGCGACGTCGTTGCCCTGACCGGACGCCGGTTGCGCGCGACGGTCCGGTCGCCGGCGAAGATCGTCGGCGTCCTGCTCATGCCGATCAGCCTGGTGCTGGTGCTCGGCTTCCTCTTCGACGGCTCGATCACCCTCCCCGGCGGCGCGCCCTACGTCGACTACCTGACCGCCGGGGTCGCCGCGCAAGTCGGCTTGACGCTGGTGGCCACCAGCGGGCTCGGCATCGCCGACGACCTGGCCGGCGGGCTGGCCGACCGGTTCCGCTCGCTGCCGATCCCCCGGTCGGCGGTGCTGCTCGGGCACACGCTCTCGGACCTCGCGCTGGCCGCGGCCGGGATCGCGGCCACCACCGGGATCGCGTACACCATCGGCTGGCGGATCCACAGTGGACTGCTGCCTGGCCTGGCCGGCTTCGGGCTGCTGCTCCTGTTCGCCTACGCGATGCTGTGGCTCGGTGCCCTCATCGGGCTGACCACCAGCGGCGCCGAGGCGATCAGCGCGATCGCCGCCCTGGTCATGGTCGTCGGATCGTTCGTGTCGAACGCATTCGTGCCACTGCGCGGCCTGCCGGGCTGGCTCGCGACGGTGTCCGCGTGGAACCCGGTGAGCTCGGTCGTGGCCGCGACCCGCCGCCTGTGGGGCAACCCGGACCTGGCGACCGCCGGAGCGGGCTTCCCCCAGCGCCACGCGACGCTGATCGCGCTCGTCGTGCTGGCGGGGGTGCTGGTGGTGGCGATCCCGGCGGGGACGCGGATCTACCGGGCCGGCACGGCGGCCTGACCGGCGCCCGGCAGCAGCTGTGGCGGCCGGACGTCCAGCGGTCTTTCCCGTGCGGCGCCCCACATCCGCGGCGCCCGCCACCACATGAACCTACCGAACCGACACCGCGGTCTGAGCGACAGCCGACCGCCCCGGCAGCACCTGCGGCGGCCAGACATCCGGAGCCAGCAGGCCGGCGACATACGCGCGGGAGACCAGCTCCGTCCGGTTCTTCACCTTGAGGAACCGCATCATCCGGTGGATGTGGTACTCCACGCCCTGCCGGGACAGGTACAGCCGCCGGGCCAGTTCGGCGGTGCTTGCCCCGGCCGCGACGCCCTGCAGGATCTGTGTCTCGATCTCGCTCATGGCCCGGTTCCGGGCTGCCGGGTCGACGCCGCGCCGGTGCGCGCGGTCCGGCAGGAAGAGCAGCAGCGCCGCCGCGGCGGCCGGGCGGCGGCCGGGCAGGGCGGCCGCGATCAGCGTCACCGGCAGGGCACCCGCCGCGGGCACGAGCGGGGTGAACCGCTCGCGGAACCCGCGCTCCCCCTCCCGCACGAGCCGGCCGAGGCGGCGCTGGACCCGCTCCGAGACGAACGGGTGCAGCAAGCCGGGTAGATCCGCGCGGCAGACGTCGGCCGCGCTCCGGTCGAACAGGCCCAGCAGTTCGCGGTTCGCCGCGACCACCCGCAGCCGGTCGTCGAGGATCGCCGATGAGACGTCCGAATTCTCCAAGAACGACGAGAACATTCTTTGGTATTCGCCCCCGATTTCCTTTTCGCGGTCGGGGGAGAAAAGAGAACGGCGTTCGTCGGTCACCGAGTCGTGGACCTGGATTTCGGGCATGGGAAAACCACCGGTTCGTCGTCGGGCGTTGCGGGATCCGGTGGCTTCGGGGGCCGGGTACCGGCCGTACCACCGTCGGGACTCACCCTAGGAACGGGCGGTCACCAGCGTCAACACGAACGGGTGAGTGCGACCTAATCCTGTGGCACTCCGGGTGACCGTACGGCGACCGCACCCACCGAACGGTACGGTCGGTGCGGTTTAGATGTTCTCCTCGATTCCCGTCCGGCGGTTGACACGACCCAGGCCCGGCGAAAGAACACAATCCGTTTTTACCTACGTTAAGGCCATCTTAAGGGCAGCGGACGCCCTTGAGATGGCCTTGACGGGTTCGTTATGCGATTCAGCTGGTCAAGCCGGTGAACGCCGCGTCGAGAGCGGCGAGGGTCGCCGCGGTGTGCGGCAGCGTGAGCGGCGACGGCGACCGCAGCGCGGCCCAGCGCTCGGCGTCGTCGGCGCCGTACAGCATGCTCGTCGCGGCGCGGAACCGCAGCGCGCCGGGATCGTCGCCGAGGTGCTCGCCGCCCAGCACCGCAACGCCCAGCCGGTCGATCAGGTGCTCCTGCAGCGACGCCGACCCGGTGATCCCCTTCGCGGCCAGCACGTCCCGCACCGGCCCGAAGTCGGGGTACACGTAGAAGCCGCCGGTCGGCGGGCGGCAGACCGCGCCCGCCCGGGTGACGATCCGGTGCACCGCGTCCGCCACGGCGCCGTGCAGGCGCGTGCTGTCCCGCAGGTGCGCGGTCACCTCGGGCGGCTCGGCCAGCGCGAGACAGGCGACCTCCTGCATCGGGCCCGCCAGGGTGGACCAGATCTCGCTGGCCAGCCCCAGCACGGTGGAGCGCAGCGCCCGGCCGGCGTCGGTGGCCGGGAACCGGGCGAAACCGATCCGCCAGCCGCCGAGCGCGAGACTCTTGCTCAGCCCGGACGTCACCACCGTGCGCTCGGGCGCGAACTCGGCCGGGCTCGCGAACGGATCGGCCGGGTCGTGCAGGATGTCGCGGTAGATCTCGTCGGAGACGATCAGCAGGTCTTCGGCCTCGGCGATCTCGCACAGCCGCCGCACGACGTCGGGCGGCGCGTGGGTGCCGGTGGGGTTGTCCGGCAGCGTCAGCAGCAGCATCCGCGGACGCCCGCCGGCCGCGCGGAACGACCGCAGCGCGCCGGGCAGCAGGTCGGGTTCGGGCACTCCGCCGCAGCCGGCCGGGATGGGCACCTCGAGCACCGGGCGGCCGAACAGCCGCGCCTGCGGGGCGTAGGTGACCCAGCAGGGCCGCGGCAGGACGACCGCGCCGTCGATCGCCGCCATCAGCGCGAGCAGCAGCGGCTTGCTCCCCGGCGCCAGCACGACCTGGTTCGCCTCGGTCGGCAGGCCCCGGCGGGTGAAGTAGCCCGCCGCGGCGGACCGGCTGTCGTCCGCTCCGGCGACCGGTCCGTAGGCGGTGCGCCGGGCCCCGGCCAGCAGCCGCTCGGCCAGGAAGTCCGGCAGGGGCAGCCGGGACTCGCCGAACCCGAGGTGGATCAGCGGCTGCCCGGCCGCGTGGCGCCGGCTCACGGCCTCGTCGAGCGCGAGGTTCGGCGAGACCGCGTGCGCGGCGGTCATCGGGCCCCTCCCGGCGTGTTCGGGAGCAGATCGAGGTCCGCCGAGACGGCACGCGGGGCGGCCGTCGAACCCCCTCCTCCCACCAGATGCTGCGACCGGACCGCTTCGGCGATGTCGGGTGGGGTGTCCGGGAGCAGCTCCAGCTCGTCGAGCCACGCGGCGTCCGGGGTGTACCGGGCGAAGAACGGCCTGCCGGTCAGCCCGGGCCGCCGGGCCTGCAGGAACCTCAGCTGGAACAGCCGCTGCTCACCCAGCTCGACCGTGCCGTCGACGACGACCTTGCCCGGCGTCGCCGACATCACCGGCCCCCGGATCGTGCGGGCGAGCCCGGGCAGCTGCCCGTACGCCGCGGAGAACAGCTCGTGGGCGCGGCCGAGCGGCACCTTGAAGTAGTCGTGCGGACCGGTGTCCCGGGCGACGAACAGGTAGTACGGCACCGCACCCAGGGCCAGTTCGGTGTTCCACAGCCCGGCGAGGGCGTCCGCGTCGTCGTTGACGTGCGCGATCAGCGGCGACTGGCAGTACACCCGGGCACCGGTGGCCAGGATCCGCTTGACCGCCTGGCCGGCGACGTCCGTGGCCAGCTCCCGCTCGTGGCTGTAGTGCGCCATCACCGAAAGCGTGCGCCCGGAGGCGACGACGTCCTCGTAGAGCCGCAGCACGGCGTCCGCGTCGGCGTCGGTCACGAAGCGCTGCGGCCAGTAGGCGACCGACTTGGTGCCGATCCGGATCGTGCGCACCGTGGGGATCGCCAGCAGCGGCTCGAGGTGCACCCGCAGCCGCTCGGCGGACATCACCATCGGGTCGCCGCCGGTGACCAGCACGTCGGTGACCTCCGGGTGGGCCCGCAGGTACTCGACGAGCCGGTCGGCCTCCTTCACCGCGAACCGCAGGTCCTTCTCGCCCACGAACTGCGCCCAGCGGAAGCAGTACGTGCAGTAGGTGTGGCAGGTCTGGCCCTGCTGGGGGAAGTACAGGACGGTGTGGCGGTACTTGTGCTGGAGCCCGCCCAGCTCGGCCCCGCCCAGCGTGGGCACGTTGAGCTCCAGCTGGCCCGACGGGTGCGGGTTGAGGCGCTGCCGGATCCGCCGCACCACGGCGGGCAGATCGGCGCGCCGGCCGGGCCCGGTGGCCGCGCGGGCCAGGTCGTGCTCGTCTTCCTTCGACAGCATCCCGTCCTGCGGGAAGACCAGCTGGAAGATCGGGTCCGCCGGGACGTTCCTCCAGTCGATCAGCTCCGTCAGGACGTACTCGTTCACCCGGAACGGGAGCACGAGGGAGAAGAGCCGGATGGTCTCGGCGAGCCCTTCCGGGACGGGGAACCGCTTCAGGATTTCGTCGAGCTTGCTCGGTCCGTACGCTTCGAACCTGGTGCCCACCGGGGCCGGCTGTTCCAGCAGCTTCACGTCGACAATTCCCTTTCCTTCGAAACTCGGCCACGGCACCGAAAAACGGCGAATCTCTTTTGCGGGGGATTTCTGTTTCCTGGGGCCAGGTTAGGAGTCGGCCTCCTGGCAGAATGCTCGTCCCGCGAAAGCGGGGAACGGGACTGGCAGAGCGCCACCGGGGCGCGCACTAACGTCGGAAAACGCATCGCTGCCCCGTACGAGGATGGTCTGGTGAGCATGAAGTTCTACTGCTGTCCCTTCGCCGGCGCCGGCGCGAGCGTCTACCGTTCCTGGACGCCGCCCGGCGACGCGGAAATCGAGATCCGGCCGGTGCAGCTGGCCGGCCGCGAGGAGCAGTTCGCCCTCCCGCCGCACGAAGACGTCGCCGCCGCGGCCGCGCACGCGCTCGGGCAGATCCGCCGCACCGCCGCGGCCGGCGAGGAGATCGTGCTGTTCGGCCACAGCTCGGGCGCCGCGGTCGCGTTCGAGACGGCCCGCGCGATCGCGGCTTCGGGCGAGTTCCGGGTGGCCGGGCTGGTCGTCAGCGGCGCGCCGGATCCGGTGACCCCGGTGGACCTCGGCCTGCGCGGGCTCGAGGGCGAGGAGTTCGTCGCCGCCGTCGAGCGGCTGATCGGCTACGCCCACCCCGCGCTCGCGCAGCCCGAGCTGCGGGAGATCCTGCTGCCGCCGCTGCGCGCGGACCTGCTGGCGCGCGAGGCGTACCTGGCCCCCGCCGGCACCCGGCTGCCGGTGCCGGTGCTCGCGATCCGCGGCGCGGACGACCCGCTCGTGTCCCGCGCCGACCTGGCCGGCTGGGCGCGGATCACCAGTGCGGGCTTCGACGTCGCCGAGCTGCCGGGCGAGCACATGTACTTCCTGCCGGACCCGGCCGCGCTGCTGGACCTGCTCGCCGCGCGGTTCGCCGTCCCGGCACGGGAAGGTGCCCGATGAGCGACGTCTGGATGTCCTTCGGCCCGGCCGGCTCCGGGCCCGCCGAAGTGACTGTCCCCCTCCCCGCGGACAGCCCCACGGACGTGCGGACGCTCGCGGCCGCGACCGCCGCGGTGCTGGCCCGGTTCTCCGGCGAGACCCCGCGGATCGCGCTGCCGGACGCGGACGGGCAGCGGACCTGGATCCTCCCGGTGGCCGAAGAGCTGCCCGCTTCCCGTTATCGCGCACAGCTTTTCGTCGGCGCCTCGGCGGACGACGGACCGGCATCGGTCGCGATCGGTGTGGCGGACGGCGACTTCCCGCTGGTGCTCGACCTCGATCCGGCCGACCCGCGGCGCCTGCGGTGCCGCTTTCACCGCGAGCACGTCCACGAGACCGCGGCTCGCTGGCTGCTGCACGGCGTCGGCGTCCTGCTGGAGCTGTTCGTCCGGAACCCCGGCGCGACGATCGGGTCCGCCGAACTGACCGCCGGCGAACACCCGGCGCCGGTGCTGCCCGGCGAAGCCGCCCCGGACTGGCTCGACGGCGAACACACGCTCCACGAGCTGGTCCAGCGAAGGGTGCTGGCACATCCGGACGCGATCGCCGTCACGGCCGGGGAACGAGCGGTGTCCTACCGGGAGCTCGGCCACGCCGCGGACGTCCTCGCCACCCGGCTCGCCGCCCAGGGCTGCGGGCCGGGCAGCCGCGTCGGCCTGAGCTTCGCGCGGTCGCCGGAGCTGATCGCCGCGATGTTCGCGGTGCTGAAGACGGGCGCCGCCTACGTCCCGCTGGCGCCGGAAAACCCGCCGCAGCGGCTGAAGGGGATCGCCGAGGACGCGGAGGTGTCGCTCGTCCTCGCCGACTCCCCGACCGAGCTTGGCCCGCCCACGCTGGTCGTCGACGACGGTGTGTGGACGGACCGGGCGGAGCCGTTCCTGCCGGCTGGGACCGCCGACGACGGCGCGTACCTGATCTACACCTCGGGGTCCACCGGGCAGCCGAAGGGCGTGGTGGTGGCGCACCGGCAGATCTGCAGCCTGCTCGACGCGACCCGGGTGTTCGGGTTCGGCTTCGGCCGCGACGACAGCTGGGCGCTGTTCCACACCTACTCGTGGGATTTCTCGGTGTGGGAGATCTTCGGCTGCCTGACCACCGGCGGACGGCTGGTCATCGTGCCGGAGGAGACCGCCCGCGACGCGCACGCCCTGCACGACCTGCTGTCCGCGGAGCAGGTCACCGTCCTCAACCAGACCCCGTCGGTGTTCACGCAGCTGGCGGCGGTGGACGCCGACCGCGCCGCGCGGCTTTCCGTGCGCTGGCTCATCTTCAGCGGCGAACCGCTGGACATGGCGCTGATGCTCCGGTGGTTCGAGCGGTACCCGGAGGAGCGCTGCCGGGTGATCAACATGTACGGGATCACCGAGACGACGGTCGCCTGTACGTGGCACCCGGTGACCCGCGAGGCCGCCGCGGCGGGCAGCCGCTCGGTCGGGCGGGCCGTGCCCGGCTGGCGCGTCGACGTCGTCGACGAGCACGGCCGGCGCGTGCCTCCGGGCGTGCCGGGCGAGATCCTGCTCGGCGGCGCCGGGATCGTCGACGGCTACCACCGGCGACCCGAGCTGACCGCCGCCAAGTTCCTCGGCGAACCGGGCGCGCGCTGGTACCGCACCGGCGACCGCGGCCGCGTCCTGCCCGACGGCGAGCTGGAGTACCTGGGCCGGCTCGACGACCAGGTCAAGATCCGCGGCCACCGCGTCGAGCTCGGCGAGATCCGCGCGGTGCTGCTGGCCGAGCCGGGCGTCCGCGCGGCGGCGGTCGTCGTGCGCTCGCGCGGCACGGGCGCGGGCTCGGAACGGCTCGACGCCTACGTGGCCGGCACCGGGCTCGACCTCGCCGCGCTGGACGAGCGGATGCGGGAGCAGCTGCCCGGCTACCTGGTGCCGGACACGCTGACCGAGCTGGCCGGCCTGCCGGTGAACGCCAACGGGAAGCTCGACCCGGCCCGGCTGCCCGAACCCGGGGCCGTCGCGGAAGACCTCGGTCTTGTCGACGCCGTCGAAGCGACGGAGCTGCAGCTCCGGGTCGCCGAGCTGTGGGCCGGCGCCGTCGGCCGCCCGATCGCCCTGGACGACGACCTCTTCCTCACCGGCGGCAACTCCCTGCTGGCCTTCACGATCGTCGACGGCATCCGCAAGGCGGGCCTCGGCGACCTGGCGGTGGCCGACCTCTACCGGACCCGCACGGTCCGCGGGGTGGCCGGGATCCTGTCGCGTGCGGGAGCCGGGACCGGGTCGTGAGTGAGAAACAGTGTGCTAACCCAGTTTCTCACTCACGACCGGCCGTCTGTGCTCACTCCAGTTTGCGCAGGCCGCTGACCAGAAGCCGCACGAGGTGGCGCGCGTCGTAGCGGGTCGCGGTGCCCGCGCCGGCGCACAGGCTGCCGACGCCGCGCATCAGCTCGTACGCGTCCTGACCGGGGGTGATCTCCCCGGCCGCCGCGGCGGCGTCCAGCAGCTGCGTGCACACCGGGCCGAGGCGTTCGAGGAAGTAGGCGTGCAGCGGGTCGTAGCACGATTCGTCGGACTGCAGCACCGACGCCAGGCCCTGCTTGGTGATGACGAAGTCGACGAACCGGTCGATCCACTTCGTGAGGGCCTGGTGCGGTCCCGGTTCGGCCGCGAGCAGCGCGGGACCGGCTTCGGCCAGGGACTCGACCTGCCGCCGGTACACCGCGAGGATCAGGTCGGCCCGGGTCGGGTAGTGGCGGTAGATAGTCGCCGTGCCCACCCCGGCCCGGGCGGCGATCTCCCGGATCGGTGCTTCGACGCCGGACGTCACGAACACCGCGGCCGCGGCTTCGAGGACGTTTTCGGCGTTGCGCCGCGCGTCGGCACGCCGCGGCGGCTTCTCCGCCGCGGCACGGGACTCGCTCACGGCCGCATGCTACCGGCCCTCACTGGCCGTCCGGCGTGCTGGACACCAACGAGGTCTGCCCCGGCCTGAACTCCGCTCAGGTGTACCAGGTCGGCGTCGGGTACTCGCCGAGCAGCGCGTACTCGCCCACCTCGCGGCGCTTGTAGGGCAACGGATCGTGCAGCGAGTGGGTCCGCAGGTTGCGCCAGAAGCGATCCAGGCCGTACTTCGACGCGCTCGCCCGGGCGCCGGTCAGCTCGAAGATCTTCGTCGCGATCTCCAGGCCGGTGTCCACCGTGCGCTGCTTGGCCGCCGCGATCAGGACCGCCACCTCGCCGCGTGCTTCCGGCGTCAGCTCCTCCCGCGGTGCGTGCAGCACGCGGGAAATCGCCGCGCCTGCCTTGTCGGTCAGGGCTTCTGCGGCCCACAGCTTCGCCTGCAGGTCGCCGTAGCCGTCGAGGATGTACCACTCCTCCGAGGCCGCCTGCTTGTCGTCACCGCCGTAGGGCCAGGCGCGGGTCCGGTCCCTGGTGTACGCGAGCGCCGTCTCCAGCGCGCCCTGGGCGATGCCGAGGTAGAAGTTGGTGAAGACGAGCTGGATCGCCGGGACGTTGAGCGTGTTGTAGACCAGCGGCTGGAACTTCCGGTCGACGTACCCGGCGGCCGACGCCCACGGCACCCGGACGTTGTCGATCGTCACGCTGCCGGATTCGGTGAGGCGCTGGCCGATGTTGTCCCAGTCGTCGTGGAAGGTGATGCCCTCCTGCCGAGACGGGACGATCGCGAAGATGTGGTCCTCGGTGCCTTCCCGGACGCCTTCCAGCACGGTCAGGTCGGACACCTTGCTGCCGGTGGAGAACGACTTGTGTCCGTTGTAGACGATCGAGTCGCCGTCTTCGGTGATCGTCAGGTCGGAGTCCCGCGGGTTCACCGCGCCGCCGAAGAACAGGTTGTCCTTGGTGTACAGCTCTTCGACGGCGGCGACCTGGGCGTCGGTGGCCACCAGGCGCGCCGCCCAGGCCCACAGGTAGTGGTAGCCCAGCAGCTGCCCGATCGAGCCGTCGGCCTTCGCGATCTCGCGGATCACCCGGTACGCGGTGTCCCAGGTCTGCCCGCCTCCGCCGTGGTCGACCGGGCCGAGCAGGGTGACCAGGCCATTGTCCTTCAGCAGCTGGACTTCCTGGTACGGCGTTTCGCCTCGCTGGTCGCGTTCGACGGCGTCGACGGCGAGTTTGGCGGCGACCTCGCGGGCGCGTTCGATCCAGTCGGTCATGCTCGGCTCCTCACGGGTTCGGGTGTCGCGGCGCTGCGGTCGAGGTCTTTTTCCAGTTCCCTGATGATCGGCAGCACGTGCCGGCCGAAGTGTTCGATCTCCTCCTGGAAGTGCAGGAAACCGAGCAGCAGCAGGCTCGCGCCCCGCCGCTTGTATTCGATGGCACGCTCGGCGATCTGTTCCGGGGTGCCGATGAGCCGGGTGCGGAAGCCGTCGTTGTACTGCACCAGGTCGGCGAACTCCGAATCCGACCACATGCCCTTCTTGTCCGCGGTGGAATTGCCGGCCTGCTGCACGGCGGAACGGAATCCCTCGACCGCTGCCACGTTCGCCTTCGCGACGATCTCGCGCACCACGTCCCGCGCTTCGGACTCGCTGTCACGGGCGATCACGAAACCGTTCAACCCGAACCGGACGACGTGGTCGTTCTCGGCGGCATAGCTGCGGACTTCGGCCACCTGCTCGCTGAACCCGTCGTAGTCCTTGCCGTTGCTGAAGTACCAGTCCGACACGCGGCCGGCCAGTTTCCGCGCCGCGGTGGAGTTGCCGCCCTGGAAGACCTCCGGATGCGGACGGCCTTCGCGCGCCTGCGGCTTGGGTTTGATGTCGAAATCGTGGATGCGGTAGAAGTCGCCGACGAACTCCGCGTGGTCGTTCGTCCACAGTTCCTTGAGCACCCGGATGAACTCTTCGGAACGCCGGTAACGCTCGTCGTGCTCCAGCCAGGGCTCGCCGAGCCCGGTGAACTCGTCCTTGAACCAGCCGCTGACGACGTTCACCGCCGCCCGGCCACCGGACAGGACATCCGCGCCGGCCACGAACTTCGCCAGCACGCCGGGGTGCCACAGTCCGGGGTGGACCGCCGCGATCACCTTCAGCCGCTGCGTCGCCAGCAGCAGCGCGAGGCTGAAGCCGGTCGATTCGTGTTGGTAGGCGGCGCCGTAGCTGGCGGTGTAGCGCACCTGGGTGAGAGCGTATTCGAACCCGTTGTTCTCGGCGATGACCGCGAGGTCCCGGTTGTATTCATACCCCCAGTCGGTGCGCTGTTCGATATCACTGGTGACGAGGCCGCCGCTGACGTTCGGCACCCAATAGGCGAATTTCAGAGGTTCGTGGAGCTGGGTCATGATCGGCAGCGTGGAGCATGACATCGCACCGCAGCAACGGCATCCAGGAGATGAGAACCCGGAGTCCCAAGAACTGGACGAGCGGGCGCTGCCCTGGTCCGACGGCTTACCAGAGCCTACAGTCCTGCAGTCATGAACTCCGATTCAGGCAAAGTGGCTCCGCGGATCAGTGCCGACTCGATTACGCGGCTTACTGGTCCACTCGCGGCGGCAAGCTCGTCCTGCTGACCTCCCAGTGGGTCACCTTCCCGTAGTGCTCAGCCCGTTCCGCACCCGGCTGCCGGGAATCGCCGCCAGCAGCTCCTTCGTGTACTCCGAGTCCGGTTCCGCCAGTACCCGGGCCGCCGGGCCCAGCTCCACCAGCGCGCCCGCGCGCAGCACCCCGACGTGGTCGGCGAGCTGCCGGACCACGGCCAGGTCGTGGGAGATTAACAGGTAGGTGACCCCGAGTTCCGACTGCAGTTCCGCCAGCAGCCGCAGGATCTGGGCCTGCACCGAGACGTCCAGCGCCGACACCGGTTCGTCGCACACCACCAGGTCCGGCTGCAGCGCCAAGGCCCGCGCGATCGCCACCCGCTGCCGCTGGCCGCCCGAGAGCTCGGCCGGCTTCCGGCGCGCCACCGACGCCGGCAGGGCGACCTGCTCCAGCAGCTCCGGGACCCGGGTGCGCGGAAGGCCGAACGCCCGCAACGGCTCCGCGACGACGTCCTCGATCGAGAACTTCGGGTTCAGCGACGCATACGGGTTCTGGTAGACGATCTGCATCCGTCGCCGCAGCCGGCGCAGCTCGGCACCTGCGAGCGAGGTGATGTCGTGGCCGTCGAACTCCACCGAGCCCGCCGAGGCTGCCTCCAGCCGGAGCACCATCCGGGCGGTCGTCGACTTGCCCGAGCCCGACTCGCCCACCAGGGCCAGCGTCTGACCGCGCGGGATGTCGAACGAGATCCCGTCGACCGCGCGGATCCCGCCCTCGAACGTCTTCGCGAGGTCCCGGACGGAAACGAGCGGTTCGGCGGGCGGTGCGGGTGGCCGTGCCGTGCTCGTCATGCTCGGCGTCGCCGCCAGCAGCTGCCGGGTGTAGGGGTGCGTCGGCGCGCTGACGACCGAGGAACCCTCTTCGACCACCGAGCCCTGCGAGAGCACGACGATTCGTGACGCCCGGTCGGCCGCGACGCCGAGGTCGTGCGTGATCAGCAGGATCGCCGTGCCCGATTCAAGCGCCAGCGACGTCAGGTGGTCGAGGATGCGGCGCTGCACGGTGACGTCCAGCGCCGACGTCGGCTCGTCCGCGATGATCAGCTTCGGCCGCCCGGCCAGCGCCGACGCGATCAGCACGCGCTGCCGGAGTCCGCCGGACAGCTGGTGCGGGTACTGCCTCGCCCGCAGCTCGGGCTGGGGCACGCCCGCGCGCTCCAGCAGCTCGATCGCCTGCACGGAGGCGGATCGCCGGTCCGCGAGCCCGTGGATCTTCAGCACCTCGGCGACCTGGTCGCCGATCCGGTGCACGGGGTTCAGCGACACCGCCGGGTCCTGTGGCACCAGCGCGATCTCGCGGCCGCGCACGCCACGCCACTGCTTGTCCGACAGGGAAAGCAGGTCCCGGCCGTCGAAGGTGATCGAGCCGCCGTCGATGCGGCCGCCGCGGGGCAGCAGGCCGATCGCCGCGTGCGCCGTGGTCGACTTGCCGGAGCCCGATTCCCCGACGACGGCGACCACCTCGCCCGCGTCGACGGCCAGGCCGACGTCACGGACAGCCGGGACCTTCCGGTACGACACGGCCAGCTGTGAGATCCGCAGCAGGGTCATCGGTCTCCTCCGTCCAGTGCGCGGGACAGGCGGTTCGCGGCGAGGACCACCGCCGCGACCGTCAGCCCCGGGAACGTCGTCATCCACCAAGCCGTCGCGAGGAAGCTGCGGCCGCCCGCGACGAGCGAGCCCCACTCCGGCGTCGGCGGGGTCGCGCCGAAGCCGAGGAAGCTCAGCGCGGACACCTCGAGCACGGCCGTGCCGAGCGTGAGCGTCGCCAGCGCCAGCACCGGGCCCGCCGCGTTCGGCAGGACGTGCCGCAGCAGTACGCCCGACCAGCGCACTCCACTCGCGCGCGCCGCTTCGACGAAGACCCCATTGCGCACGCGAAGCACCTCCGCGCGCATGACGCGGGCGAAGGACGCCAGGTTCGCGATGCCGACGGCGATCGCGACGTTCGTCGTGCCGAAGCCCAGCGCCGTGACCAGGGCCAGCGACAGCAGGATCGGCGGGATGGCCAGGAACACGTCGACGATCCGCATGATGACGGTGTCCAGCCAGCCGCCGCGGAATCCGGCCAGCAGGCCGAGCGCGGAGCCCGCGACGAGCGCCACGAGCACGGCGATCGCGGTGGCCCGCAGTGAGAGCGACGCACCGTGGATCACCCGCGCGTAGACGTCGCGGCCGGTCTCGTCGGTGCCGAACAGGTGGTGCAGCGACGGCCCCTGCAGCCGCTCGACCGGGACGCCGGTGATCGGGTCGTACCCGGTCAGCAGCGTCGGCACGAAGGCCGCGAGCAGCACGAACGCGAGCACCGCGATGGCGATGGCCAGCCCGGGGCGCCGCACCACCCGGGCCGGCGCGAGGTCAACCACGGGCCACCTCCGGCGTCCGCGCGATGCGCGGGTCGAGCAGCGGGTAGAGCAGGTCGACGCTCAGGTTGAGCACCACGAACACCAGTGCGGCCAGCACGATCACCGCCTGCACGACCGGGACGTCCTGCGCGGTGACGGCGGCCGCGGTGATCCGGCCGACGCCGTCGCGCGAGAACACCGTCTCGGTGATCACCGAACCCGCGACCAGGTTGCCCGCCACCACGCCGGCGACGGTCAGCGTCGGCACGGCGGCGTTGCGCAGCAGGTGTCCGAAGTGGACCCGCCAGCGGCTCGCGCCCTTGGCCGCCGCGATCTCCGCGTACGGCTCTTCCTGCTGCGTGGCCAGGCTCTTGGCCAGCACCTGCCCGATGATCGCGCCGGTCGGCAGGGCCAGCGTGATCGCGGGCAGGAGCACCGCGGAGAAGCCCTGCGTGCCCAGTGCGGGCAGCAGCCGCAGCCGGAACGAGAAGATCTGGATCAGCAGCAGGCCCACCCAGAACGGCGGCAGCGAGATCGCCAGCGACGGCAGGGAGAGCAGCGCCTGCCGCAGCCAGCGGAACCGCGTGAGCGTGCCGAGGAACGCCGACCCGCCGCCGAACAGCACCGCGAACACCAGCGCGAGCCCGGTCACCGCGAGCGTCGGAGGCAACGCCGTGACGACCATGTGCGTCGCGTCGTCGCCGGTCGCGACGCTGCGCCCGAAGTCGCCGTGCAGGGCCGAAACCAGCCGTTTCAGGTACTGGACCGGCAGCGGGGAGTCGAGGCCGTACTCCGCGCGGGCGGCGGCGAGCTGCTCGGGCGTGGCCGCCGAGCCCGCGTCGCTGCTCGCGAGCTTCGCCGAAACGGCGTCGCCCGGCAGCAGGTACAGGATCAGGAACGAGAGCGTGAACGCCGCCCACAGCACGAACACCGCCTGCCCGACGCGGCGGAGGAGGTAGCGCCTCACGACAGCCACGCGTCGAACAACTGCAGCCGTGACGACGCCTCGAAGTCGACGGCGTGCGCCTTCGAGCTCAGCGCGACGACCTGGGTCAGCTCGAACACCGGGATCGCGTAGGCGTGGTCGACGATCAGCTTCTGCACCTCGTCGGCGGACGGCTTGCGTTTCACAGTGTCCACTGTGGACGACTGCGCGTCGAGGGCGACGTCGAGCGGGTTGCCCGGCGTGAGCTTGCTGCGGTTGCCGGCCTTCGTCGAGAACTGGCCGCGCAGGATGTCCGGGTCGGCGCGGGTCACGTTGTACCAGAGGAAGTCGTAGTTCCCGCTCAGCTGGATCTGGGTGGTCTCGGCCGTGGTGTGCTGCTCGATCCGCAGGTCGAAGCCGATCTTGCGCAGCTGCTGCTGGACCAGCTCCAGCACGCTGCGGTTCTGGTTGAACACCGGCGAGAAGACCACGGACGCGCTGAGCTGCTGCCCGTTCTTGACGCGGATCCCGCCCGGGCCGGGCACCCAGCCGTCGCCGTCCAGCAGCGCGTCCGCGCCCTTCTGGTCGTACGCGAGCTGCTGCGAGAGGTCGCTGACCAGCGGCGTCGCCGAGCCGAGGATGCTCGTGGCGGCTTTGTAGCTCGGCGTCAGCACCGTGTTCACGACCTCGGCGCGGTCGACGCCCTTGAGCACGGCCTGCCGCACCTTCTCGTCGGTGAGCACGCCGCGGGTGGTGTTGGCGTGCAGGTTGAACACGACGCCGGGATTGGGCCGGATGTTCTCGCTGAAGCCGTTGCCCTTGAACTGCGGCTCGTCGACCGGCTGGATGTCGGTGGCCGCGTCGAGCTGGCCGGAGGCGAGGCTGCCGGTGCGGACGCCGGGCTCCGGCACGATCTTGTAGTCGATCTTGTCCAGGTAGGCCTCACCCTGGTGCTTGAACAGCGACGAGCCCCAGGCGTAGCCCGTGCGCTTGGCCAGGACGATCTCCTGGTTCTGCTTCAGGCTTTCGAAGACGAACGGCCCCGAGCCGATCAGGCCGGTGCCCTGGCAACGCTGCTCCGGCGTCTTCTTGAACGCCGCGGGCGCGAGGAGGCCGAGCGACATCGTCGAGCTGGCCTGCAGGAACTGGGCGCTGGGCGCGGAGAAGTCGAGGCGGACGGTCCGCGGGTCGACGACGGTCGACGACTGGTACGCGGCCAGGTAGCCGTAGCCGAGCTGGGCCTTCGTGCCGAGGGCCTTGATGCCGTCGAAGCTCGTCTTGACGGCGGCCGCGTCGACCGGACTGCCGTCGGAGAACGTCGCGCCGGAGCGCAGGTGGAAGGTGAACGCCGTCGAATCGGCGCTGATCTCCCACTTCTCGGCCAGCCACGGCTTGATCTCGCCGGTCTTCGGGTCCTGGTCGGTCAGCGAGTCGACCAGCTGACGGGCGACGTTGATGGACGCGTTCGTGGCGGCCTGCTGCGGGTCGATGCAGTCGGGCGCGGACGAGATGCCCAGGCGCAGCGTGCCACCGGCCTTCGGCGGCCCGGCGTCGGCGGCTTGTTCGGTGCCGGCCGCGGAGCAGGCGGTCAGGAGAACGGGCAGGGCGAGCAGGGCCGCGGCGTTGCGGGCACGGGAAAAGGGGGACACCGGACGGCCTCCAGCGGGGAACGGTTGCGGCTTCGACCGCGACGCTAGCCATGCGCTTGAGGCCGTCCCACTGTGCGAACCGGAGTCCCATTCCCTGGCACCGCGACGACGCGCCCTTGACACCCCAGCGAAAGTGCGGCACCCCGGGACCGGTCACGCTCGGCCCACCATCAGCGCAGCTGCCGCCAGGCTTCGCGGCGCCGGCGTTGAGCCTCCGGGTCGGCAACGGGCGCCGCCGACAGCAGCCGCCGCGTGTACGGGTGCGCCGGCGCGGTGAGCACCTCTTTCGCCGGGCCCTGTTCGACGACGTGCCCGCGGTGCATCACCGCCACCCGGTCGGCCAGCTGCTCGATCACCGCGAGGTCGTGGCTGATGAACAGGCAGGCGAAGCCGAACTCGTGCCGCAGCTCGCGCAGCAGATCGAGGATCCGGGCCTGGATCGTGACGTCGAGCGCGCTCGTCGGCTCGTCGGCCACCAGCAGGTCCGGGCGCAGCGCCAGGGCCCGCGCGATGCAGGCACGCTGCCGCTGCCCGCCGGAAAGCTCGTGCGGGTACCGCGAAGCCAGCGACGGCGAAAGCTGGACGGCTTCGAGCAGGGCGGCGACCCGGCCGTCCACTTCGGACCCGCGAGCCGCGCGGTGCAGCCGCAGCGGGGTCGCGACGCTCTCCCCCACCGTCGTGCGCGGGTTCAGCGAAGACAGCGGGTCCTGGAACACCACGCCGATCCGGCGCCGCAGGGCCTTCGCCGCCCGGCCGCGCACCCGGGTGATGTCCGCGTCCCCGATGCGCACGGAGCCCGCCGTGGGCGCGATCAGGCCCGTGACGGCGCGCGCGACCGTGCTCTTTCCCGAACCCGACTCCCCGACCAGGCCGAGCACCTCCCCCGGCGCCACGTGCAGGTTGACTCCCGAAGCGGCGTGCACGGCCATCGCGCGGAAGCGGCCGCGGTAGGTCACCGACAGGTTCTCCACGCGCAGCAGCGGCGCCTCGGCGGGCACGTCGGGAACCGACGCCACCGCCGGGTGCTCGGACGTCGCGACATGCCCGGGTGACACCTCGATGTCCGCGGCCGGCGCGCGTTCGAGCCCGGTCGTCGCGGCGCTGCCGAGTGAGACGACCGAGCCGAGCAGCTGCCGCGTGTAGTCCCGCGCCGGCGCGGTGAAGATCGTCCGGACGTCACCCTGTTCGACCACGCGGCCCTCGTGCATCACGACCACGCGGTCGGCGAGATCGGCGACGACGCCCATGTCGTGCGTGATCAGCAGGATCGCCGTGGCCAACCGCGCACGGAGGTCCCGCAGCAGCTCGAGGATCTCCGCCTGCACGGTGACGTCGAGCGCGGTGGTCGGCTCGTCGGCGATCAGCAGCCGGGGCTCGTTCGCCACCGCCATCGCGATGACGACGCGCTGCAACTGCCCGCCGGACAGCTCGTGCGGGTACGACCGGAACCGCTCGCGCGGCGCGGGCAGCCCGACCAGGCCGAGCAGCTCGATCGCCCGTTCCCGGGCCGCGGGGGCGCCGAGCGACCGGTGCGTGCGGATGGCCTCGACGAGCTGGTCGCCGACGGTGAACACCGGGTTGAGCGCGCTCATCGGCTCCTGGAACACCATGCCGACTTCGCCGCCGCGGACCTCCCGCAGCTCGGCCGGGGTCATCGTGTAGAGATCCCGCCCGGCCAGCTCCGCGCGGCCCGTTACGCGGGCCGTGGCCGGGAGCAGGCCGAGCAGGGACATCGCGGTGACCGTCTTGCCGGAGCCGGACTCCCCGACCACCGCGACGACTTCGCCCGCACGGACCTCGTAGCCGACCCCGCGGACGGCTTCGACGTCCCCGAACGAGACCGCGACGTCGTGCAGCCGAAGGAGCCCGGCTCCGGTCACTGGACGATCCCGAACTTGCGGTAGTCGACGTAGGCCGGGAAGCGGCCGATCTGGACGTCGCCGACGTTCGAGCCGTGCAGGAAGGAGTTGCGGGTGTAGATCAGCGGCACGACGGGCGAGTCGGCGAGGATCTTCTTGTCCAGCGCCGCCCACTTCTTGCCCGCCTCGGCCGGATCGACGGTGGCCTGTGCCTCGGTGATGAGCTTGTCGACCTCGGGGTTGTGGTAGCGGGATTCGTTGACCCCGCCGTTGCCGATCTCGGTGGACTGGAACAGCGGCTGGATGTTCGCATTGGCCGACGGGATGTCCGGCTGCCACGAGGTGAGCGTCAGGTCGTAGTCCGAGAGGCCCTTGGTGTCCACTTCGGACGTGTAGGTGTCCTCGTCGAGGGGCTTGATGGTGACCTTGATGTTCGCCCTGGCCAGCGAGGCCTGGATCGCGGCGGCCTTCTCCGGGTAGCCGTTTTCGTTGTGGGTGGCCAGGACCAGGCCGTCGAGGCCGTTCGGGAAGCCCGCCTCGGCCAGCAGCTGCTTGGCCTTCGCCACGTCACCGGACGGCGGCGCCGGGTACAGGTCGTACTGCTCCCGGCCCTGCAGACCGGGCGTGATGAGCGTGGTGGCGACGTCGCCGGCGAGCTGGGCGCTGCCCGCGCTCGCGACCTGGTACGCGGCCTTGTCGACGGCGTACTGGAACGCCTGGCGCACCTTCGGGTTGGTCAGGTTGCCGCGCTGGGTGTTGAGCGAAAGGTAGGCCAGCGCCCCGGATTCCGACGTCACCAGCCGCGACTTCGCCGACGCGTTGCCCTGGATCTGCGCCAGCTGGGCGGGCGAGGCGAACGACATGCCGAAGGCGTTGCGGTCGGTCCCGCTGTCGTCGATCAGGCGCTTCGAAATGACGCTGGTGTCCTGGCCGAGCTGGAACTCGATGGTGTCCGGGTTCGCCAGCCGCGTCTTGTCCTCGTCGTGGCTCCAGTTCGGATTGCGCGTGAGCTTCGCCGACTTGCCGCGCTCGTAGCTCTGCAGCTGGTACGGGCCGGAAGCGACCGGGTGGTCGCCGTAGTTCGCCTCGGCTCCCTTGCCCTTGGGCACCGGGGAGAACGCCGGGGTGCTGGCGACCCAGTTGAAGTCGCCGTACGCGCGGGCGAGGTGGAAGACGATCGTCTTGGCGTCCGGCGTCTGGATGGTGTCGAGTTCCTTGCCCTCGAACGGGCCCTTGTACGCCAGGCCCGGCGACAGCAGGTCCTTGTGGTAGGCGAGGCCACCGGAGAAGGCTGGCGCGAACGAGCGCTCCAGGCCCCACTTGACGTCCTCGGCCTTGATCGGCGTGCCGTCGGCGTACTTGCGGCCGTCCTTGAGGGTGAACGTCCACGTCTTGCCGCCGTCGCTCGGGCGGCCGGTGTCGGTGGCCAGGTCGGGCACGATCGTGGTGTCCTTGCCCGGGGCGACGTCCCACGACGTCAGCCGCCGGTGGATCAGCCCGAGCGTGGTGACGACCAGGTTCGAGCTCTTCGCGGGATCCCAGGTGATCGACGGCGCGTCGTTGAGCAGGACGAGGTTCCCGCCCGGCTTGACGGTGCCGCCCGGTGCGGCCGGTGTGTCGTTGGCGCCGCACGCCGTCAGCAGCGTGACGGCGGCCGTCACCCCCGCGGCAAGTCGCAGGTATCCCCGTTTCATCGTGTCCCCTTCAGACGAGGCGAGCCCGCGGATCGAGCGCGCCGTAGCAGAGATCGACCAGGAAGTTCAGGACCGTGACCAGCAGGGCCGAAAACAACGTCACGCCCAGCAGCACCGGCAGGTTGAGCGACGCGATCGCTTCGACGAGCAGCCGCCCGACGCCGGCCATGCCGAAGATCCGCTCGGTGATCACCGTCCCCGCCAGCAGCCCGCCGAGATCGACGCCGAAGACGGTGATGATCGGCAGCAGGACATTGCGCAGCGCGTGCCGGCCCACGACCTTCCGTTCGGTGAGGCCCTTCGCCCGGGCGGTGCGGATGTAGTCCTCGCCGAGGGTCTCCAGCATCTGCCCGCGGGTGAGCCGTGCGTAGATCGCCGCGTGCAGGAACGCCAGCACGAACCACGGCAGCACCAGGTGCCACGCCCACTGCGCGGGGTCCTCGGTCAGCGGCACGTACCCGGACTTCGGCACGACGTCGAGCGCGAAGGCGAAGATCGTGATGCCGATCATCCCGGCCAGGTAGGCGGGCATGGACACCCCGGCCATCGCGGCGGCCATCGTGATCCGGTCGACGGCGGTTCCGCGCCGCAGCGCCGAAAGCACGCCGAGCCCGACGCCCAGGACGATCCAGATCACGGCCGCGCCCAGCGCGACCGAGAAGCTGACCTCGATCCGGCCACCGATCTCGCTGAGCACGCCGACGTTGTTCTGGAAGTCCCAGCCGAAGCACGGCGCGGTGCAGTGGACGGCCGCGGCGCCGGTCCCGAACGTCCGGCCGCCGATGATCCCGCCGAGGAAGTCGAGGAACTGCCGGTACCACGGGACGTCGTAGCCCATGAACTCCCGCGCCAGCTGCAGCCCCTCGGGCGAGCACGGACGGCCACAGGCCATCCGCGCCGGGTCGGCGGGCAGGACGTAGAACACCACGAACGTCACGAAGGCGACGACCAGCAGGACCAGCAGCATCCCGGCGAACCGGGTGGCGACGAACCGCGCGGTGCGCATCAGGCCGCACCTCCCGAGCGCGGATCGAGCGTGTCGCGGATCGCGTCGCCGACGACGTTGAACGCCAGCGTGATGAGGAACAGCAGGAGCCCGGGGAAGATCAGGTACAGCGGGTCGGTTTCGAAGAAGTCGATGGCGGTGCTGATGAGGTGGCCCCAGCTGGGCGTCGGGGGCAGGACGCCGACGCCGAGGAACGACAGCGCGGCCTCGCTGCCGATCATCGACGGGATGGCCAGGCTGGCGACGACGATGATCGGCGCCCAGAGATTGGGCAGCAGCTCCTTGGTGAACACGTGCCACGGCCCGCCGCCGATGACCCGGGCCGCGGCGACGAAGTCGCGCCTGGCCAGCGTCAGGGTCTGCGACCGGACGATGCGGGCCACGCGCGGCCAGCCGAAGAGCCCGAGGACGACGATCAGCGTGACCTGCCGGGGGAAGTCGACCGGCAGGACCGCGCCGAGCGCGATCATGAAGATCAGGTAGGGGAAGCCGAGGATGACGTCGGCGGTCCACGTCACCAGGCGGTCCCACCAGCCGCCGAGGTAGCCGGCGCTGACCCCGATCACGACGCCGAGCACGGTGCCCAGCACCGTCGCGCCGAGGCCGACGAGCAGCGATGTCCGCGCGCCGTGCGCGACGAGCGCGAAGAGGTCGACGCCGGTCAGCGGCTCGACCCCGAACCAGTGCGCCCCGCTCACCCCGCCCAGCGCCCCGGCGGGCAACCCGGTCGGGCCGAGCGTGGCGATGTCCGGGACCAGGCTCTGCCCTTCGGCCAGGACGAACAGGTCGGCCCCGGCGGCGAGCAGCACGATGACGACGATCAGGAGCGCGCAGACGGACGTCCACCGCCCGGAGCGGACGGCACGCCACACCGCGGCCGGCAGGGAACGTGCCGCGAGGGCCGGGACACCGGTGGGTGTCGGCGGAGGGTTGACCACAGCACCTTCAAGGTTCAGCCGATCGAGTGACGATCAGGACCTTAAGGAAGTTCGCCTGCCGAACCCAGTGATCGATCCACCATCTCACGATCCGGACAGCAAGTTCCCGGCCTGCGCGGTGATTTGCGACTGGATGCCCGACTTGGGTCCACCACGCGGACGCCTGAGTGCTTCAAGAGGACCTGCGCCAGTCGATCGGAGTCCGCGCGGGCCTTCGTCTTCGACGTCGCCACCGGAAAGCTGAACGAAGTCGGGTGACCCGCGGTTTATTCCCCGCGTTCCCCGCTCGTCCCAGCAGTTGGCCGGTCCCGCGCGAGGCGCGGGACTCGGCGCACACTGCGCACGAGGACCGACCGGCACGAGGACCGACCGGAGGGAACGCCGAGATGGCATCAGCACCCGGACCGCGGATCGCCGTCGCGCTGGACGGGGCGGGGTGGCACCCCGCCGCGTGGCGCGAACCCGGGGCACGGCCGCGTGATCTGCTCACCGCCGGGTACTGGGCGGACCTGGTCCGCGAGGCCGAGGCCGCCAAGCTGGACTTCGTCACCATCGAAGACTCCCTGGCCCTGCAGACGGTGAGCTACCTCGACCGGCCGGGCGAGCGGACCGACATCGTCCAGGGCCGCCTCGACGCCGTGCTCATCGCCGCCCGCGTCGCACCGCTGACCTCGCACATCGGGCTCGTCCCGACCGCCGTGGTCACCCACACCGAGCCGTTCCACCTGTCCAAGGCCATCGCCACGCTCGACTACGTGAGCACCGGGCGGGCCGGCGTCCGCGTGCAGGTCGCGGGGCGCGCCGCCGACAACCGGCACTTCGGGCGCCGCGACTTCGGCGAGTTCCGGCTCGAGGACTCGGCCGAACCCGGCAAGCCCAGCCCGCTCGCCGACCTCTTCGACGAAGCCGCGGACTACGTCGAGGTGCTGCGCCGGCTGTGGGACTCGTGGGAGGACGACGCCGAGATCCGCGACGTCGCCACCGGCCGGTTCGTCGACCGCGAGAAGCTGCACTACATCGACTTCGCAGGCCGCTGGTTCTCGGTCAAGGGCCCGTCGATCACGCCGCGGCCGCCGCAGGGCCAGCCCCCGGTCACCTCCCTCGCGCACGCCGCCATCCCCTACCGGCTCGCCGCCCGCTCCGCCGACGTCGTCTACGTGACACCGTTCGACCGCGGGCAGGCCGCCACGATCGTCGCCGCCGTGCGCGACGAGCAGGAGAAGGCCGGACGCGCCGCCGAAACCCTGCACGTTTTCGGTGACGTCGTCGTGTTCCTCGACGAGACCGAGCAGGCCGCCGCCGACCGCAAGGCCCGGCTCGACGACCGGTTCGGCGCCGAGTACACCTCGGACGCGTACACCTTCACCGGCACTCCGGCCGGGCTCGCCGACCTGCTGCTCGACTGGCAGGACGCCGGGCTCTCCGGCTTCCGGCTGCGGCTGGGCGCGGTGCCGCACGACCTGACCGCGATCACCCGCGGCCTGGTCCCCGAACTGCGAGGCCGCGGTGCCTTCCGCACCGAGTACGAGGCGAGCACCCTGCGCGGGCTGCTCGGTCTTGCCCGGCCCGCCAACCGCTACGCCGCCGTCTGAGGAGGCTTGCCATGTCCCGTAAGCAGATCCACCTCGCGGCGCACTTCCCCGGCGTCAACAACACGACCGTGTGGAGCGACCCCGAAGCCGGCAGCCACATCGAGTTCGGCTCCTTCGTCAAGCTCGCGCAGACCGCCGAACGCGCGAAGTTCGACTTCTTCTTCCTCGCCGAAGGCCTGCGGCTGCGCGAGCAGAACGGGCAGATCTACGACCTCGACGTCGTCGGCCGTCCCGACACCTTCACCGTGCTCTCGGCGCTGGCCGCCGTCACCGACCGGCTCGGCCTCGCGGGCACGATCAACTCGACGTTCAACGAGCCCTTCGAGGTGGCCCGGCAGTTCGCCTCGCTCGACCACCTCTCCGCCGGGCGCGCCGCGTGGAACGTCGTCACGTCGTGGGACGCCTTCACCGGCGAGAACTTCCGCCGCGGCGGGTTCCTTCCCCAGGACCAGCGCTACGAGCGCGCCGAGACGTTCCTGCGCACCGCCTGGGAGCTGTTCGACTCCTGGCGCGGCGACGAGATCGCCGCCGACGCCGAAACCGGCGAGTTCCTGCGCGATCCCGCCGCGGGCGCCTTCGCCCACCACGACGCGCACTTCGCCATCGAGGGCCGGTTCCCGGTGCCGCGCAGCCCCCAGGGCCGCCCGGTGATCATCCAGGCCGGCGACTCCGACGAGGGCCGGGAATTCGCCGCGGCGACCGCGGACGCGATCTTCAGCCGATACGGCACCCTCGAAGCGGGCCAGGCGTTCTACTCCGACGTCAAGGGCAGGCTGGCGAAGTACGGCCGGACCCCGGAGCAGCTGGTGATCCTGCCCGCGGCGACGTTCGTCCTCGGCGACACCGACGCCGATGCCCACGAGCGCGCCCACGTCGTGCGGCGGCAGCAGGTCAGCGCGCAGACCGCGATCAAGTTCCTCGAGCAGCTCTGGAACACCGACCTGTCCGGCCACGACCCCGACGGCCCGCTGCCCGCGTTCGACCCCGTGGTCGGCGAATCCACGATCGCGCCGGGCCGCGCCAGCGTCCGGATGTACCGCGACCCCCTCGCCACGGCCCGCGAATGGCGGCAGCTCGCCGAGGCGAAGAACCTGTCGACCCGCGACCTGATCATCGAAGTCACCGGCCGGCAGACGTTCATCGGCGCACCCGCGACCGTCGCCGCCGCGATCGACGACCTCGTGCAGGCCGACGCGAGCGACGGGTTCATCCTCGTCCCGCACGTCACCCCCGGCGGCCTCGACGAGTTCGCCGACACCGTGGTGCCGCTGCTGCAGGAGCGCGGCTCGTTCCGGACCGAGTACACCGGGACGACCCTGCGCGAGCACCTCGGGATCGAGCCGGCCGAGGCGTGACGACCAGTCCTTTTCGGACAGTCCGACGAGTGACTTCCGGCCCGGGTAGCTTTCGGTCTCGCCCGAGATGGTGGGACCACCTGGCCCGGCACCACTGAGTCGTCGCCCGGACCTGCGTGGTCTCGGTGCGGCCGCCGACGCCGGCGCGCTTCTCGACGCCCTGGACAAACCGGCGCCGACGGTCGTCGGCATCGAGGCGGGCAGCCCGCCCGCGTTCCCGTTCTCCGTGCGGCGCCCCCGAGCGAGTCCACCGACTCGCCTCCCACGACCGGATGCCTTCTCCGCGCCGTGGTCGATCCGTGGGTTAGCCGGATCGCCGAGGGGTAGCCGAGCCCAGATCGAACGCGCCCCAGGCGGTGCACCGGGCCCGTTCGACAGGCGCGATCGGATACGGAGGCTACCCATGACGCCATCGCCAAGCCGAACGGCAGGGCAAGCAAGGCACCACGAGGTACAGCGGCAGGGCCGGCGGCTGGGTTGGCTGAGCTTCGGTCTCGGCGTGGCACAGCTGGCGGCGCCGGGCACGGTGCGCCGGATCAGCGGCGTCGACGACTCCGCGACGTCCCGGGCGGTGGTACCGGCCGTCGGGGCACGCGAGCTGATCCACGCGGCCGGGCTCCTGACGAGCCGGCGGACCGGCGTCTGGGCGTGGACCAGGGTCGCGGGCGACGCGATGGACCTGACCGCGCTGGGGATCGCCATCGCCCACCGTGGCGGGCGCCGCCGGCGGCGGCTCGTCGGGGTCACCGGCGCCGTCGCCGGGATCACGGCACTGGACCTGCTGACCGCCGTGCGGGCCACTCGAGCGAAGAACAGCGGCTCCCGGCCGGCGGCGCGGGGCGCACGCAAAGGAGGATCCGTGGAATTGACCGCAACGACCACCATCCGCAAACCCGCGCCGGACGTCTACGCGTTCTGGCGCGACCTGGAGAACCTTCCCACGTTCATGGCGCACCTCGAGCAGGTCCGCGCCACCGGTGACCGGACGAGCCACTGGTCCGCCAGTGCCCCGTTCGGCAAGGACGTCGAGTGGGACGCGGAAATCACCGACGAGACACCCGGCGAGAGGATCGCGTGGCGCTCGACCGGGAAAGCGGACGTGCCGAACGCCGGCACGGTCTGGTTCGCGCCCGCCCCGGACGGGGTGAGCACCGAGGTGAACGTCGTCCTGGTGTACGAAATCCCCGGCGGCTCGGTCGGCAAGGCGGTCGCCAAGTACTTCGGCGAGGAACCGCACCAGCAGCTCGACGACGACCTGCGCCGGCTCAAGCAGGTCCTGGAGACCGGCGAGGTGGTCCGGTCCGACGGCGCCCCGTGGGGGAAGCGGGCGCGCAAGGAGTTCCCGCAGCGCCCGGCGCAACCGCTGTCGGATGCCGAGCTCGAGAAGGGAGCGGACGCATGAGGGCGAACACTTGGGCGGGCCGCAACAAGGTCGAGGTCCGGGACGTGCCGGACCCGAAGATCCTGAACAGCCGCGACGCGATCATCCGGATCACCTCCACCGCGATCTGCGGCTCGGACCTGCACCTGGTCGACGGGTACGTGCCCACCATGCAGGACGGCGACGTGATGGGGCACGAGTTCATGGGCGAAGTGCTCGAGGTCGGCAAGGGCGTCGATCCGGACCGGCTGCGCGTCGGGGACCGGGTCGTCGTGCCGTTCCCGATCGCCTGCGGTGCGTGCGGTGCCTGCGCCGCCGAGCTGTACTCCTGCTGCGAGAACACCAATCCCAACGCCGGGATCGCGGAGAAGATGTTCGGTCACCCGGTCTGCGGGATCTTCGGCTATTCGCATCTGACCGGCGGCTTCGCGGGCGGTCAGGCGCAGTACGCGCGGGTGCCGTTCGCCGACGTCGGCCCGCTGAAGATCGAGTCGGACCTGACCGACGAGCAGGTGCTGTTCCTCTCCGACATCCTGCCCACCGGGTACATGGGTGCCGAGATGTGCGACATCCGGCCCAGCGACGTGGTCGCGGTCTGGGGCGCCGGCCCGGTCGGCCAGTTCGCCATGGACAGCGCCCGGGTGCTGGGTGCCGCGAAGGTCATCGCCATCGACAAGGAGCCGTACCGGCTGGAGCTGGCGGAGCGGGCGGGCTACACGCCGGTGAACTTCGACGAGGTCGACGTGCGGTCCCGGCTGCTGGAACTGACCGGTGGGCGCGGGCCGGACAAGTGCATCGACGCGGTCGGCCTGGAGGCCACGCACGGCAGCGCGCACATCGCCGCGTACGACCGGGTCAAGCAGGCGGTGCGGTCGGAGACCGAACGGCCGCACGCGTTGCGCCAGGCGATCCTGTCGTGCCGCAGCGGCGGCGTGGTCTCGGTGATCGGCGTGTACGGCGGGCTGCTGGACAAGTTCCCGGCCGGCGCGTGGATGAACCGGTCGCTGACCCTGCGGACCGGGCAATGCCACGTGCAGCGCTACATGAAGCCGCTGCTGCAGCGCATCGAACGCGGGGAGCTCGACCCGACCCGGATCATCACCCACACGCTGGCGCTGGACGAGGCGGAACGCGGCTTCGAGATCTTCAAGAACAAGCAGGACAACTGCGAGAAGGTCGTCCTCAAACCCTGACGGCCACCGGCATCCGGCCACCGCGAGCACGGTGGCCGGATGCCGCTCGTCCGTTCACCCCCGAGCCGCCCAGCACCTTCCAGGCTCGGGTGGCCACGTGCAGGTCGAGCCTGGTCCCCGCTGCGCGGCGTCTGACCGGCTTGTTCGTGGCGAACCTCATCTCGACCGGGGACCGCCTTCGTTGCGGACCGCCGGCTGGGCACCGGGGCCCTGGTAACTGCCCCCCGGGCTACCCGCGCGGACCGCGGTCAATCCCGCGGCCGGCCGGTGCTGTCGACGACAGCGAGGAGCTTGTGCCCGCGGACCGCGGGCGCCGACAGCGTCTTGTAGCCGTGGTGGTCGAACACGACGGTCACCGTGTCGTCGTCCGCGGACATCACGATGCCGCGGCCCCACTCCGCGTGCTCCACCGCGCTGTTGACGGGAAAATCCCCGCCACCGGACGACTGCGCTTCGGCGGTGCCGGCGATGCAGGTGTCGCAGTTGCCGCACGGCTGCTCGAGCTGCTCGCCGAAGTAGCCGAGCAGGTACTGGCGGCGGCAGCCGGTGGTCTCGGCGTAGCCGCGCATCATCTCGATCCGGGACCGGATCAGCCGTTGGTGGGCCTCGGCGGCCTCGACGCCCTGCTCGACGGCTTGGCCGGGGTCCACACCGGAGTCCCGGTATTCGAGGCGGCCGTCGGCGGTGACACCGACCGAGCCTGTCTGCTCCAGCAGGTTCACCGCCCGGGTGCGCTGGGCCGCCGAGACGGCCACCTCCTTGCCGAGTTCCGCCGGTTTCAGCGGCCTGTCGTGCTCGGCGAGGGTGGTGGCCACCTCGGCCAGCGCCTGCTCGGGCGCCTTCGCCGCGGTGAGGAACTTCTGCCGGCCCAGGTCCCGCGGCCGGTGGTACAGGGTGATTTCGGCCGGTTCGCCGTCGCGGCCGGCGCGGCCGATCTGCTGGTAGTAGGTGTCGAGCGACTCCGGCGCCGCCGCGTGCAGCACGAACCGCAGGTCGGCCTTGTCGATCCCCATGCCGAACGCCGAGGTCGCGACCACCGCGTCGAGATCGCCGCGCAGGAACTCTTCGTGCACGCGTTCGCGGTCGGCCGCCTTCATCCCGGCGTGATAGGCCGCCACGCGGACGCCCTCCGCGGCGAGTTCCCCGGCGTAGGTTTCGGCGTCCTTGCGGCTGGTGACGTACACCAGCCCCGGCCGCGTCGCGGGATCGGCGGTCAGCGCGCGCGTCCGGGTGATGACCGCCTGGTGCCGGTCGTCGTCGTCCGGCAGCGGATCGACGCCGAGGCGCAGGTTGGGCCGGTCGAAGCTCGCGAGCACC
The DNA here is from genome assembly GCF_036227105.1 of Amycolatopsis sp. NBC_01488. Classification (NCBI taxonomy): domain Bacteria; kingdom Bacillati; phylum Actinomycetota; class Actinomycetes; order Pseudonocardiales; family Pseudonocardiaceae; genus Amycolatopsis; species Amycolatopsis sp. NBC_01488. The sequence goes on along the minus strand of NZ_CP109434.1, from coordinate 5,542,658 downwards.
TCCCGGTGGTCGCGCAGCCCCAGCCGGGCCACGATGTCGGTGCGCACGGGCAGCGCGGCGGTCGCCGTCAGTGCGATCACCCGCGGGCGCCCGAGCCGCTCGAGCACCGGCGCCAAGCGCAGGTAGTCCGGTCGGAAGTCGTGCCCCCACGCCGAAACGCAGTGCGCTTCGTCCACCACGAACAGCGAGACGCCGAGCTCCGCGACCGCGTCGAGGACCTCGTCGGAGGCCAGCTGTTCCGGGGACAGGAACAGGTACTCGGCCTTGCCCTCCCGCAGCGACTCCCACGCGTGCTTGCGCTCGGCCGCGCGCTGTGCGGAGTTCAAGGCGACCGCCTGCGGGGCCCGGCTCTCCTCGATGGCCTCGATCTGGTCGTTCTGCAGGGCGATCAGCGGGGACACCACCACGGTCGGGCCGTCCAGCAGCAGCGCGGGCACCTGGTAGATCGCCGACTTGCCGGCCCCGGTGGGCAGCACGGCGAGCACGTCGTGCCCGCTCATCACGTGCTCCATCGCCGCCAGCTGCTCGTCGGTGAGCTGTGGCCAGCCGAAATTCTCCGCCGCGATCCGCTGGAGTTCGTCGCGTCTTCCCGCCATCCGCCGCAAGTACCCGCGCCCCGGCGACGGAAACGAAGGCCGGCCCGGTCTTCGCCGGGCGCCCGGACGTTTCGCCGGGCGCGATCGGGGCAGCCTCCGGTTCCCAGCGAAGGAAGGAGGTGCCGCGGTGACCGAACCGCACCAGCCCTACGACCCACCCCAGGACACCGGCGCGCCGGACCCGGTGGAGACCGATCCGGCGGCGCTGAACAGCGCCGAAGACCTCGACGAGGACCGCCTTCGCCAGGATCCCCTCGAAGGGGCCATGGACCCCCCCGAGCGCTGGACCGGTGTCACGAAGTACGGCATGACGCCGTGGGAGCAGGCCCACGACCGCCCGCTCGGCGAGCGCCTGGCCGAGGAGCGACCCGACGTCGACGCGACGGCCCCCGCGGTGCGCGAAGACGGCCTCGGCGCGCGGGGTTACGAGGAAGAGCTAGGCATCGCCGCCGACGTCGCCGGCGGCTCGATGCCGGAGGAGATCCGGGAGCCGCCGCCCGAGTGAGCCCGGCGGCGCGCGGCGCAGCCGGGAGTACTCGGGCCAAGACGCGCTACGACCTGGTGACCGCCCGGTACCTCGCCGAGGAGGGCACGCGCTGGCCGGGCGGACCCGGCGACAGCGGCGTACCTCGTCGTCGCCAAGCTGCGGGCCGACCGGTTCGTCGCGCTCGCGGAAGCGGCGGGCCGGTACCTGCCCGTCGCGCCACCGGCCGAACTTCACCCGGCCTGACGCTGTCTTCGGCCGGTCAAGGTGCGCCTGCCCCGAGTAGACTTCGCGGCGAGCAGCGAGGCGAACGGAGGCGACATGGGACCACGCAAGTGGCTCGAGTCGTGGCCCGTCTACCGCCAGCTGACCGGCGGCGACCCGCTCGGCCGCGGCAAGGCGGCCGAATCGCCCCGGTCGGCGGCCCTCACCCCGCGCACCGCGAGCGCCGACCGGGTCGCGAAGTCGGTCTGCCCGTACTGCGCCGTCGGCTGCGGCCAGCAGATCTTCGTCAAGGACGAGCGGGTCGTCCAGATCGAGGGTGACCCGCACAGCCCGATCTCCCGCGGCCGGCTCTGCCCGAAGGGCTCGGCGAGCAAGCAGCTGGTCACCGGGCCGCAGCGGGAGCAGAAGGTCCGCTACCGCGCGCCGCACTCGACCGAGTGGACCGACCTCGACCTCGACACGGCGCTGGACATGGTCGCCGACCGCGTGCTCGACGCCCGCCGCAAGGGGTGGCAGGACACCGACTCCCACGGGAAGCCGCTGCGGCGCACGATGGGGATCGCCAGCCTCGGCGGCGCCACGCTGGACAACGAAGAGAACTACCTGATCAAGAAGCTGTTCACGGCGCTGGGCGCGATCCAGATCGAGAACCAGGCCCGGATTTGACACTCCGCCACGGTTCCCGGTCTGGGGGCCTCCTTCGGTCGCGGCGGCGCGACGGACTACCAGCAGGACCTGCAGAACTCCGACTGCGTCATCATCATGGGCTCCAACATGGCCGAGGCGCACCCGGTCGGGTTCCAGTGGGTGATGGAGGCGAAGGCGCGCGGCGCCGAGGTGCTGCACATCGACCCGCGCTTCACCCGGACGAGCGCGCTGGCTGACGCCCACGTCCCGCTGCGCGCCGGTACCGACATCGCGTTCCTCGGCGGGGTGATCAACCACATCCTGAGCAACGACCTGGACTTCCGGGAGTACGTGGTCGCGTACACGAACGCGTCCTTCCTGGTCGCCGAGGACTACCAGGACACCGAGGACCTCGACGGCCTCTTCAGCGGCTACGACGAAGCCAAGGCCGCCTACGACCCGGCGACCTGGCACTACGAAAGCGTCGAGCCGCACGACACCGGGCACGGCAAGGAGACGTCGTCGTCCTACCAGCACGGCTCCGGCGGCCCGGTCCTCGAAGGCGGCAGCGAGGAGATCGCCGCCGACCCGACGCTCGAGCACCCGCGCTGCGTCTTCCAGATCCTCAAGCGCCACTTCGCCCGCTACACCCCGGAGATGGTCGAAGCGACCTGCGGGACGCCGCAGGAGCTGTTCCGGCGGGTCTGTGACGCGTGGACGTCGAACTCGGGCCGGGAACGCACGGCGGCGCTCGTGTACAGCGTGGGCTGGACCCAGCACAGCGTCGGCGCGCAGTACATCCGGGCGGGCTCGATCATCCAGCTGCTGCTGGGCAACATCGGCCGGCCCGGCGGCGGGGTGTTCGCGCTGCGCGGGCACGCCAGCATCCAGGGCTCGACCGACATCCCCACGCTGTTCAACCTGCTGCCCGGCTACCTGCCGATGCCCACGCCGGAGCACCGGACCCTGGACGACTACCTCGGTAGCGTCCGCGGCGACAAGCAGAAGGGCTTCTGGCGCAACGCCGACGCCTACACCGTGTCGCTGCTGAAGGAGTACTGGGGCGAGAAAGCCACGCCGGACAACGACTTCTGCTTCGACTACCTGCCGCGGATCAACGGTGACCACGGCACCTACCGGACCGTGATGGACATGGTCGACGGCAAGGTGTCCGGCTACTTCCTGCTCGGCCAGAACCCCGCCGTCGGCTCGGCGCACGGGAAGCTGCAGCGGCTCGGCATGGCCAACCTCGACTGGCTCGTCGTGCGCGACCTGGTGATGATCGAAAGCGCCACCTTCTGGAAGGACGCGCCCGAGGTCGAGACCGGCGAGATCGTCCCGGAGGACTGCCGCACCGAGGTGTTCTTCTTCCCCGCCGCGTCGCACGCCGAGAAGGAGGGGACGTTCACTCAGACGCAGCGGATGCTGCAGTGGCGCGAGAAAGCCGTCGAACCGGCCGGGGACCAGCGCTCGGACCTGTGGTTCTTCTACCACTTGGGCCGGAAGCTGCGGGAGCGGCTGGCCGGGTCCGCCGACGAGCGCGACCGGCCGCTGCTCGACCTCGCGTGGGACTACGAGGTGCACGGCGACGAGCCGTCCGCCGGCGACGTCCTGCGCCGCATCAACGGCCAGGACCTGAGCACCGGCAAGGAGGTCTCGGGCTACCTGGACCTCAAGGCCGACGGCAGCACGTCCTGTGGCTGCTGGATCTACAGCGGCGTCTACGCCGACGGCGTCAACCAGGCGGCCCGCCGCAAGTCCCGGTTCGAGCAGGACTTCTACGCCCACGAATGGGGCTGGGTCTGGCCGCTCAACCGCCGCGTCCTCTACAACCGCGCGTCCGCCGATCCGGCCGGGAAGCCGTGGAGCGAGCGGAAGGCGCTGGTGTGGTGGGACGCCGACCGTCGCGAATGGACCGGCCACGACGTCCCCGACTTCGAGAAGACCAAGCCACCGGACCACGTGCCGCCGCCGGACGCCGTGGGCCCGGCCGCCCTCCGGGGCGACGACCCGTTCATCATGCAGTCCGACGGCAAGGCGTGGCTGTTCGCCCCGTCGGGGCTGGCCGACGGCCCGCTGCCGACGCACTACGAACCGCACGAGTCGCCGTTCCGCAACGGGTTCTACGCCCAGCAGGGCAATCCGACGCGGAAGGTCTACGGCCGCCGGGACAACCCCTCGCACCCGTCGCCGCCCGAGGCGCACAGCGAGGTGTTCCCGTTCGTGTTCACCGCCGCCCGGCTGACCGAGCACCACACCGCGGGCGGGATGAGCCGGACGCTGCCGTACCTCTCGGAGCTGCAGCCGGATCTGTTCGTCGAGGTCTCCCCCGAGCTGGCGAAGCAGCGCGGGCTCGACCACCTCGGCTGGGCCCACGTCGTCACCGCGCGGGCCGCGGTCGAGGCGCGGGTCTTCGTGACCGACCGGCTGGCGCCGCTGCGCGTGCAGGATCGGGTCGTGCACCAGGTCTGGATGCCCTACCACTGGGGCAACGCCGGTCTCGTCTCCCGCGACGTCGTGAACGACCTGTTCGGCGTGGTGGTGGACCCGAACGTGTTCATCCAGGAGAGCAAGGTCGCCACCTGCGACGTCCGGCCCGGCCGCCGGCCACGCGGCCCGGCGCTGCTCGAACTGCTCGCCGAGTACCGGACCCGGGCGGGCATCACACCGGAAACGGGTACTCAGGTGGCCACCGTCCACGACACCCGGCACGTCGAGCCCGGCCACGCGGCCGAGGAGGACCGATCATGAGCATCGAGAACCGGCTGTCCGGCCCGCTGCCCGACGTCGCCGGCGAAGCGGGGCACGTCGGCCACCCACCGCGGATGGGGTTCTTCACCGACACGTCGGTGTGCATCGGCTGCAAGGCCTGCGAAGTCGCCTGCAAGGAGTGGAACAACGTCCCCGAAGACGGCCTCGACCTGCTCGGGATGTCATTCGACAACACCGGCGCGCTCGGCGCGAACTCCTGGCGGCACGTGGCCTTCATCGAGCAGCAGCGTCCGCTCGGCGAGCAGTCGGCGGGGCTCGAGGGGCTGCCGACCGGGCCGTCGGCGATCGACGTGACCACCGCGTTCGTCGCCGACGAACTGCGCCAAGCGCCGCGCGGCGGCGGTGAGCTGGGCACGTCCCCGCTGCCGCGGGCGCCCGAAGACCTCGGCATGCCTTCGTTCGACCTGCCGGGCGCGAAGACCGGCACCGACGGCCGGACCGACTTCCGCTGGCTGATGGCCTCGGACGTGTGCAAGCACTGCACGCACGCCGGCTGCCTCGACGTCTGCCCCACCGGGGCGCTGTTCCGCACCGAGTTCGGCACCGTCGTCGTGCAGCAGGACATCTGCAACGGCTGCGGCTACTGCGTTTCCGGCTGCCCGTACGGCGTCATCGACCGCCGCCCCGGCGACGGCCGCGCCCAGAAGTGCACGCTCTGCTACGACCGGCTCCACGACGGCCTCGAACCGGCGTGCGCCAAGGCCTGCCCGACCGACTCGATCCAGTTCGGCGAGCTGGACGAGCTGCGCGAGCGAGCCGCCCACCGCGTCGAGCAGCTGCACGAACGCGGGGTCACCGAGGCGCGGCTCTACGGCCACGACCCCGAGGACGGCGTCGGCGGCAACGGCGCGTTCTTCCTGCTGCTCGACGAACCCGAGGTGTACGGGCTGCCGCCGGACCCGGTGGTGCCGACCCGCGAGCTGCCCGCCATGTGGAAGTACGCCGGGATGGCCGCGTCGGCGCTGCTCGCGGCGGCCGTGGCGGCGTTCGGAAGGAGGCGCCGGTGACCCCTCACGAGCCGCGCAGCGACGCACCGGCCTCCGCCACCCGGGCCCGGGTGTTCGGCCGCCGCAAGGGGGGCGGCGGCTCCCGCGAAGAGCTGATGGTGCCGCGCGCCGAGTTCCGGTCGTACTACGGCCGGCCGGTGCTCAAGCCGCCGGTGTGGGAGTGGAAGGTGCCCGCGTACCTGTTCACCGGCGGGCTGGCCGCGGGCACCTCGCTGCTGGCCGCCGGCGCCGACCTGACCGGACGGCCCCGGTTGCGCCGCGCGACCCGCACGGGTTCCCTCGCCGCGCTGCTCGCGAGCGTCTACCTGCTGGTCGCCGACCTCGGGCGGCCGGCCCGGTTCCACCACATGCTCCGGGTGGCGAAGCCGACGTCGCCGATGAGCGTGGGGACGTGGGTCCTCAGTGCGTTCGGGCCCGGCGTGGCCGTCGCGGCGGCCGCCGAAGTGCTGCCGGGCCCGCTCCGGCGCACCCTGCCCGGGAAGCTCCTGCGCGCCACGGCGCGGCCCGCCGGGCTCGCTTCCGCCGTCATCGCCCCCGCCGTCGCGTCGTACACGGCCGTCCTGCTGTCCCAGACCGCGGTCCCGGCGTGGCACGAGGCCCACCCACAGCTGCCGTTCGTCTTCACCGGTTCGGCGGCCGCGAGTTCCGGCGGGTTCGCAATGGCGCTGGTGCCGGTGGACGAAGCCGGACCGGCCCGCGCGCTGGCGGCGTTCGGCGCCGTCACCGAGCTCGCCGCGTCGAAGGTGCTGGAGAAGCAGCTCGGCCTGAGCGCGGAGGCCTACACGAGCGGAAAGGCGCACCGGCTGCGCAAGTGGTCGGAGCGGCTGACCGCGGCCGGCCTGCTGGGCACGCTCACGGTCGCCCACCGCAGCCGGGCGCTGTCCGTGGTGTCCGGCGCGGCGTTGTTCGCGGGCAGCGCACTGCAGCGGTTCGGGGTCTTCGAAGCGGGCGTCGAGTCCACGAAGGACCCGAAGTACGTCGTGGTCCCCCAGCGCGAGCGCCGCGAAGGACGCCAGGCCTCGCGCGGGTAACTCCGTCCCGGTGGGGTACGCGGGGACATGGCCGAATTCGAATGCGAACGACGGATCTCCGCCGCCGCCGACGCGGTGTTCACCACGGCCGCCGATCGATCCACACTGGACCGGTGGCTGCCCGGGACCGTGTCCGTGCACCCGGCCGAGCCGCCGGGGGTCGACGTCGACGTGTCCGGTCCGAGCGGGCACCGGCAGGAGCCGGGGCTGCTGCGGGAGAGCCGCGAGCAGCGGCGGCTCGAGTGGGGACGGCGGGGCAGCCCGGACTACAGCGGCTGGCTCCAGGTCTCCGCGGCCGAAGGCGGCATCAGCTACGCGACGATCCACCTGTCGTTCCTCGGCAACGACCCTCGCAACCACGGCGGCGAGCCGGCGGCGGACGTCGGCCGGCAGCTGCGCCGATCCCTCGACCGGCTGGCCGATTTGGTCGAAAGCCGGGCGGGCTGACCGCCCGGCGAGCGCCGCAGCCACGGCACCATTCTCGGCTCGGCCTCCGGCCTCCGGCGGCACCGAGCCGCGTGCCAGCGACGGGGCCGCTGACGGTCACCGTCGCCGTCACCCTCGGCGTGCTCTCGGGCGATCAGTGGGCGACGGGTCTTGTTCCGCCCGCTGCGTCGGCTACGGCACCGTGCCGTCCGGCCCGGTCCACCGCGCGAGCAGCACCGTGGCGTCGTCCTGGAACCGGCCGTCCTGGTGGGCCGCCACCGCCTGGATGAGCCGGCGGACCGTCTCCGGCGGCGGGTAGCCGGCCGCGGCTTCGCGTTCGAGGAAGTCCGCGAGCCGCGCTTCGCCGAAGAACTCACCCGCGCGGTCGCGTGCCTCGGTGATGCCGTCGGTGTGCAGCACCAGCCAGTCCTCCGGTTGCAGGCGCTCTTCGCCGAGGACGAACTCGTGGCCGGGCCCGAGCCCGAGCGGCAGCCGGCGGCCGCCGGTGAGGGGCTTGACCACCCGGCCGTCGCGCATGATCCGCGGCGGCGGGTGCCCCGCGTTGACGTAGCGCAGCCGCCCTCCCGGCAGGTCGACCTCGGCCAGGATCGCGGTGGCGAAGCCGGTGTCCCCGAAGGTGCCGCTGATGGCTTCGTCGATGTACCGCGCCTGTTCGTAGAGCCCGCGGCCGGTGTGGCGGGCCGCCCGGTAGGCGGCGACGGCGGTGGCGGCAATCAGCCCGCTGCGCAGGTCGTGCCCGACGGCGTCGAGGATCAGCAGCCGCGCGGTGTCCTCCGCCAGTGAGTAGTCGAAGGTGTCCCCGGCGATCGCGTGGCGCGGCTCGACGGCGCCGCTGACGACGAAGCCGTCGATCCCGGCGGTCAGCGGCGGGAGGAGCGACCAGATGAGCTCGCCGGCGACGGTGCGGACCCGCCGGTGCCGGGTGACGTCGAGACCGTCGCCGTACTTCGTCATCTGCACCACCAAGTGCCCGATCAGCAGGGCCGCCCAGCGGCACTGCGTGCGCAGCCCGGGGTCGTAGAGGTCGGCGCTGGCGACCAGGTCGGCGCGCAGGACACCCAGTCGTTCGGCCCCGTCGAGCAGGGGCACCCACAACCGCGGCGGGACGGTTTCGGCGGGCAGGATCTCGAGCCGCCGGAACGCCCGCCCGGCCAGTGTCGTGTCCACCTCGAGGTCGGGGCTCCCCGGCTCGGTACCCGGGGGCGGCACGGGCCGCAGGTAGCGTTGCCCGTAGTCGGCGAGGTAGACCGTCAGCCCGACGCCCAGTACTTCACCGGCGGCCGCGGCCAGCTTCGGCAGCCGCTCCGGCGGGGCGAGTTCGGCACCTTCGAGCAGGGTCGTCAACGCGGTCAGCGCGGCGCCCCGCGGCGCCGCTTCCCGAACCGTCCGCGTGTAAGGCGCCCGCCGGTGCCAGGTCAGCTCGTCCAGCCGTTCATTCACCGCGTGCGCCAGCACGTCGCGGTCGAAACCCGGCAGGTCCGACAACCCGTGCAAGTACGCTTCGACCTCCAGCAGCCCGAGGCTGCCGCCGAGCGAGAAGTACCGCAGCCACAGCTCTTCCGCACTCAGCTCGGCGCGGCCGAACGCCGACGCGAACGCACGCTGCTGGTGCTGGGCGTCGCTTCCGGTCATGTCAGCGCCGCCGCCGCAGCGTGGTGCGCACGAGGTCTTCCGCCGCGTCGCGAAGGGAATGGCGCCGTTCCCGGGCCAAGTCGGCCAGCTGGAGGAACGCGGTCTGCTCGTCGACGTGACCGCGGCTCATCAGGACGCCCTTGGCGATGTTGACGACGTCCCGCCCGCGCAGCGAGTCCCGCAGCCGCGCGCTGACCCGGCGCGCATCGGCGTGGGACTTCGCGTTCGCCACCAGCATCGCGGCCTGCGCCGCGAACAAGGCCAGCAGCGACTCCTCCCGTTCCCGGTAGGCACCCGGCCGCGTCGCGTAGACCTTGAGCGCCCCCAGCGCGGTGTCGCCGGCGACCACGGGAACGCTCAGCGAAGCGCGCAGCCCCAGCTCGCGCGCCGCCCGGCGGGCCCAGTCAGGCCACCGCGGATCGCGCGCCAGATCGTCGACCCGCACGACGGTCCGGTCCGCCCACGCCGTCAGGCACGGACCGGCCCGCAGTTCGTACTGGAGACGGTCCGCCCGCTCGACGACTTCGCCGGTGGCGGCCGTCGTGATCTGCGTCCCGTCCTCGTCGAGCAGGCTCATCCCGGCGCCCGCGGTGTCCGGGAAGATCTCTTGCGCCAGCGTGGTGCCCGCGCGCAGCGCCGAGCCCGCCGTGTCCGTCGTCAGCAGGAGCCCGGACATCCGGGCGAACACCGCCGCGAGCTCCTCCGAGGGCGGCAGTTCCTGGTCCATGCGACGTCACTTCCCCGGACCGGTGAGCGGCTGAAGACACCGACGGCTTACCCACCACGAGCGCGGTTAACCCGATGGTGCACGCGCGCAGTCGGCTTCACGTGACCCGAGCCAGCGGGCAAGCAGCCGTGGCAGCAATTCCGGCCACGCCGGCGCTTTCATCGACGTCGCGGCACACCGGCACCACGCGCTCGAGGCGGCGCCCGGCTCGTTTCACCGGAGGCCACCGGGGAACCACCTGTCCATGCACCCGAGGTTGTGGCGCCTGGTCGTCTCCGTGTCACTCCGGCTGTTCTGCGGGGCGACGATGTCGTTGACAGCGCACGCCTCGGCCGTGCTCTGGCTCGCCGCCATCGCCATCGCCGCCCTGGTCCCGGCGCCTGGCCGCCGTCGCAGCCCAGCGCGTCACGGATGGCAGCACGCCAGCGGACGGGCAGGCCGCTCATGACTTGGTGCCGGGCTCCTTGGTGCGGGAAGCGAACTCGCTGGGCCTGTCAGGTGTCTCCGTCGCTTATCCGGGACGTCGCTCGCGAATTCGGTGGTTCTCAGGCCGCCGAAGCCACCGACAACGCAGACCGGCGGCGGGGCCCGCGCCGGCGTCATCGCGGACCGATCGCCGCCAGGAGGTCACGCGCGCACGCCCGGGCCGCGTAGACGGCGGGGCCGCGGTAGCCCGGTCCCGCGTGCCGGGCGGGGTCGAGGAGCCGCTCGGCCCCGCGTGGCGGCCGCGACCGCCTCGTCCGCATCGCCGTCTCCGGCCAGCGCGGCGCACGCCCGGGCCAGCTCGGCGACTGCTTCGCCCAAGGCGTGAGGCAGGTCCTCGCCGACGTCGACAGCGGCACCGCTGACGCGGACCAGGCTGAGCACCGCGTTGGCCAGCAACGTCAGGTGCCTGCTGCGGGCGATGGCCGCATCGACGCTTGCCCGCGACCGCCACCGGCGCGGCGCGATCACCACCACCTGCCGCGCCGTTCCGCGCGCCTGGGCCAGCGCGGCCAGCCGCGAGTGGATGCGCTGCCCGGCAGCCAGTTCCCGGTCCGCGTCGCCGGCCGCCGGCGGGCCGGCCGGCCGCAGCCCGCTCAGCGCGTCCCGCAGTTCGGCGAACAGACCGCGCGCGGCGTCGTCGAGCAGGCGGTGCGGGTCCGCCGGGACCAACAGGACGCCGATCACCACCACGACGCCGCCCCCGACCAGGGCGTCCACCAGCCGTTCGGTGCCGGAGCCGGGCCGGTGCAGCGCGAGGATCAGGATCGCCGACGCGGCGGTCTGGTTGACGAACATCAGGCCCTGGCCGAACGGGCCACCGCCGAGGGCCAGCGCACCGTACACCGCCAAGAGCGCCGCGAGCCCGAACGCCGGTGCTGCGGTGCCCGCGATCGCCTCGACGAGCGTGCCGACCACGATCCCCAGCGCCACCCCGCTCATCAGCTGCACCGCACGCTGTCCGCGCAGCACGTCACTGGCCGACAACGAGACCGCGGCCGCGATCGGCGCGAAGAACGGCTGCGGGTGCCCAAGCAGGTCGTGCGCGATGAACCAGGACACGCTCACCGCGACCGCGGTCTGCACGACCGCCCACCGGGCCCGCCGGAACCGGCCGACGGCCGCGCGCGCGGTCGCACGCAGCCGGCCCTCCCACCGCGGATTCATCGGCGACGGGTACCCGCCTGCGGCGGCGGCCAAGCCCGGCGCGGCCACTCCGCAGTGGACAGTGCGCACAGCGGGACGCCGGCGGGCCATGGTGAGCGACCGCCGGCGTCCCCGGTGTCCACGCGCAGCGTGGTGGCTAGCCGAGACCCGGGCCGCGGGCGGCGCGCGAGGTCGCGCCCGCGCGGGCGGTGAGCAGGCCGAGGGCGATCATGCCGACGCCCAGGCCGAGGTGCAGCCAGTTGTCCGCCGTGTTGACCGGCACGAAGTTGGCGTCACTGCCGTGGTCGATCAGCAGCCCGTACAGCCACAGGACCAGGTACACGACGCCGCCGGCGAGGAGGTACAGCCGCGCGCCGCGAGCGGTGCGCGCGGCGCCCAGGCCGACGATCCCGAACAGCAGGTGCACGATGTTGTGCAGCACCGAAACCATGAACACGCCCAGCAGCATGGCCATCGAGCCGTGGCCGGCGAAGCTGAGCTGGTCGTAGTGGGTCGTGACGCCCGGGACGAACCCGAGCACACCGACCAGCAGGAACACGACCGAGACGACCGCGGCGGCGACCTGCACCGGGGTCCGGGTGCGGGCAGGACTGGTTGTCGACATGAGTTTTCCTTTCGTTGAACGGGTTCAGGGGTGCAGGACGGCGCGCAGGCAGTCGTCCTTCTTGTGCTTGAACAGGTCGTAGGCGCGCGGACCGTCGGCCAGCGGCAGGCGGTGCGTGGCCAGGTGGGCGGTGGGCAGCTCGCCGCGGGCCATCCGGTCGAGCAGCATCGGGACGTAGCGCTGCCCGTGCTGCTGCGAACCACGCACGGTCAGCCCTTTGTTGATCACCGCGCCGAGCGGGAACTTGTCCACGACGCCGGCGAACACGCCGAGGACGAACACCGTCCCGCCCTTGCGGCACGCGTAGATCGCTTCCCGGACGGCGTCGGGCCGGTCGGTCTCCAGCCGCAACTGCTGCTTGACCTGGTCGTACAAGTGGTGCGCACCGGCGCTGTGGGCTTCCATGCCGACGGCCTCGATGCAGACGTCCGGGCCGCGGCCGCCGGTGCGTTCGCGCAGCTCGGCGCCGACGTCGGTGCTGGAGTAGTCGATCGTCTCGGAGCCGATGTGCTGCTCGGTCATCCGCAGCCGGTAGCCGTAGCGGTCGATCGAGAACACCCGCTCGGCGCCGAGCAGCATCGCCGCCTTCGCCGCCATCTGGCCGACCGCACCGCAGCCCCAGACCGCCACGGTGTCACCCGGCTGGACACCACCGAGGTCGGCGCCCATCCAACCCGTGGGCACCGAGTCCGAGGCGAACAGCGCGGTGTCGTCGTCCATGCCTTCGGGGATCGGGAAGGCACCGTGGTCGGCGAACGGGACGCGCACGTCGTCGACGGAGAGTTCGTTGACTCCTTGCCAGCACAGTGCTTTCACAGCCGTCCCTCCCCGCCCGCGCGCCGGGTGGCCAGGCGGACCAGCGCGCCGCCCGGCGTCGGCTGCCCGGTCGTCGGCGCGTCCGGGCGGAGCACCTCACCCGTTTCCAGCAGCGACTTGACGTCCCGCAGCGCGCTGCGCACCGGTTGCCGCGGGTCGCGCCCGGCGAGCCGCTCGGCGACACCGCCCGGGCCCGGGTCCCGGCGCCGGGCCGCCAGCTCCGTCCCGCGTCCGCCGGGTGCCGGACGCACGCGCGTCTCGGCCTCCTCGGCGAGCGCGGCGAAGGCGTCCCGCAGCCGCGGGTCGTTCTCGACTTCTTCGGTTGGCAGGTTGACCGTGACGCCGAGCCAGCGGTTCGGCCGGTCAGCGGACTTCCGCCGCGCGGCGGCCGCGCCCGCCGCGATCCCCGCGACGGCGAGTGCTCCCATCGGCCACTTCATGCCGGGTTCCTCGATTCCTTGGGGGCCAGGGTCGAGGCTGGCTTTCCCGCTTTGCCCCGGAACACACATCGATCGGGTCGGCTGGGGAGCGTTTGACCCCTGCGGCACCGGGTAGGCCACCGACGACGATCGGAGACCGGCATGCCCGACCACGACCTTCCGCTGCCCGACTACGACCAGCTGCCGCTGGGGGAGCTGCGCCACCGCATCCGTTCCCTCGACGAAGCCGGCCTGCGCGCCCTCGTCGACCACGAACGCGCGCACGGCGACCGGGTCCCCGTCCGGCAGCTCCTCGAAGCCCGGCTCGCCGAGCTGCGCGACGGCGCCGAACCCGCCCCCGGCGATCCGCGGCAGGCACCACCCGTGTCCGGCACTCCGGGCGGCTCACCGGTGAGCGAGGCGACCGCGGCACCCGGAAGCACGCCGCTGCGGCACGGCGTCGCCGGGCAGACACCCCAGCGCGGCCGGCCCTGACCCGGCGCGAGCTTGCCGATCTCGCCGAGCTGATGGTCTGCGGCTCCCTCTCGACGACGGTGAGAGGAGCGGAAGATGCCAAGATTCACCGCGAAGCGCGGCAGTGCTCACCGTGATCGCAGGGCGTAGCGGCGCTCGGCGTACGCGAGGTCGTCGCGCCACAAGCGGGTTGCCGTGTGGCGCATCAACGGGCGGATGGCCGGGGACAGCTTGGCGGCCACCGCGAAGCCTCTGCGTTGCGACGCTGCGATCGTCGCCTCGATCACCGCGGTGCGGGGTTGGCCGTCCGGGCCGTCGCCCAGCGGGGTCGCGTGGGTCTCGACCACGCTTCCTGCTCCCTCGCCCTCGACGATGCGCATCACCACCGTCCGCGGCTCGGGGCAGGTGAACTCCGCGAGCACCGGCACACCGAAGCGGCCCGCCAGCCGGAACGTCACCTCGACGAGGAACCGGTCGTCCTCGTCCGGGGTCTCCAGGACCCGCAGGCGGGTGAACGAGTAAGGGTGGAACCAGGCGCCGTGCCATGGGTCGAGGCGGTTGGCCACGACGTCCCGGGGTTCGCACGTTCCCGTCACCGTGGCGACGGCGTCGATGCGGACCGGCCCTTCCGGGCGCGCCGGCACCACGGGCCGGTCCGTGGGCGGCTCGCCGCCGAGCCGGTCGAGGCGCGCCCACACCAGGACGCCGTCGTCGTGGGCCGGGACCGGGACCCACGTCCCGCAGCGGGCGCCGTCGAGCCGCAGCCCGTGCCACCGGCACACCAGCGCGCCGCCGTCGAGGCGGGCGTCCGCGAGGGGCGCGCCGAGGTGCGGGCAGGCGCCGGGGCCGACCCGGACCTCGCCGTCGCGGCCGCGCCACGCGACCAGCTCCTGCCCGCCGACGGTCACGCCGAACGGGCGGCCGGCCCGGACTTCGCGGCTCGCGGCGAGCACGAACCAGTTGCCCGACGGCCGCACCGACGCACGCTTGCCCGCGGCTTCGATCACCGCGGGCGCGCAGTCCCGGTAGGCCGGTTCCTGGTTCGCCCACGCAGGTTCGCGGAAGGGCTGGACGGGCCAGCGCCGCGGCCATCGCCCGGCGATCCGCTGGGTGACGCTCACGAACCACGCTCCTGAGCCGGGGATTGAGTCCGGGATCGAGTCCGGGCTACCCCGGCCACGCCGAGGCAAACTCCGCGCCCGGTCGTTTATCCGGTGGTCGCCCGGGTATCGGCTCGGCAACGGCGGAAGGAGCCCGGGTGACGACGATGCCCGCGGTCGGCTCGGTGGCGTGGCTCGACGGCGTCCGCCGCCGGTGCGAGACCGAGGTGAGCACGCTCGTGAGCGAGCGGGTCCGAGAGCACTTCACCGGCCACGCCGCGGACACCCCGGCCGCCGCGGCACTGCCGGATTTCGTCACCGGCGGCAAGTTCCTGCGCCCGTTGTTCGCCTACGCCGGCTGGCGGTGCGGCGGCCCGGAAAGCGCGGCGTCCAGCGTGGTCGTCCTCACCGCGGAACTCGCCGACCGGCGTCAGCGTGCCGAGCTCACCGCGCTGCTCGCCCTCGACGTCGTCGACGACGGGGCCGTCGGGCGCTGGCGGAGCGTGATCACGGCGACCGGCGCCCGTGACCAGCTGGAGAAGTTCATCGACGAGCGCGTCCACCGCGCCCTCGAAGTGCTCGATCTGACGTCGCTGCCGGTCCAGGCGTCCGGCGCGCTCGGCGTCCTCGCCGGCCGGTGCACCGAGCGGGTCCGATGAGGACGGTCGCCGGTCCCACCGGGCGGGTCGTGGCCGAACGCGACCCCGAACCCGGCGGACGGACGGGCCGCGGCGTGCCGACCATGCTGCTGTCCGGCCGGCCGGCGGCCGACCGGGTCACCGGGACAACCGTCCGCACCCTGGAGGGAGCGCGATGACCCGCCGCGAACTCGACGCCGCCGGCATCACGGGAACCGATTTGCGCGCCGCGTACCAGCGGTGCCGGGAGCTCAACGCGCGTCACGGCCGGACCTACTTCCTCGCCACGCGCATGCTGACCCCGGCGCAGCGCCCCGCGGTGCACGCGCTCTACGGCTTCGCCCGCCGCCTGGACGACCTCGTCGACGAACCCGAACCCGGTGCCACCCCGGAGTCCGTGGCCGAGGCGCTGCGCGACGCCGAACGGCGGTTCCTCGGCGACCTCGGCGCCGGGCACAGCGACGACCCGGTGCACGCGGCCGTGATCGACACGGTGATCCGGTACGCCATCCCCGAGCCGCACTTCCGCGCGTTCTTCGCTTCGATGCGGATGGACCTGACGGTGACCGGCTACCCGACCCGGGCCGCGCTCGACGAGTACGTCCACGGCTCGGCCGAGGTCATCGGCCTGCAGGTGCTGCCCGTGCTGGGCACCGTCGGGTCCCGCGCGGACGCGGCCCCCCGAGCCGCCGCGCTCGGCAAGGCGTTCCAGCTGACGAACTTCCTGCGCGACGTCGCCGAAGACCTCGGCCGGGGCCGGGTGTACCTGCCCGCGGACGAGCTGGCCGCGTTCGGCGTCGACCGCGACCGGCTCGAGTGGTGTGCCCGCGGCCGGCGGATCGACCGGCCGGTGCGGGCGGCGCTGACCGACCAGGTGGCCCGGACCCGGCGGGTCTACGCCGAGGCGGAGCCGGGGATCGGCCTGCTGCACCCGGTGTCGCGGCCGTGCGTGGCGACCGCGTTCCGGCTCTACGGCGGCATCCTCGACCGCGTCGAAGCCGTCGGCTGCAACGTCTTCGCCGGCCGGGCGCGCGTCCCCCGGCACCGGCGGCTCACCGCGGCGTGCGACGCGCTGGTCCGCGCCCAGTGGGCCCGGCGCCGGCACCCGGTGGCGGTGGCGTGAGGTGGGCCGCGTGGAGTACCTGCTCGTCCTCGTCGCGTGCGTGGTGGTGACCCTGCCGCTGGAGCTGGCCGGCGCCCGCGTCTACCGCCGGGCGCGGTCGCTGGCCCGCGCGGTGCTGCCGGTGGCGGCGGTGTTCCTGGTCTGGGACGCGCTCGCGATCGCCGCCGGCGTCTGGGACTTCGACCCGGCGTTCGTCACCGGCCTGCGTGTGCCGTTCGGGGTGCCGCTCGAGGAGGTCCTGTTCTTCGTCGTCGTGCCGGTGTGCGGGGTGCTGACCTACGAAGCCGTGCAGCTGACCGGGAAGCTGCTGCGGCGGTCGTCCCCGCGGCAGCGGGTGCGCCGATGATTCCCTGGGGCTACACGGTTCCCGCGGTCGCGGCCGTGCTCGCGGTGGTCGCGGCCGAGGTGGTCGTGCTGCGCACCGGGCTGCTGCGGCGGCCGGCCTACTGGGTCACGATGGCGATCGTCGCCGCGTTCCAGATCCCGGTCGACGGGTGGCTGACGAAGTCGTCCGCCCCGATCGTCCGGTACTCCCCCGCGCAGATCACCGGCTGGCGGTTCCCCTGGGACATCCCGGTGGAGGACTTCCTGTTCGGCTACGCCCTCGTCACCGCCGTCCTCCTGCTGTGGGAACGCGGCAAGTCCCGAAAGGACAGTGGATGAGCCCGCTGCCGCCCGACGGCCTCGCCCGCGCCGACGTCCCCGCCGCGTTCGACTCCGGCGCCGCCGCCTACGACCGGCTCGTCGGGGTCAACCCGGGCTACCACCGCCACCTGCGCATCTCCGCGAAGCGGCTCGGCCTGCCCGTGCGGCCGCGGATCCTCGACGCCGGCTGCGGCACGGGCGCGTCCACCGCCGCGCTGCTCGCCGTCGCCCCCGGCGCGCGGATCACCGCGATCGACGCGTCCGCCGAGATGCTCGCCCGGGCGCGCGCGAAACCCTGGCCGGACACCGTGGAGTTCGTCCACACCCCGGTCGAAGAACTGTCTCATGTGGACGGAACGTTCGACGCGGTCTTCGCCGCGTACTTGCTGCGCAACCTCGCCGACCCGGACGCGCAGCTGAAGCGGTTGCACGGCCTGCTGCGCCCGGGCGGCCGGATCGCGGTGCACGAGTACTCCGTCCGGGACTCCCGGCGCGCGCGGTGGGCGTGGAACGCCGTGTGCGGCGCGATCGTCATCCCGGCGGGCCGGCTCACCACCGGCGACGCCACGCTGTACCGGCACCTGCGCCGCAGCGTCCTCGCCTTCGACGGCGTCGCGGAGCTGGGCGACCGCTTGACCCGCGCCGGCTTCCACGACGTCCGCACCGGCACCATGCCCGGCTGGCAACGCGGCATCGCGCACACCTTCCTGGGCACCGCGTGATCCCCGGCCGCGACCGCCGGCTCGAAACCCACCCGGCGCCCGGTGGCCTCCCCGACGCGGGCCGGCTCGGCCGCCGGCCCCGGACCGCCGTCGTCGGCGGCGGGATCGCCGGCCTCACCGCGGCGACGGGGCTGGCCGAACGCGGCGTCGACGTCACGGTGTTCGAACGCGAAGCCCACCTGGGCGGCCGGGCGGGTGGCTGGCCGGAGCGGCTCCCGGACGGCACCCCGGTCACGATGAGCCGCGGTTTCCACGCCTTCTTCCGCCAGTACTACAACCTGCGGGCGCTGCTGACCCGCACCGATCCCGGGCTCGAGCGGCTCACCGCGGTGCCGGACTACCCGCTCGTCGACGCGCTGGGCCGCACCGACACCTTCGCCGGGCTGCCGCAGGCCCCGCCGTTCAACGCGCTCGCGTTCGCCTTGCGCAGTCCGACGTTCACCCCGCGCGACCTGCTGCGCCTCAACGGCCGCCGCGCGCTGCCGCTGGCCACCGTCAGCGTCCCGCGCGTCTACCGCCAGCTGGACCACCTGGACGCCGGTTCGTTCCTCGCCGCGATCAACTTCCCCGCGGCGGCCCGCCACCTCGCGTTCGAAGTGTTCTCCCGCAGCTTCTTCGCCGATCCGGCCGAGCTGTCGGCCGCCGAACTCGCCACGATGTTCCACTTGTACTTCCTCGGCTCCGCCGAAGGGCTGCTCTTCGACGTCCCCACCGAGCCGTTCCCGCAGGCGCTGTGGAACCCGCTCGCCGACTACCTCGCCGGCCTGCGGGCCGACGTCCGCACCGGCACCGGCGTCACCGAGATCCGGCGTGCCGCCGACAGGTTCCAGGTCGGCGGCGAGGCGTTCGACGCCGTCGTGCTCGCTTGCGACGTGCCCGGCCTGCGCCGGGTCGTGGCCGCGTCACCGGACCTCGGCTCACCGGAGTGGCGGAGCGAGGTCGCCGACCTGCGGACCGCGCCGCCGTTCGTCGTCCGGCGCCTCTGGCTCGACCGTCCCGTCGATCCCGCGCGGCCCGCGTTCCTCGGCACCGGGAACCTGCCACCGCTGGACAACATCAGCGTCCTGAACCGCTACGAGGGCGAGGCGCGCCGGTGGGTCGCGCGCACCGGCGGATCCGTCGTCGAACTGCACGCGTACGTCTCCGACAATGCCTCAGAGGCGCTGGAAGGCCGCCTGCACCAGCTGTATCCGGAGACGGCCGACGCGCGCGTGCTGCACGAAAGCACGCTGGTGCGCCAGGACTGCCCGCTGTTCCCCGTCGGCGGGTTCGCCCGCCGCCCGACGGTCGGCACCCCCGACCCCGCGCTGGTCCTGGCGGGGGACGCGATCCGCGTCGACCTGCCGGTGGCGCTGATGGAACGCGCGGCCACCACCGGCTGGGTCGCGGCGAACACCCTGCTGACCCGGTGGGGTCTCGCCGGCCACCCCTTGCGTTCGGTCCCCAACCGCGGCCGCATCCCGCTGCTCGACCGCTTCGCGAACTCGGTCGCCTGCCCCGGAGACCGGGACATCTGATTAAAATTTTCGTAAAAGTGTTACGTGCTGGGCCCACAAGTGGTTCCCTGAGTTAGGAAGTGTTCCTAACGAAGTCCGGTGTCCCCCCGACCGACGGAAGGCCCCCGCATGTCATCCCGTACGCGCTTCGCTGTCGCAGCCGCTGCGGCTCTGGCGCTCGTCACGCCATTCGCTCTGAAGTCCGCCGACGCCGCCACGATGAACACCGATGCCCAGGCCGCCCCGTCGGCCGACAAGACGTACACGGCCGCTCAGGTGCTGGCCGGTGTCAAGAAGAACAGCACGACCGCGAACAAGGTCAACTCCAAGCCGCACATCAACACCATGACGCGGTCCCAGAACGTGAACGTCTACCAGGTGGCGACGGGCGTCTACGCCTACAGTTCCAGCCTGGCCGTCGACGACGACGGCAGCGACCCCGACCCCGATCCCGACCACCAGGGCCAGACGACTTTCCAGGACAGCAACGGCAAGCAGCTGGCCGCCCACCACGTGCCGTTCTACGTGCTGGGCGACGACTGCTACGACCGCAAGTCCCCCTGCCCGCACTTCTTCTACAAGGAACACAACATCAAGGGCCGTCAGTTCGCGCTGATGTTCTACAAGAGCAAGTGCATCGGCGCCATCTTCGGCGACACGCAGACCGGGAACAACCAGACGACCTCGAACAACGACTCCCGCGAACTGGGTGAGGCGTCGGTGAAGTCGGCCTCGCTGCTCGGCATTCCCAGCAGCGGCACCACCGGCGGCGTCGACAACGGCGTGACCGTGGTGATCTTCTCGGGCTCGTCCTGGGTCGTGAACGGCACCAACTCCACCCTGAACAGCAATGCCCAGGCTCTGGTCGACAAGGCGCTGAACAGCCTCGGCGCGAGCATGGGTCTCTAGTCCCGGCAAGGCAATCCCGGCCGGCCGCGATCACCGCCGACAGCGAACGAGGTGGTGGCGCCGGCCGGGATTGCGCCGGCGGCGCTGCCGGTGGTCACGTCCGCTTCGGCGGTCCGAAGAGGAGTGACCACCTCAGCCGGGCAGGTCGGGCACCGCTACCGGATCGGCTGACCAGCGCTCAACGCGGCCGAGCGACGGCCTCCTCGTACCTGTCGACGGGAAGGGTGGAGGGGCTCGTCCGGACGTCCGGCGCCGACGAAACCGGCCCACGGGCGAGCAAGCCCTTTCCGAGCGCGGTCAGCGTCGCGAGGAACGCCACGTCCAAGGCCGTCGCCCAGTCGAACGTCATGATGTCGAACGCTTCCGCGGCGACGAACGAGCCGAACAGCGACCCGAGGAAAGTCTTGGCGAGGCGCAGGCCGAGATCCGGCCAGAAAGCCAGATCCGTCTTCCGGCCGAGGTACTGCAGGACCGTCCCGGCGACGGACACCACGGCCGCGCCGAGGCCCAGGGTCGCGGCGTAGGACCACGGCAATCCCGCGACCGTGCTACCGCCCGCGAGAAGGGTCGCGAAGAACACCTGGCCGGCCGACCACCCGGCCCGCTCCAGCAGATCCAAGAGCACCGCGCGCCATTTCGGCCACGTCCAGTTCATCGTTTCTTCACCTTTCCCCTCGACCGGCAAAGCGGCAGGATCGCCGGGGCCGATAGTACGTCCAGGGCAGCACCATCAGCCGTCGGCGATATTCGCTCGCGGTATTCTCCGCATCCGGCTGCAGCCATTGTGCCCGGGTCGAGGATTTCGAGCGCACGGAATCCGAAAAGGCGCGCGAACCGGCCGGAACGGAACCGATGACTACCGAGGGCCGTTGGTCAGCGAGAGGTTGAACGCGTAGCGGGACGCGCGGTAGACGTGCCAGCCGTACTCGACCACGCGGCCGGTGTCGTCGTACGTCGTGCGCTGCATGGTCAACAGGGCCGCTCCCCGCTTCTCGTCCAGCAGCTCCGCGTCCTCCTCCGTCGCCAGGCGGGCGCCGATGTTCTGCTCCGCCGCGTGCAGGCGGATCCCCGCCGAGCGCAGCAGCTGGTAGAGGCCCTTCTCGCGCAGTTCCGCGTCCGTCGGGTCGATGACGCCGTCGGGCAGGTAGTTGTTCATCAGGGCGAGCGGCTCGCCGTCGGTCGAGCGGATGCGCGTCAGGCGCCGCACGTGCGTCAGGTTCGGGGCCTCCAGCAGCTCGGCCACCTTGGCGTCGGCCTCCTCGACGCTGTTGGCCAGCACCACCGACTCCGGTTTGCCGCCGAGCCCGGCGAGATCGTCGAACAGGCTGCTCAGCCGCAGCGGCCGCGCCACCTTGGTCCGGACGACCTGGGTGCCGACGCCGCGCCGTCGCACCAGCAGGCCCTGGTTGACCAGCGTCTGGATCGCCTGGCGGATGGTCGGCCGGGACAGCCGCAGGTTCGCCGCCAGGTCGACCTCGTTGCCCAGCCGGGCGCCCGCCGGCAGCCTGCCGTCCTCGATCGCGTGCTGCAGTTGCTGGGAGACCTGGAAGTACAACGGCTCGGGGCTGCCGGGATCCAGCACGATCTCCCGGCCGGGGTCCCAGGCCGGGTACGTGACGTCCACGCGGGACGACGGCGGCGGCGTGCTCATCATCGGAAGCCTACCGCCATCGGGACTCCGGTAGGGATGACCGCATGTCCATATGTCTTGACAAAGACACACCGTACTGGCACTGTCGGTTCCGGACGAGGTCCCGCCCGCGGCGAACTGGCGTGCTCGGACACCGAAGACCAGGTACTGCGAAAGCGGGGAGAGGTTCAGTGACCGACGTGGTGCGGCGGATCGTCGCCAAGCGGGTGCACGACCCGGAAGCGATCGCCGAGGCGGCCGCGAACCGGGTGCGGGCCAAGTCGCCGTTCAACGACAAGGGCCGCACGATGATCATCGCTGCGGACCACCCCGCCCGCGGCGCGAACGCGGTCGGCGGCAACCCCTCGGCAATGGCCGACCGGGGCGAGCTGCTGGACCGGCTGTGCCTCGCGCTGGAGCGCCCCGGTGTCACCGGCGTGCTCGCGACCGTGGACATCGTCGACGACCTGCTGCTGCTCGGCGTGCTCGACGGCAAGACCGTGATCGGGTCGATGAACCGCACCGGGCTGGCCGGGTCGAGCTTCGAGATCGACGACCGGTTCGCCTGCTACGACGCCGAAGCCATCGAGCGGATGCGGTTCGACGGCGGCAAGACGCTCACCCGGATCTGCCTCGACGACCCGGCGACGCCGGCCGTCCTGGAGAACACCGCGAAGGCGGTCAACGAGCTGGCCGACCGGAAGCTGATCGCGATGGTCGAGCCGTTCCTGTCGGTCCGGGCCGACGGGCGGATCAAGAACGACCTCTCCCCCGACGCCGTCGTCAAGTCCATCACGATCGCCGCCGGGCTCGGCCGGTCGTCGGCCCACACCTGGCTCAAGCTGCCCGTGGTGGACGACATGGAGCGCGTGCTCGCGTCCTCGACGCTGCCGGCGGTCCTGCTCGGCGGCGAAGTCAAGGACCCGGACGCGGCCTTCGCGGCCTGGCAGCGGGCGTTGTCGCTGCCGACCGTGCAGGGCCTGGTCGTCGGGCGTTCGCTGCTCTACCCGCACGACGGGGACGTCGCCAAGGCCGTCGACACCGCGGTGGGGCTGCTGTGAAACTCCACTACCTGTAGGAGCACCGTGAACACCATCGAACACTGGATCAACGGCACCGCCACGTCCGCGGGCTCGACCCGCACGGCGCCGGTCTACGACCCCGCCACCGGGAAGCGGCAAGCGGACGTCCTGCTCGCCGAGAAGTCCGATGTGGACACCGCGGTCGCGGCCGCGGGCAAGGCCTTCGAGTCGTGGGGCAACGCCTCGCTCTCCCAGCGGACCAAGGTGATGTTCGCCTTCCGCGAGCTGCTGGTGAGGCACGAGGACGAGCTGGCCCGGCTCATCTCCGCCGAGCACGGCAAGGTCGTCGACGACGCCCGGGGCGAGATCGTGCGCGGCCGCGAGGTCGTCGAGTACGCCTGCGGCATCGCCGACGCCCTCAAGGGCAGCTTCTCCGACCAGGTCTCCCACGACGTCGACGTGCACGACTTCCGGCAGCCGCTCGGGGTGGTCGCCGGGATCACCCCGTTCAACTTCCCGATCATGGTCCCGCTGTGGATGCACCCGGTCGCGATCGCCACCGGCAACACGTTCGTCCTCAAGCCGAGCGAGCGCGACCCGTCGGCGTCGAACTTCGTCGCGCGGCTCTACGCCGAGGCCGGCTTGCCGGAGGGCGTGTTCAACGTCGTGCACGGCGACAAGACCGCGGTCGACGCGATCCTGGACCACCCGGACATCGCGGCGGTGTCGTTCGTCGGCTCGACCCCGATCGCCAAGTACGTGCACGAGCGCGGGACCGCGGCCGGCAAGCGCGTCCAGGCCCTCGGCGGCGCGAAGAACCACGCGATCGTGCTGCCCGACGCCGACCTGGAGTACGCGGCGAACCACCTGACCGCCGCCGCGTTCGGCTCGGCCGGGCAGCGCTGCATGGCGATCTCGGTCGGCGTGGCCGTCGGGGCGGCCGGCGACCGGCTGGTCGAGATCCTCGAACGCAAGGCGCGCGAGGTGAAGGTCGGTCCCGGCAGCGACCCGGCCAGCGACATGGGCCCGGTCGTCACCGAGGCCGCCCGCCGGCGCGTGGAGAGCGCCGTCGCCAGTGGTGCCGGGCAGGGCGCGTCCGTGGTGGTCGACGGTCGCGGCCTGAAGGTCGAGGGACACGAGGAAGGCTTCTTCGTCGGGCCGTCCCTGCTGGACCACGTCACCACCGAGATGGATGCTTACCGCGAGGAGATCTTCGGCCCGGTGCTGGCGGTCGTCCGCGCGGAGACCGTGGACGAGGCGATCGCGATCATCAACGCCAACCCCTACGGCAACGGCACCGCGATCTTCACCGGCAGCGGCGAGGCGGCGCGCAAGTTCCAGCGCGAGGTCAAGGTCGGCATGATCGGCGTCAACGTGCCGATCCCGGTCCCGATGTCGTACTACTCCTTCGGCGGCTGGAAGGACTCCCTCATCGGCGACAGCCCGGTCCACGGCCCCGAGGGCGTCCGGTTCTACACCCGCGCGAAGGTGGTGACGACGCGCTGGCCGCACACGAGCGCTTCGGCCGCGGCCTTCACCTTCCCCACGTCCAGCTAACCGGAACACCCACCTCCGGTTTTTGGTACCGTGGCCGCCATGGGTTATCGAGGTCCGCTTCCGAAGAGCGCGGTCGGCCGGTTCAACACCTGCGTCGGCTCGCTCCGGACATCCCCGCGCTGGGGCTCGCTCGTCCGCCGGCACCTCACGGTGGTCACGTACACGGGACGCCGGTCGGGACGCACGTTCAGCACCCCGGTCGGCTACCGGCGCGCGGGTGACGTCGTCACGATCGGCGTCCGGCTGCCGGACGCGAAGTCGTGGTGGCGCAACTTCACCGGCGACGGCGCCCCGCTGTCGCTCGAACTCGACGACCACCAGCGCACCGGCCACGCGACAGCGCACCGCGACGCCCAGGGCCGGGTCACCGTGACCGTCCGGCTGACGGAAGACGGCTAGGGCGCCATCCCGTGCCAGAGCAGGTGGGCGAGGGCCGCCGCGTCGCCGCGCCAGTCGCCGTTCGGGTCGAGCAGGAGCAGTCCGGCCAGGCCGCGCAGCACCACCAGCGGGTCGAGGTCCGGCCGCACGGTCCCGGCCGCTTCGTTGGCCTCGAGCAAAGTCGACACCGCGCCGACCATCGCCTCGTACGCGCTCGCCGGCAGCTCGCCGCGGGACGCCGTCGCGCGGCGCAGGGCGTCGGCCAGCCCCTTCTTGGTCATCATGTAGTGCGCCAGGTGGCCGGTCACCCACACCCGGAACGCCTCGTCCGGGGCGTGCTCCTCCAGCAGCACCGGCACGATGTCGACGATGTGCCGCACCTCGCGCTCGTACACCGCCAGGATCAGCGCCTCCGGCGTCGGGAAGTGCCGGTACACCGTGCCGACGCCGACTTCGGCCTGCTTCGCGATCGCGTTGAAGGAAACTTCGCCGGTCTTCGCGAGCGACTCCGCGGCCACGACGAGGATGCGCTCGTGGTTGCGCCGGGTGTCCGCGCGCCGGGGGCTGACCGATCCCGTCGTCATCGTCCCTCCCGTCTGCCGAGGTTGCGTCCGCCGAATCTAACCCAGACCTGGAGCTGCTCCAGCGTGCCGGGTTCGTTGCGAACCGGATTGTAATCCGCTAGCCTCGCGACCGGGTGAAGCGGATGAGTATCCGCTCCCCGTTCGCCGCCACCACCACCGTCAGGCACCCACCGGACGAGCTGCGGAAAGAGACCAGTGGACATCTCACTCGAAGTCAACGGCAGTACCGAACACCTGGACGTCGATCCCGGCGTCACGCTCCTGGACGCGCTGCGCGAGCGCCTCGACGTCACCGGCCCGAAGAAGGGCTGCGACCGCGGGCAGTGCGGCGCCTGCACCGTGCACGTCGGGGGCCGGCCC
Source organism: Amycolatopsis sp. NBC_01488 (assembly GCF_036227105.1). Taxonomy (NCBI): domain Bacteria; kingdom Bacillati; phylum Actinomycetota; class Actinomycetes; order Pseudonocardiales; family Pseudonocardiaceae; genus Amycolatopsis; species Amycolatopsis sp. NBC_01488. The sequence goes on along the minus strand of NZ_CP109434.1, from coordinate 5,516,983 downwards.
GTGCTGTCGTGCCTCACCCTGGCCGCCACCGTGCGGCAGCCGGTGACCACCGTCGAAGGACTGTCCACTGAGGACAAGCTGCACCCGGTGCAGCAGGCCTTCGTGGACCAGGACGCCCTGCAGTGCGGGTTCTGCACCGCCGGGCAGATCATGTCGGCGGTCGCGGCCGTCGAGCAGGACGTCGAAGACGTGCGGGAGTTCATGTCCGGCAACCTCTGCCGGTGCGCGGCCTACCCGAACATCGTCAAGGCCGTCGACCAGGCGAGGCGGGCCGATGCGTCCCTTTGAGCTGACCGCCCCCACCACGGTCGAAGACGCCCTCGCCACGTCCGGCACCTTCCTCGCCGGCGGCACCACCCTCGTCGATCTCATGAAGCTCGACGTCCTCACGCCGCAGCACGTCCTGGACATCAACCAGGTCCCGCTGCGCGGCATCGACACCAGCGACGGCCTGCGCTTCGGCGCGCTGGAGCGGATGAGCGCCATCGCCGCGCACCCGCAGGTGTACCCGGCGATCTCGCGCGCCCTGCTGCTGAGCGCGTCCCAGCAGCTCCGGAACATGGCCAGCATCGGCGGGAACCTGCTGCAGCGCACGCGCTGCACGTACTTCCGCGACGTCGCCACGCCGTGCAACAAGCGCGAGCCCGGCAGCGGCTGCCCGGCGCTCGAAGGCGCCAACCGGATGCACGCGATCCTCGGCGCCAGCGACTCGTGCGCGGCCACGCACGCCAGCGACGTCGCCGTCGCCCTGGTCGCGCTCGACGCCCGCTTGAAGCTGGCCGACGCCGAAGGCACCCGCGAAGTCGCCCTGCGCGACTTCTACCAGCTGCCCGGCGACACCCCGGCGCTGGAGAACGACCTGCGCCCCGGCGAGCTGATCACCGAGGTGCTCGTCCCGCGGCTCGACTGGGCGGCGAACTCCACCTACGTCAAGGTACGTGACCGGCAGTCCTACGAGTTCGCGCTGTGCTCCGCCGCCGTCGCGCTGGACGTGCGCGACGGAGTCATCGCCGACGCGCGGGTTGCGGCCGGCGGCGTCGGCACGGTGCCGTGGCACCTGCCCGCCGTCGAGGACGCACTGCGGGGCGCCCCGGCGACCGAGGCCTCGTTCGAAGCCGCCGCGGAGGTGGCGGCCGACGGCGCCGAACCGTTGTCGGAGAACGGCTTCAAGGTGCCCCTGCTGAAGCGGACGATCGTCCGCGCGCTGCTCGAACTGACCGAGGGGAGCTCCCGATGATCACCCGGCTCGACGCGCCGCTGAAGGTCACCGGCGGCGCCAAGTACGGCGCCGACCACACCTTCCCCGGCATGGTCTACGGCTACGTCCTGCTCAGCACGATCGCCCACGGCGAACTCGAAGCCATCGACTTCTCCGCCGCGCGGGAAGCCCCCGGCGTCGTCGGCGTGTACTCGCCGTTCGACCCGCTACCGCTGCGGACGCCGAACTCGATGTTCGGCGAGACGTGGGTTCCGTTGCAGGACAAGGAAGTCACCTACTACGGCCAGCCGATCGGCTTCGTCGTCGCGGAGACGTTCGAGCAGGCGCGGGACGCCGCCTACCTCGTCCAGGTCGCCTACCGCGAGCTGCCGGCCCAGACGTCGCTGGCCGCCGGCCTGGCCACGGCCGAGGACGCGCCGCCGGCCCGTGACGGCGCTCCGCCCTCCCTCGAAGTCCTCGAGGACGGCGTCGAATCCATCGAGGACGCCTTCGCCGCGAGCCCGGTGGTCGTCGAGGCGACCTACACGACCGCGACCCAGAACCACGCCGCGATGGAACCGCACTCCGCGGTCGCCGTCTGGGACGGCGGCGAGGTGACCGTCCACAGTGGAAACCAGGGGTCGAACCTGCAGGCGATGGAGCTGGCGCAGGCCCTCGAAGTGCCGGTCGAGGCCGTGCACGCCGTCAACCCCTTCGTGGGCGGCGCGTTCGGCGGCAAGGGCCGCACGTCGGCGCCGGCGTTCCTCGCCGCGGCGGCGGCCCGCGACCTCGGCCGGCCGGTGAAGGCCGCGCTGACCCGCGAGCAGGTCTTCACCGCGACCGCGGGCCGGGCCGCGACGGTCCAGACCATCAAGCTCGGCGCGGACTCCGACGGCGGCCTGATCGCCCTGAGCCACGACTCCTGGTGCAGCACGGACACCGCGCGCTCGTTCGTCGAACCGACGTCCCACGGCACCTCGCGCGAGTGGTACGCCACGAAGAACCTCGCCATCAGCCAGAAGATCGTGCCGCTGAACATCCCGCCGACGACGTTCATGCGCGCCCCCGGCGAGGCACCCGGCTCCTTCGCGCTGGAGAGCGCGATCGACGAGCTCGCCGAAGCGCTCGGCATGGATCCGGTCGAGCTGCGGATCAAGAACAACTCGATCGCCCCGCCGGGCAAGGACCTGCAGTGGGCGAGCAAGCACCTCGACGAGTGCTTCCGCGTCGGCGCGGCCCGCTTCGGCTGGCAGCATCGCCGGGCGGGCGGGCACACCGACGGCGACTGGCTCGTCGGGATGGGCGCGGCCACCGCGATGTTCCCCGCGCTGCGGTTCCCGGCCACGGTCGGCATCACGCTGCGGGCGGACGACACCGCCGACGTCGCGACGAGCGGCGCGGACCCCGGCACCGGCCTGCTGACCGTGCTGTCCCTGATCGGCGCCGAATCACTGGACATCCCCGCGGACCGGATCACCCCGCGGCTCGGCGACTCGTCGCTCCCGCCGGGCGGCCTCTCGGGCGGCTCGACGGCGACGGCGAGCGCGGGCACGGCCATCATGATCGCCGCGACCAAGGCGATCGACGAGCTGGTGGCCCTGGCCGCCGACCCGGGTGCGCCGTTCGAAGGCGCCGAAGTCACCTACGCCGACGGCCGCGTCTTCGCCGACGGCAAGACCATGACCTTCGGCGAGCTGCTGCGGACGCTGGGCCGCGAAACGCTCGAGGTGACCGGCTCGTCGGCACCCGGTGAAGAGCTGACCAAGCACTCGTTCAGCTCGTGGGGTGCCCAGTTCTGCGAGGTCCGGGTGCACAAGTGGACGCGCGAAGCCCGCGTGTCGCGGATGCTCGGCGTGTTCGACGCGGGCCGGATCATCAACGACAAGGCGGCCCGCAGCCAGCTCATGGGCGGCATGATCTGGGGCGTCTCGGCCGCGCTGCACGAGGGCCTGGAGATCGAGGCGAACGGCCGGCTCGCCAACGGCGACTTCGCGAGCTACCTGCTCCCGGTGAACGCCGACATCCCCGAGGTCGACGTCCAGTTCGTCGAGTACCCGGACACGCTGCACAACGCGGTCGGCGCGCGCGGGCTGGGCGAGATCGGCACGGTCGGCATGGCGGCGGCGGTCGCCAACGCCGTGCACAACGCCACCGGCATCCGGGTCCGGCACATCCCGATCACCATCGAAGATCTGCTCGAAGGCTGACGGCCGGGGCGGGGCACGCACGTGTCCCGCCCCGGCGTTCGGCCATGTGGCGCAACGGGCCCGGTGCCGTGATCCATCCGCGACCATCCCGCGGCGGTCGCCGATGACGGCGGCCCGTCCTCGGTCCTAGGCTGACGGGCGCTCGCCCGATCTTCCTCGAAGGGACCCCCCGGCATGACCGACCCCGTCGTCCCCACCACGTCCGGCGCGGTCCGCGGTCAGGTCACCGCCGCCGGCTTCGCGCTGTTCCGCGGCATCCCGTACGCCGCCGCTCCGGAGGGCGACCTGCGCTTCGCCGAGCCCGTCCCGGCTCCGCCGTGGGAGGACGTCCGCGACACGAGCAGACCGGGGCCGACCGCGCCGCAGCGCCGCCACGACGTGCCCGGGCTCGACCTCTCGCCCCTCTCCGGCAGCGGCTGGCGGCCGGGCCCGGAGTACCTGACGGTCGACGTCTGGACCCCGCAGCTCGGCGCGGCCGCCCTGCCCGTGCTGGTGTTCGTGCACGGCGGCGCGTTCCTCGGCGGCACCGGGTCCGCGCCGGTCTACGACGGCACGTCCTTCTCCCACGCGGGCGCGGTGCTGGTGACCGTCCAATACCGCCTCGGGGTCGACGGCTTCCTGCCGCTGGACGGCGGCACGACGAACCTCGGGCTGCGTGACCAGCTCGCGGCCCTGCGATGGGTCCAGGAGAACATCGCCGGCTTCGGCGGCGACCCCGCCAACGTCACCTTCTTCGGCGCGGCCTCCGGCGCGGTGAGTGTCGCCTGCCTCCTCGCTTCCCCGCTCTCGCAAGGACTCTTCCACCGGGCGATCGTCCAGAGTGGACACCCGGACATGGTGCGCGACGGCGTCCAGGCACGTCGCCTGGCCCGGGTGATCGCCGACGAGCTGAAGGCCGAGCCGACCGCCGAGGCGTTCCGGAAGTGCTCGACCGAGCAGCTGCTCGACGCGCAGGACGCCGTCCTGCGGCCCGGCGGTGCCCCCGACCTGCGCGACGCGCTCGGCTACGACCGCGGCTACGGGCTCAGCCCGTTCCTCCCAGTGGTCGGCGACGACGTCCTGCCGCAGCACCCGGCCAAGGCGATCCGCGCGGGCGCCGGCCGCGACGTCGACCTGGTCGTCGGCAGCTGCAGCGAGGAAATGCGGCTCTACCTGGTGCCCACCGGCGCGCTCGACGCGGTCACCGACGACCAGGCCGTGGCGTCGCTGGCGGTGTCGCACCCCGACCCGGCCGGTGTGCTCCACCGGTACGGCCTCGGCTCGGACCGCTCGGCGGGCGAGGTCCTCGTCGCGGCCCTGACCGACCTGGTCTTCCGCGACGGCGTGCGCGACCTCGCGGAAGACCACGCCGGCCGGACCTTCCGGTACGAGTTCGAGTGGGGTTCGCCGCTGCTCGATGGCGCCCTGGGCGCGTGCCACGGACTCGAACTGCCCTTCGTGTTCGACGCGCTGGGGCCGGCGTCCGGACCGCGGGGCCTGCTGGGCGAGCACCCGCCGCGCGAGCTGGCCGGCGACCTGAACGGCGCCTGGTACCGCTTCGCCGCCACCGGGTCGCCCGGCTGGGAGGAGTACGCGGGCGAGGACACGCTGTTCCACACGTACTGAACCCCTGCTCGGACCCACCCCGCGAGCGGTTGACGACGCCCCCGCCGCGCTGCCAGGCTCAGACCGCCCGGACGGCCGGATGAAATGGGGACCACCGATGCCCGAGGCGGGCTCCGTCGCGCCGCCGCGCGCGCTCGTTCGCACGCTGTTGCGCAGCGGCACACCCGCGGAACCGGCCGAGCTCCCCGACGACAACGGCGACCTCGCCGCCGTCGGGGACGCGACGCTCGCCCGTGCCGCGCGCTACTGGGTCGTCGTGCCGCTGGCCTACCGGATCGCGGCGTTCGTCAAGGTGTTCATCGGGTTCGCCGCGGCCAACGGCCGGCTCGGGCTCGGGCCGGTGCTGGCCGCCTCGGTGTTCGCGGTCGCGGCCAACACCGCGGCGCTGGCCTGGGTGCTGCGCTCGGGCGGCCTGCGGGCGCGCGTGTCCGGCCGGGCACTGGCCGTGGACCTGGTCGTCGGGGTCGCGCTCAACTTCGCCGTCGCCGCGACGGCCCCGGCGCCGGTGCAGCCGTTCGCGGTCGACGTGTCGTGGACCTGGCTGGTCGGCGCGGTGGCCATGTGGGCGGGCACGTCCGGGCTGCCCTCGGCGCTGTGGCTGCTGGTGGCGGCCGCCCCGCTCCGGGCACTCCTCACGCTGGCCGGTGGCCTGCCGCTGGGCAACCAGCTCGCCGTGACGCGGTCGATCGGCTGCATGATCGCGCTGGCGGTGGCGATCGTGATCGCCGCGGGCATCCTCATCCTGCTGGGCGCCGGCACCCGGTTCGCGGTCGACATCGGCATCCGGCGCGGGCGCGAGGCCGAGCGCCGCCGCACGCGGCGCATCATGCACGACAGCGTGCTGCAGACGCTGGAAGCGCTCGCCATCTCGGCGCCGGGCGACGACGCGCACGCCGTGAGCCGGCTCGCGGAGGTGCGATCGGTCGCCAAGGCGGAGGCCGCCGAGATCCGCCGCCAGATCACCGAGCCGATCCCGAACGGCACGGCGCGCGGCTTCGCGGTCGAGCTCGCCGACGTCGCGACCGAGATGGCCCGCGACGGCCTGCGCACCCAGCTCGTCGCCGCGGACTTCGCCGACGACGACCAGCTGTCCCAGGACCGCCGCACGGCGATGTGCGAGGCGGTGCGGGAAGCGTTGCGCAACACGGTGAAGCACTCCGGGACGAAGCAGGTCGTGCTGCGCGTGGAGGAGCGCGACGGCGGGATCGCGGTGGTGGCCCGCGACCAGGGCCAGGGCTTCGACGTCCGCGAGCGGCCCCCGGGCTTCGGCATCACCCAGTCGATCGTCGCCCGCCTGGCCGAGGTGGGCGGCCACGGCACGGTGGACTCGCAGCCGGGCCGCGGCACCCGCGTGACGATGTGGGTACCGAGCTAGAGCCTGTTTTGATGTGCTGACCAGCGGAGCTTGTGGTCGGCGTTGTGGGGTGTGGCGTGTCTTGGGTGAGATAGACGAGGTCTCCGGTAGACCGATCAACGACCAAGCTGATCAAGTACACCGGAGACCTCGTGCCCAGCCTAGCGGCGACGGGGCGAGCCGATCTGACCGACGCGCAGTGGGCGATTCTGGAACCGCTGCTGCCTGTCGGCAAGAAGCCCGGCCGCCCGCCACTGTGGAGTAAACGCCAGCTTTTGGACGGTATCCGCTGGCGGGTTCGTGTCGGTTCGCCGTGGCGTGACGTCCCACCTGTGTATGGCTGCTGGCAAACCGTCTATGGCTTGTTCCGGCGCTGGCAGCGCGCTGGTGTGTGGGCGTTGATCTTGGCGGCGTTGCAGACTCGGGCCGACGCCGCCGGGTTGATCACCTGGGAGGTGAGCGTGGATTCCACGATCAACCGGGCGCACCAGCATGCCGCAGGCGCCCGCATCGAGGGCGACCTGCAGAAAGAACCGCCAGGCGGTATCGGCGAGCCCGAACCGGCCGACCACGCGCTGGGCCGGTCGCGGGGAGGCTGGACGACCAAGCTGCATCTGGCCACCGAGCAAGGCCAGAAACCACTGTCGTTGCTGGTGACCGCCGGTCAACGTGGTGATTCACCGCAGTTCGAGGCGGTGCTGGCCAGGGTCCGGGTCGCCCGGGTTGGTGGTGGGCGAGCCCGGACCCGGCCGGATCGTGTCCTGGCGGACAAGGCCTACAGTTCCCGCGCCAACCGGGCCTATCTGCGGCGGCGCGGGATCGCGTGCACGATTCCCCAGCCCTCTGATCAAGTCCGGCATCGCCGCAACCGCGGCCGGGCCGGTGGGCGGCCACCAGCATTCGACCCAGAGATCTACAAGCAACGGCACGCGGTCGAGTGCGGCATCAACCGGCTCAAACGCAACCGAGGCGTCGCCACACGGTTCGACAAACTCGCGGTTCGCTACGAGGCGACCGTGCACATCGCGGCGATCAACGAGTGGCTACGACATTGAAACAGGCTCTAGGCGGCGATGATCCGGGCCGGCCCGCGCGACGAGTTCGCGCGCGGCGTCAACGGCTCTGCGCTGCGGCACAAGGCCGGGCTCCGACGCGCCCCGCGATCGCGCTGCTGCCATCGCTGCCGGCCGTCGCGGTGGCCGGCGGGCTCGGGCTCGCCGGGTGGCTGCGGCGGCGCCGGCCGGATGTCTACGCGGGCCTGGGCGCTAGGCCGCGCGCCGGGCGTGGCGTTCGGCGGCCAGGCTCGCGCGGCAGGCCGCGGTCAGCCGGGTGGTGGCGGCGCTGCCGCCGCGGCCGCAGCGCGGGCAGGTCATCGAGACGGCCAGGGACAGCTCGTCGACGGCGACGCGCAGCTCGGTCCGGCAGCCGCGGCACCAGCGGTGCCGGGTGACCGGGCTGACGTGCGCCGGCGAGGCGACGCACTGGTGGATCCACCGGCCGTGCACGTGGCAGGTCAGGCGGTCGTCCGGCGCCAGCAGGCCGGTGTCCTCGGCGTCGTCTTCGGTGGCGAGCAGGACCGGCAGGCTGCGAACCCGGGTGGTGGTGCACGTCGTGGTGGTCATCGCGATCCCCTTCCGCTACTGGTTCGTCGAAGGGCGGCCGCCGGATTCGACATCCGGCCGAGGTTGGCCGGATGTCGGCGGTTCCTGGCATTCCAGCCACTGCCGGCCGGGCGCGAAGATCGGTAACTTCGCGGCGTGTCGAAATTCCTGCTCTCGGTCCACGTCCTGGCGGCGGTGCTCGCCGTCGGCCCGGTCGCCGTCGCGGCCAGCATGTTCCCCGCGGCCGTCCGGAAGGGCGATCTCAAGATCGCGAAGATGCTGCACCGGATCTGCCGCGTGTACGCCTACGCCGCCATCGCCGTGCCGGTGTTCGGCTTCGGCGTCGCGGGCACGATGCACGTCATGGGCGACCCGTGGCTGCTCACGTCGATCGGGCTGACCGCCGTCGCGGCCGCGGTCCTCGCGCTTCTGGTGCTGCCGCGGCAGCAGCGGCTGCTGGCCGAGGAGTCCACTTCGGACAGACTGGCCCGGCTCGCGATGGTCACGGGCGTGTTCAACCTGCTGTGGGCCGCGGTCACGGTGCTGATGATCGTGCGGCCGGGTTCCTCGACCGGCGCTTAGCCGGGCACGCGGACGGCGACGAAGTCCGGCCGCCGCCGCAGGACGAACCCGAGCGAAAGGTAGAGGCGGATCGCGGAGGTGTTGCTCGCGGCCGCGTGCATCATCGGCGTCTCGCCGCGCTCGCGGATGCCCGCCGCCACGGCGAGCACGAGCCGCGTCGCGAGACCGTGCCCGCGGTACGCCGGGTCCGTGCACACCGCGCTGATCTCGGTGTAGCCGGGCGGGTGCAGCCGCTCCCCGGCCATCGCGACCAGCGCGCCGCCCCGCCGGATCCCGAGGTACGTGCCGAGCTCGACGGTCCGCTTCCGGAACGGCCCGGGCTTCGTCCGCTCGACGAGGTCGAGCATCTCCGGCACGTCCGCGAGCCCCAGCCGCACGGCTTCCGGGTCCGGCGCGGCCGCGACGCCCTCGTCGACGAGCTGGACGCCGGGCAGCGCGTCGAGGATCTCCCAGCCGGACGGCGGCCGCGCGGCGGTGGCGGCGAGCACGACGACCGCGCCCGGCCCGCCCAGCTCGGCGACGTCCCGCCAGTCCTGCTCGCCGGGGTCGTCCGGCAGGGCCAGGAACGGCGCGACGTCTTCGGGGTAGCGCAGCACGCGCCCACGTCGTTCCGCGAAGCGCGCGTGCGGGCCGGTCAGCGACGCCCAAGCCGGGTTGTCGAGCGGAGAAGCCATACCTCCAGACTGCTCGATCTCGCCGGTCCGGCGGCGGTGCTCCCACATCCTGAGCAAGCGCTCAGCCGACGGTCGTCAGCTCGTCGTCCGAGAGCACGCCGGACCCGGCCGACACGATCAGCCTGCCGGCACTGACCTGATAGGTGTAGTCGCCGTTCTTCGCGACGAAACCGTCGCCCGCGGCCTGCGCGGGCAGCACGATGTGGGTCTCGTCCGAAGCCGCCTGCCCCCGGGCCTGGCCGTCGTAGAAGATCCGGCCGTCGGGCACCTGGCAGATGGTGATCAGGGACTTCGCCGTCTGCGCGACCAGCAGCGCCGTCCCTTGGCCGCCCGGCAGGTACCGGGCCGCGTCCCCCGGACACGGCTTCCCCGCCGGCGTGGCCGACGTCGACGTGGCCGACGTCGTCGGCGTGACCGGCGGCGTGAGGGCGTTGGCCGTCGTGACCACGGTCTTGGTCGTCGGCAGGGCGGGCGTCGTGTACGACGGGAACGGCCCGGACGCGTCGGGCGAGGGCTTCGAGCGGGCGCTGAACAGCAGGACCCCGCCCACGGCGACGCCGGCGACCAGCATCAGGGTGAGCAGCACCCACAGCGCCCGCGCGCGGGCCCGGCCGGGCGCGAGGCTCGAGCAGGTGCCGCACCGCCCGGCCGCGGGGTCGTTGACCGCACCGCACTGCGCGCACGTCCAGGGGACACCCGCCATCGGGCCTCCTTCTCCCCCGGCCTCCCCGGCGCGGAAGCACGCCGGTCTCTCATCGTCACCGACGCGGGCGCGGGCTGCAACGCCCCGGTACGCCTGATGGGCGATGCCGGCACCGGGAGCCGTCGTCCGGCTCCAGCGGTGGGCGCGGAAGTCTCAGACGACGAACCGGCGGTGCGCGTGCGGTTCCAGCGGCAGCGCGCCGTTCAGCGCGGCGCGGGCGCGCAGCTCCAGCGCGCGGTCCAGCGGCGCGGTCCCGGCGGCGGGCGCGGTGTGGAACGTGCCGCGGTCGAACAGGTACACCAGCGCGAGCTTGCGGTCGCGGCGTCCGGCGAGCTCGGCGAACTCGACGCTCGCGGACCGCAGGCAGCCGCCGTAGCCCGCCCTGGCCAGCCGGTCGGCGACGTCCACCAGGTCGGCGGTCAGCACGCGCAGGTCGCGGTTGCGGCGCCAGCACCGGACCGTCGAGCGGCCGTGGAGATCCTGCGTGACCAGCGGGTGCACCGGCAGCCGGGCCGACGTCGCGGCGATCAGCTCCGCCTCGGTGCGGGCCAGTGCGTCTCCGTCCACCCGGAAGCCGACCGTGCCGCCACCGGTGGGGGTGAGGCCGAGCGCGGCGCGCATCCGCGGGGCGGCCGCGGCGAGGGTGTAGAGGGACTGCAGGTGCGGGCGGGACGTCCAGCACCGGACGAGCTTGCTGTCCAGCAGAGTCATGTGTCCTGTCTCCGGTAGCGAAAGACCGCCGGGCCGGGCGCACTGGCAATGTCCACAATGGACGTCAGGCGCGGGGACGCGGGGGTCGGAGAGGACAGCATGCGCCCGCGGCCGCCGGTTCCGGACCGGAACCACGCGGTCACGCGGCGAACGGCGGCACTTCGCCGCCGAACGGTCACTCGGAGTCAGGTTCAGCCGATCAGCGGTATCCCTCTCGCCTCACGCCCCCGAAATCACGACCTTCCCCAGGTTCTGCCGGCTCCGGAACCGCTCGAACGCCACCCCGGCGTCGTCGAACGGGTGAACGCTGTCGACGACCGGTTCGATCGGGCGCACGGCCAGGCGCCGGACGAGGTCCTCGGTGTCGTCGCGGCTGCCGACCCAGATCTTCCGCACGGTCGCGCCGCTGCGGAACAGGTCCATGAAGTCCACCGGCGCTCCCCCGGTGCCGACGAACCCGACGAGCGCGATGTCGGCGTGGTGCGTCCCGGCCGCGACGATCGACTGCGCGAACGTGCCCGGCCCGCCGACTTCGACGATCCGGTCGGCCCCGTGGCCACCGGTGGCGTCGAGCACGGCCTTGCCCCACTCGGGGGTCGCCCGGTAGTCGATCACGGTGTCCGCGCCGAGCGCGGTCAGCTTCGCCGCCTTCTCCGGGCTCGACGTCGTCGCGATCACGCGCGCGCCGTGTGCCTTGGCCAGCTGCAGGGCGAACAGCGAGACCCCGCCGGTGCCGAGGGTGAGCACGACGTCGGCCGGCCCCAGCGGCGTGCCGCCGTTGAGCGAGGTCCACGCCGTCACCGCGGCGCACGGCAGCGTCGCGCCCTGCTCGAAGGTCAGCCGATCCGGGAGCGCGACGAGCGCGTTCTCCGAGACGGCGCGGTAGCCGGCGAGCCAGCCGTCCTGGCCGTTGCCGTAGCCGCGCAGGGTTTCCGCGGCGGGCAGCCGGCCGCCGATCCAGTTCGCGTGGAAGGCGTTGATCACCCGGTCGCCGACCGCGAAGCGCGTGACGCCCTCGCCCACCGCGGCGACCTCGCCCGCGGCGTCGGACACCGGGATCAGGCTGCCGGGCCCGTTCGTGAAGTGGTCGCCGTCGAGGATGAGCAGGTCCCGGTAGTTCAGCGACGTCGCCCGCACCCGGACGAGCACCTCGCCGCGCCGTGGCTCGGGCACCGGCTCTTCCCGCTGGACCAGACGGCCGGACTCGGGACGGTAGACGCGCACCGGACCTCCTCATGTTAATCGAATGGCTAACATCGAGCCTGGCACAGCGGCCCGCGCCACGGCAACCAGGGATACTCGGACCATGGCCAGCCGCACCGCGACGCCCCTGGAGCACCCGGCCCTCGAGGACGTCTCGTTCCCCGAGGCGCTGGCAGCCCTGCGCGACCCGCACCGCCTGGCCATGGTCGCCGCCCTCGCCCGCGCACCCGGCCAGTCGTGCGGCGCGATCATGCCGCCGGTCAGCAAGCCCGCGGCGTCCCGGCACTTCAAGATCCTCCGCGCGGCGGGCCTGCTGAAGCAGTGGGACAGCGGCACGCAACGGCTGAACGCGTTGCGCCGCGAGGAGTTCGACGCGCGCTTCCCCGGCCTGCTCGACCTGGCACTCGCCGAAGCCGCGCGACTGCCCTGATCGGGATCTTCCCGGCCAACCAGACATTTAGCGTTGCTAATAGGTCTGAATCAGAGCTACCTTGGAAGCATGACCGAACTCGCCGAACGACTGCTCGGCACCGTCCAGGGGATCCGCCGGGTGGTGCGCCGCCGCGTGCGCGCCGACGGGCCCGACGTGCCGGGCTTCCCGCTGCCCGGCGCGCAGGTCGAGGTCCTGCGCGTGGTCGCCGACCAGCCGGGCATCGGCGTCGCCGCGGCCGCGCGCGAACTGCACCTGGCCGCCAACTCCGTCAGCACGCTGGTGAACCAGCTCGTCGACGCCGGCCTGCTGCGCCGCGAAGCCGACCCCGCCGACCGGCGCGCGGCCCGGCTGGAGATCACCGCCGCCGCGCGCGACCGGATGGCGGCCCTGCGCCGGGCCCGCACCGGGCTCGTCGCCGACGCCCTCACCGGACTGTCCGAAGAGGACACCGCGGCGATCGAACAGGCGTTGCCGGCACTCGAAAAGCTCATGGGCATCCTGAAGGAGCAGCCATGACCGAACCCGCGGTGCGGTGCACCGGCGTGAGTCACTCGTTCGGGACGACCCGGGCGGTGGACGGCGTCGACCTCGAGATCTCGCCCGGCGAGGTGTTCGGCCTGCTCGGCCCGAACGGTGCCGGCAAGACGACGACGCTCCGGATGATCACCACGCTGCTGCCCACGGCACCGGACCACATCACCGTCTTCGGCGTCGACGTCGCGCGCCGCCGGATGGCCGTACGCCGGCTCATCGGTTACGTCCCGCAGCAGCTGTCGGCCGACGGCGCCCTGACCGGCCGCGAGAACGTCGCGTTGTTCGCTCGCCTCTTCGACGTGCCCCGCGCGCGGCGCGACGGCGAAGTGCGGCGGGCCCTGGACCTCGTCGGGCTGACCGACGACGCCGATCGCGTCGCGAAGGGCTATTCCGGCGGCATGATCCGCCGGCTGGAGCTCGCCCAGGCGCTGGTCAGCTCGCCACGGCTGCTGATCCTCGACGAGCCGACGATCGGGCTCGACCCGGTCGCCCGCTCGGCCGTGTGGGAGCGGATCACGCAGATCCGCGCCGACACCGGCATGACCGTGCTCGTCACCACCCACTACATGGACGAGGCCGAGCAGTACTGCGACCGCGTCGCGCTCATGCACACCGGCCGGATCCGGGCACTGGGCACGCCCGCCGAGCTCGAGACCGACCTCGGCCCGGGGTCCACATTGGACGACGTCTTCCGCGCGGTCACCGGCGACCGCCTCGAAACCGACGAAGGAGGGATCCGCAGTGTCCGTGCCACTCGCCGCACCGCCCGCCGTCTCGGCTGACCCCGGTCCGCTGCGCCAGGCGCGCATCCTCGCCGCCCGCGTCGGCGCGATGTGCCTGGTGGAGCTGCAAAAGCTGCGGCGCGACCAGACCGAGCTGCTCACCCGGGCGATCCAGCCCGCGCTGTGGCTGCTGATCTTCGGGGAGACGTTCACCCGGCTGCGGGCGATCCCGACCGGCTCGACGCCGTACCTCGACTACCTGGCCCCCGGCATCCTCGCGCAGTCGGCGTTGTTCATCTCGATCTTCTACGGCATCCAGATCATCTGGGAACGCGACGCAGGCGTGCTCGCCAAGCTCCTGGTGACGCCGACCCCGCGGGCCGCGCTCGTCGCGGGCAAGGCGTTCGCCGCCGGCGTCCGCGCGCTCGTGCAGGCCCTGATGGTGCTGATCCTGGCCGCGATCCTCGGCGTCGGGCTGACCGTGAACCCGCTGAAGCTGCTGGCGATGGCCGTCGTGCTCGTGCTCGGGTCGGCGTTCTTCTGCTGCCTGTCCATCGTGATCGCCGGGATCGTGCTGTCGCGGGAACGGCTGATGGGCATCGGCCAGGCGATCACGATGCCGCTGTTCTTCGGCTCGAACGCGCTCTACCCGGTGGACCTGATGCCGTCGTGGCTGAAGGTGCTCAGCCACGTCAACCCGCTGAGCTACCAGGTCGACGCGCTGCGCGGCCTGCTGATCGGGACGCCCGCGCACCTGGGCCTCGACTTCGGCGTGCTGGCCGCGGCGACGGCCGCCGGAGTCGCGGTCGCTTCCGCGCTGCTCGGCAGGTTGGCCCGGTGAGGCACATGTCTCACCGAACAGAAGCTTCATTCCCGGATGGCTAATCTCGGTTCCGTGAATGGTCGTCCTGGCGTGTTCTCTTTGGTCGGATTGTGCGTTCTCGCCGGAATTCTCGTGGCGGGCACGATGGCACCCGCGGCCATCGGCGCCGGCGTGCTGTCGAATCAGGTCAGTGATTCGGTGGACACCATTTCCGCGCAGCTCGCCGCGGCCGACCCGCCGCTGACCACGACGGTGACCGACCGCGACGGCACGCCGATCGCGACGCTCTACGCGCAGTACCGGCTCCCGGTCACCGCGGCCGGGATCGCGACCACCATGAAGGCCGCGATCATCGCGGTCGAGGACCGCCGGTTCTACACCGAAGGCGGCGTCGACGTGCAGGGCATGCTCCGCGCGGCGGTCAACGACAGCACCGGCGGCTCGCTGCAGGGCGCGTCGACGATCTCGCAGCAGTACGTCAAGAACTACCTCGTGAACGTCGTCGACCGGACCGACCCGGTGGCCCAGGCGGCCGACCGCGAGGACTCCGTCGCGCGCAAGCTGCGGGAAGCGAAAATGGCCGTCCAGCTCAACGACACGATGAGCAAGGACGACATTCTCGCCGCGTACCTGAACGTCGTGGAATTCAGCGGAACGGTGTACGGCGTCGGTTCGGCGGCGAAAGCCTACTTCGGGACCACAGCGGACAAACTGACCGTTCCGCAGGCCGCGTTGCTCGCCGGAATGGTGAACAACCCGAGCGTCTACAACCCGTACACGCACCCGGCCAAGGCGCTGCAGCGGCGCAACCTCGTCATCGACGACATGGTCACCAACGGCTCCCTCCCCGCGTCCTACGCGGCGACGGCGAAGGCGGCCCCGCTCGGGCTGCTGCCGAACGGGCCGGTGACGCCGTCCGGGACGTGCATGGGCGCGGCGCCGGACGCCGGGTTCTTCTGCGCCTACGCGGAAAACTACCTGGTGCACGCCGGGTTCACCGCGGACCAGCTCGCCACCGGTGGCTACACGATCAAGACGACCCTCGACCCGCGTGTCTCGCAGGTGACGAAGGACGCCGTCGACGCGAACGTCCCGACCACGCAGGACGGCGTGGCCAACACCTTCGCCGTCGTGCAGCCGGGCTCGACCGGGCACCAGGTGCTCGCCATGGTCGCCAACCGGAACTACGGCACCGATCCCGCGCAGGGCCAGACGTCCACGGACATCGTCGCGGACGCGAGCAACGAGTTCGGCGCGGGCTCGTCGTTCAAGATCTTCACCTCCGCCGCGGCGCTCGTCACCGGCAAGGCGGGCCTCGAGACGCCGTTGCCCAACCCGGACAGCCAGTGCTTCGCGCCGCCGAACGCCAACGCGCACACCGCGTGCTACACCGTCCACAACGACGGCCACTACGCCGATCCGATCACCCTCGCCGACGGGCTCGCGACGTCACCGAACGTCGCCTTCGTCGGGCTCGAGAGCCAGGTCGGGATGCCCGCCGTGCTCGACATGGCCTACAAGCTGGGCCTGCGGAACACCCTGGCCACGAACGACGCGGGCGCGACGCCGGACCCGAAGTCGTCGAACCCGCAGTACGACGAGCCGCAGTCGCAGTACTTCCGGAACCTGCTGTCGTTCACCTTGGGCAACAGCCCGGTGAGCCCGCTGGAGATGGCGAACGTCTCGGCGACGCTGATGAGCGGGGGCGTCTGGTGCCCGCCCACCCCGATCCTCTCGGTGACCGACCGGAACGGGAACGCCGTCCCGGTGCAGCAGCAGGGGTGCGAGCAGGTCATCCCGACCGGCGTCGCGAACACCCTGGAAGCGGGGCTGAGCAAGGACACCACCAGCGGCACGTCGGCCCAGGCGGCGCGCGCGGCCGGCTGGACCCGGCCCGACATCGGCAAGACCGGCACGACGCAGCAGAGCGAGTCCGTCGCGTTCGTCGGCGGTGTCGACGGCTACGCGGTGTCGTCCATGGTCTTCGCCGACGGCCCGCGCCCGCGCGAAATCTGCCCGGGCACGCCGGTGCACCTGGGCAACTGCGGCCACGGCGCGTTCGGCGGCACGGTCGCCGCGCCGCCGTATTTCCACGCGATGAGCCAGCTGCTCGCGGGCGTGCCGGACCAGCCGATCCCCGGGCCGGACCCGGCGTACCTGACCGCGCGGAACTAGCGCGGTTCGAGGAAGACGAGCGGGATCTCGCGCTCGGTCTTGGTCTGGTACTGCGCGTAGTTCTTGAACTGGCCGGCGATCTTCGGCCACAGCTTCGCGCGCTCGTCGGCGTCGGCGACCCGGGCGCGCATCGGCCGCTTCGGCGCGCCCTTCAGCGACACCTCGACCTCCGGGTTGTCACGCAGGTTGAGGAACCACGCGGGGTGCGTGTCGTCCCCGCCGCGCGAAGCCACGACGACCAGCGTGTCGCCGTCCTGGTGCGGCGAGGTCAGCAGCACCGACCGCGGCTGCCCGCTCTTGCGGCCGATCGTGGTGAGTTCGAGGACCGGCATGGCGGCGTGCCAGCCCACCTTCCCGCCGGTGAGCTTGATCAGGCCGCGGTGCACGGCGTTCATGGTCTTGAGGGCGAAGTCGCTCGGCATGATCACAATCTAGTCCCCGAGTTCGGCGAAACCGCCACGCGGCGGCGCAGCGGTGTGCGAGGCTGCGCGGCGAACGAGGACCTGGGAGAAAGAAGTACCGATGCTGATCTGGGGCTGGCGGACACGGATCTACGTGCTGGCGATGACGACCTTCCTGTGCGGCCGGTGCGGCAACCCCGCTTCGCACGCGGTGCGGAAGGCGGTCACGAAGTTCACCCTCTTCTTCATCCCGCTCTTCCCGATCGGCGTCAAGTACTCGGCGCAGTGCACCTTCTGCGGGATCGAGAACCGGATCTCGAAGGAGGACGCGCTGCGCCTGCAGGCCCAGGAGGAGCAGGGCCGGCAGCCGCCGTCCGGCGGGTACCCGCAGCAGGGGTTCCCGTCGCCGCACCCCTCGCAGCCGCAGGGCTTCCCGCAGCCGCAGCACCCTTCGCAGGGGCTTCCGCAGCAGCAGTACCCGCCCCAGTTCCCCCAGCAGGGCAGCTGAGCCATTCCGCACTCGAGCGCCGGTCCCCTTGCCGACCGGCCTCGAGCGCTCTCCCGGTCCGGCCCCGACGTGGGCAGACTTCGCGACCCGGCGCGCGATCAGGGCCGAAGTCCCGGCGAACCGCCCCACACGCCGCGGCGAGCAGCGTGACCTCGACCGTGGCCTGGGCCCCGAGCGGCCAATCGCTCCCGCTCGCTTCGTCGCGCAGCTCCCGCTCGGCCACCGCGGCGAGCGCGACCGCGTCGGCCAGCCTGGCGCCGCTCTCGCCGGCGAGCAACTCCCGAAGGGCACGGGCCGAGGCGACCGCGTGCCCGCCCAGCCGGCCGAGGGCGGCCGGCGGCACCCTTCGCTGCGGCTGCGCGACCTCCTGCGCAAGACCACCCATCCGAGTGAGATCCGCGGCGGTGTGGACGGCGCCGGCGACCGCCTTCACGTCCTCCTCCCGCGGCGTGTGCAGAGCCGACAGCGCACCCGCCTGGTCCTCGCAGGCGACCGCGAGCGCGGCGGCGTCATCTCGCCCCCGTCCGCCCAGCGTGTGGTCACTTTCGAGCACGGCACGCGTGGCGTCTTCGAGCGCGATCGCGACCAGGGCGCACAGGTCCGCCAGCCGGTCGGCGAGCGTGCCCAGCTCCTTCTGAAACGCCGTCGGCATGGCGGCCGGAAACCAGCCCGGCCGGGTGCCGGCATCTCGTCGCCCGGCCCGGAACTGTCGGACCCCCGTGCTCTCCTCGTCGGCAAGAGCGGTGCACCCCGCACCCGGAGGAGAAGGAGGAGACCGATGGCAGGCGAAACGCTGGTCACCGTGATCGGCAACCTGACGACCGACCCCGAGCTGCGCTTCACCCCGTCCGGCGCCGCGGTCGCGAACTTCACGGTCGCGTCCACGCCCCGCACGTTCGACCGCGAGTCCGGCGCCTGGCGCGACGGCGACGCGATGTTCCTGCGCTGCAGCGTGTGGCGGCAGTACGCGGAGAACGTCGCGGAGTCGCTCGGGCGCGGTGCCCGCGTGATCGTCCAGGGCCGGCTGAGACAGCGGTCGTTCGACACGAAGGAGGGCGAGAAGCGCACCGTGACGGAGCTGGACGTCGACGAGATCGGCCCGGCCCTGCGGTACGCCACGGCCAAGGTGACCAGGCTCAGCCGGGCCACGACCGGGGAGGCGAACAGCTCGTGGACGCCGGAGCCGGTACCGGTGGGCTCCGGGGCGGAGCCTCCGTTCTGAGTCGATCCCGGCTCGACCGGCGGCGGTGACGATGGACGGACGCTTCTGGCCGGGCCGGTTCCGGATGTGCTGTCGAAAACCCGTCGGCGGGTTCGACGCATGGGTAGGACGAGGTCGAACCACGAGCGGGAGGGACCGAGATGGACGGGAACGAACAGACCGGGACACCGGCCGCGCGCCCCCTGGTGAACCACCGGATGCTGGCGATGCTGCGAGCAGTCGGCGCGGGCCGCGGCCGGGTGTCCTGCAGCAGCGAGCCCGACCTGTTCATCGACGGCATCTCGTGCGGCGACCAGTTCGCGGCCCACGCGCTGGCCCACCAGGGCCTGGTCCGCCCGGCCCGCCCGGGACAGCCGGGCGAGCTGGTCCCGGCGATCCTGACGGCCGACGGCCAGGCGATCGTCACGGCACAGCACCAGCACCACGCCGCCTGACCCGGCGGTGCGACGTTTGACAACTCCAGAAAGCGAAACCGGCGGCCGCCGCGCCATGCGCCCTCGGCGTGTCCGCGAAGGGATCTCGACGGTCCTGACCACCACCTCGGCTGCAGGCCACACGCCGCCACGCAAGCCGAGCGCACCCGCGGACCGACCCTCAGCGGCCCTGACCGCCACCAGCCCACATGGCCCGCAGGTGCCACCGCAGCCGAAGGGCGCGCCACCCAGCCCTCCGGCGCGTCCACCTCCAAGAGCTACTCCACCCCCACAGCGCCGTCGGTCCGCCCGTCCGACGCGACGCCACCAGGCACCCGAACCCGGCCCGCGACGCGACTACCGTGGCGGACATGAGCAACACCGAGGCCGCCCCCGCCGAACTCGCCTGTGGCGACCGGCCCACGGCCGCCGATCCCGACCGTCCGGCCGTCGAGATCCTCACCCCGCGTGAGGTCCCCCTGGGCGGACCACGGGCGATGCGGGTCCGGCGGACGCTCCCCCAGCGGTCGCGGTCGCTGATCGGCGCCTGGTGCTTCGCCGACCACTACGGCCCGACCGAGGTGACCGGCGCGATGGACGTCGCCCCGCACCCGCACACCGGCCTGCAGACGGTGAGCTGGTTGTTCGCCGGCGAAATCGAGCACCGCGACAGCCTGGGCACGCACGCGATGGTCCGTCCCGGCGAGCTGAACCTGATGACCGGCGGCCACGGCATCTGCCACTCGGAGGTCTCGACCGAAGCCACGAAGACCCTCCACGGCGTCCAGCTCTGGGTGGCGCTGCCCGAACGGCACCGGCACACCGCCCGCGCCTTCGACCACTACGTGCCTTCGGTGAACCGCATCGAGGGCGCCGAGATCCGGGTGTTCCTGGGGTCGCTGGCCGGGCGCACGTCCCCGATCCCGACGTTCACCCCGCTGCTGGGCGCCGAGATCGTGCTGGGCCCGGACGCGCACATGTCCCTCGGCACCGACCCTCGCTTCGAGCACGGCGTGCTGGTCGACACCGGGGACGTGGAGGTCGCGGGCACCCGCGTCCGCGCGGCGGAGCTGGGTTATGTCGGCACCGGCGTGCGCTCCCTGACGTTGAGCAACCGGGGCACGGCACCGGCCCGGTTTCTCCTGCTGGGCGGGACACCGTTCGACGAAGAGATCCTGATGTGGTGGAACTTCGTCGGCCGGACCCACGAGGAGATCGCGGCCTTCCGCGAAGCCTGGCAAGCGGAGTCCGACCAGTTCGGCAGCGTCACCGGCTACACCGGCACCCCGCGGCGGCTGCCGGCGCCGGAGCTGCCGGCGGTCCGGATCAAGCCGAGGCGCAATCCGGCGTCAGGCCAGGAAACCCGTCACGGCTGACGCGAACGCGGGCGCGTCGTCCAGCCAGGGATAGTGCGCGGCGCCGGGCATGACGACGACCCGGCCGTCCGGGAACAGCGCGGCGAACTCCTCCGCGACACCGGGGCTGGCGATCCAGTCCAGCTCACCGGCCAGCACGAGAACGGGAGTGTCGACGGCACCGAGCGCGGCCCGCGTGACCTCGGGATCGAAGGCGCCATCGGCGTTGTAGACGCGCGCGGCGGCGCCGTTGCGCTGACCGGGTTCGGCGGCCTGGTGCCGCCGGGCGGCGTCGTCCCAGCGGCCGTAGTACATCGGCGCCATGGCGGCCCAGTCGGCGCTGGTCGCGGTCCTGGCGGCGATCGCTTCGTAGGCCGCGGCGGCGTCGTCGAACCAGGGCGCCCCGGCCCGCCGGGCCATGATCCGCCGCCGGTCGGCGACAGGCAGCTGCAAGCCGACGGCCCGCGGACTGGGCGCGACGAGCACGAGCCGCCGCAGCCGCCCGGGACACCGAGCGGCATAGAGCACGGCCAGGCTCGCCCCGGCCGAGTGCCCCAGCAGGTCCAGCTGGTCGAGGCCGAGGTGCTTGCGCAGCGCTTCGACGTCCTCGACCTGCCGATCGCACCGGTAGGTCGCCGGGTCACCGGGCACCTCGGAGTCCCCGGTCCCCCGCAGATCCAGCACGGCAAGGCGGCAGCGGACGCCCAGCCCACCGAGATCCCCGAGGTAGGCACCGGCCCGCATGGGCCCACCGGGCAGGCAGACGACAGGCGCCCCACCGGCCCCGGAGAAGTGCACGGAGAGCGCGGTCCCGTCCGGCGCGGAGAAGATCGGCATCCCCGACCCTGGCACTCCGCGCCCGGCCCGGGCAACCCTCACTCGCGCAGCCCTCCTGCCACGTGCCGCGCTCCCCTCTCCGGGGCTCGCCGAGCTGCCCCGCTCATGCGGCGTGCGGCACTTCCCTCGCCGCGGAACGCCGGGACAGCCCCAACTGGTGCTCCGGAGCCGTCACCGCCCCAGCGCTAGAAAAGCCCAACCGCGCCAACCAATGCCCCCGGTCGGCCACCCCCGAACCAGCCCATCCCGCAACCGTCACCGCTCCCGCGCGAGAAAGGCCTCCAACGTCGCCAACCGATGTCCCCGCGCGAACCGCTCGACCTCCGCCGGATCAGCCCCACCCTCGATCAGCGCGAGCAACCGCTCATGCTCCTCGACCGACGCCCGAGCCCGCCCCGGTACGGACGCGAACGTGCTGTCGCGGACCGCGGCCAGCCGGGTCCAGCAGCGCCGCACCAGGTCGACCAGGTTCGGGTTCGGGCAGGCGCCGAACAGCACCTCGTGGAACTCGGCGTTCAGCGCCGTGAACGCCAGCGGGTCGAACTCGGCCAGGCTCCGCCGCAGCCGCTCGTTCAGCGAACGGGCGCGTGCCAGGGCGTCCGGCGTGAGCAGCGGCGCGGCGAGCCCGGTGGCCGCGCCCTCCACGATCGCCACCGTCTGCATCGCGTGCCGGTACTCGGTGGGGTCGATGGCCACCACCCTGGCTCCGACGTTCCGCTCGAACTGGATCAGCTCCTCGGCCTCCAGCCGGCGCAGGGCTTCGCGGACCGGCACCGCGCTGACGTCCAGCTCGCGGCCGATCTGGTCCAGCACCAGCCGGTACCCGGGGCCGTAGCGGCCGTCGAGGATCCTGGCCTTGATCGTCTCGTAGGCCAGCTGGGACTTCGTGACCGGTCTTCCCGAGGACGCGCTGATCATGTAGGAAACCATATATGGTCCTGCCGACGGACGACGCCCAGGAGGCCGCGCCGATGCCGATTCCCCCGCCTGCCCCGACCGCGGCCGACCTGATCGTCGACGGGCTGCGGGCCCACGGCGTCGACACCGTCTTCGGGCTGCCCGGCGTGCAGACCTACGACCTGTTCGACAGCCTGGCCCGCGCCGGGGACCGGATCCGGGTGATCGGCGCCCGGCACGAGCAGACCGTGGCCTACATGGCGTTCGGGTACGCCCAGGCGACCGGCCGCACCGGCGTCTACACCGTGGTGCCCGGTCCCGGCGTCCTCAACGCCTCGGCCGCGATGCTCTCGGCGTACGGGGCGAGCGCGCCGGTGCTGTGCCTGACGAGCGAGATCCCCCGCGCGTACCTCGGCCGCGGGCTGGGGCACCTGCACGAGATGCCCGACCAGCTGGCCACCCTGCGGACGATGACCAAGTGGTCGGCGCTGGTCGAGCACCCGGTGGCGGTCCCGGACGCGCTGGCGACCGCCTTCCGCGAAGCCGCGGGCGGGCGGCCGAGGCCGGTTTCCCTGGCCGTGCCCTGGGACGTGCTGGGCCTGCGTGCCCCCGCCGAGGCGGCCGGTCCGCTGCCGCTGCCTCGCCCGGCCGTCGACCCGGTCGCCGTGGAGAAGGCCGCGGATCTCCTCGCCGGCGCCAAGAACCCGATGATCATGGTGGGCGGCGGCGCGCGGCACGCGGCGGCCGAAGTCCGGGCGCTGGCCGAGCGGCTGCAGGCGCCGGTGGTGCCGTTCCGCGGCGGGCGCGGCATCGTCGGCGACGACCACCCGCTGGGCTTCACCTGCGTCTCCGGCTTCGAACGGTGGGCGGAGACCGACGTGGTGATCGGCATCGGGTCGCGGATGGAGCTGTCCTGGTTCCGCTGGCCGGAGAAGCCCGCGGGCCTCGAGACGATCCTGCTCGACATCGACCCGCGGCAGGCGACGCGGCTGGAACCGGACGTAGCGATCGTCGCCGATGCCGCCGACGCCACAGCGGCACTCACCGAAGCGGCAGGTCCACAAAGGACGGACCGGACCGCCGAGTTCGCCGCGCTGAAGGCGACCGTGGCCGAGCGGTGCACCGACGTCGGCCCCGAACTGGAGTACCTGCGGGCGATCCGGGACGTGCTGCCGCGCGACGGCTTCTTCGTCGAGGAGATCTGCCAGGTCGGCTTCGCGTCCTACTTCGGGTTCGAGGTCTACTCGCCGCGCACCTTCGTCACGTGCGGCCACCAGGGCACGCTCGGCTTCGGCTACCCGACGGCACTCGGCGTGCAGGCGGCCTTCCCCGGCCGCCCGGTGGTTTCGGTGGCCGGGGACGGCGGGTTCATGTTCGCGGCGCAGGAGCTGGCCACGGCCGTCCAATATGGACTGAACGTCGTGGCGGTGGTGTTCGACAACGGCTACTACGGCAACGTCCACCTCGACCAGGAGCGGCTGTTCGAGGGCCGCGCGCTGGGCGGGCGGCTGCGGAACCCGGACTTCGCCCGGCTCGCCGAGACGTTCGGCGCGCTCGGGCTGACCGCGCGCACCCCGGACGACCTGCGCGGCGCGCTGGACAAGGCGTTCGCCGCGGGCCGGCCGGCGCTGGTCCACGTGCCGTGCGAGCTGGGCGTCGGCGCCTCGCCGTGGAAGTACCTGATGCCGAAGTCCGACCGGAGCTAACCGGCGGCCACGCGCTCGAGCACGGCGAAGACGCGATCGACGTCGGCCGTGGTCGTCCGCCAGTTGCTGAACGCCGCCCGCAGGGCGGGGCGGCCGTCGTGCACGGTCGGGGTGAGGAACGTGGTCCCGTCTTCGGCGATGGCGCGGACGAGGGCGTCGATCCGGTCCTGGGTGACGTCTTCGGCCGGAGCGAAGCACACGACGTTGAGCCGCACCGGCGCGAGCAGCCGCCAGCGAGGCGAGCCGTCGAGGCGCGCGCCGAGGTCCCGGGCGAGCGACACGCAGCGCTCGACGATCTCGCGGTGCCCGTCCCGGCCGTACGCCACGAGCGAGAACCACGCCGGGAGGGCGCGCAGCCGCCGGGAGTTCTCGGGCGTGAGGTGCAGGAAGTCCGGGGTCTCGCCGATCTCGCCGAGGTAGGCCGCGTTGTTGCCGAACACGCGCAGCTGCAGGTCGCGGCGGCGGGTGAACTGGACGGCGGAGTCGTACGGCACGTTGAGCCACTTGTGCAGGTCGACCACCACGGAGTCGGCCTGGTCGAGGCCCGCGGTCAGCGCCTCGTGCTCCGGCGCGAGCGCGGCGAACCCGCCGAACGCGGCGTCGACGTGCAGCCAGAAGTCGTACCGCTGCTTGAGCGCGGCGATCGCGCGCAGGTCGTCGAAGTCGACGGTGTTCACGGTGCCCGCGTTCGCGACGACGACGGCCGGCCCGTCGAGCGATTCGAGCGCCTCGGCCAGCTTGCCGACGTCGACGGCTTCGCGGCCCGGCAGCACCGGCACCTTCCGCAGCGCCGAACGGCCCATCCCGAGGAACGACAACGCCTTCAGGATGCTCGAATGCGGCGAGCCGGACAGCACGGTGACCGGGCCGAGCGCGGCGGCGCCGTCGTCGGACACCGACACTCCGGCGCGCTCGCCGAGCCATTCGCGGGCGATGGCGAGGCCGGTGACCGTGGACATCGTGGCGCCGGTGACGAACGCGCCGGAGAATTCGGCGTCGAGCCCGAACAGCTCGGCCAGCCAGCCGACGGTCTCGCGTTCCAGGTCCTGCGCCGAGGAATCCATGCCGCTGGCGGGATTCTGGTCGTAGGCGGCGGTGAGCCAGTCCCCGGCGAGCGACGCCGGAGTCGCGCCGCCGGTCACGAACCCGAGGTAGCGGGGCCCGGCGCTGCCCGCGAAGCCGGCTTCCCAGCGCTGCGCGAACTCCTCCAGCGCGCCCCGGGCCCCGGCGCCCTCGAGCGGCAGCGGCGCGCGAGTCACCTCGCCGGGCGGGACGGCGGCGGGCCGCTCAGGCAGCCCGGCAAGCGCTTCGCCGGCGAGTTTCCGCGCGGCGTCGAGAAGATCGGGCAGGGACTTCAGGTCTTCGGCAAGCCTCGGATGCACGACCCCGACGCTAGGCGCCGCCGCCCGCGGTGTCGCGGTCCAATCCCCCGAAACTGGCCCGCCCGAAAGTCCGCGTCGACCCTCGAATCACGAGTGATGCCCCTCCCATCACGCGAGATGCCCACCCAGTCACGAGTGATGCCCCCTCAACCACGCGAGATGCCGTTCCCGCCAAGCGAACCGGCCACCCAGGCCAGCCGAGCTACGCCGACTGACCCCCAGGCGCGCGAGCCGGGCTCGGGTCAGTGGCGCCGGAGTCGCCGGACCCTTGCCTCCGCCGGGTCGAACGCGACCCGGCGCAACGGCCCGACGAGCAGCAGCACCACCGCCATCGCCGAGAGTGCCGCCAGCACCATCGCCGCGACGAACTGGGCGGCGCCGGACGTCGCCGTCGCGAGCACCGCGTATCCCACCAGCACCAGCGCGAGCGGGGCGAACAGGCCGCAGAGCACCGGGGCCGGCGGCACCCGGTCACCGTCGGGGCGGCGGGCGGAAACCACCGCCGCCCCGGCGCAGGTGACCGCGGCGACCAGGAGGCAGCCGCCGACGGTGTCGCTCAACCGGTGCCAGCCCAGCGCCACGGCCGCGGCCGAGACCCAGGCGACGCCGACCCCGCCGGCCACCAGGGCCTGCGGGCGGAACCGGCGCGGCAGGACGATCGCGAGCGCCACCAGCACGGCCATCGCCGCGCTGACGTGCCCGCTCGGGAAGCTGTTGTGGCTCGCGACGCCGAGCCGGTCGCCGGTGGCCGGCCGGTCCAGGACGTACAGCTTGAGCAGCTGCGCCACCACCAGCGGGGCGGCGAGCAGGAGCAGGGCCGTCACGCCGAGCGCGAACCGCCGCCGGGCCAGGGCGATCACCACCAGCAGGACCGCGACGGCGCCGAGCACGACGACCAGGTCGGCGTCCCGCAGCGGGGCCGCCCAGTCCACTGATTCTCCCGCGGTCTGGGCGCTGCGGACGACGCCGTTCTCGACGCCGCGGCCGGCCTCCGTGCGGACGAAGAGCAGGTAGGCCGCGACGAAGGCGAGGGCGAACCCGGCCGCGCTCGCCGCGAGCACGGCGGTGCGGGACACGGCCCGGGTCACGAGCGCGTGGCGCCCGGCCGGCGGGGTGACGGGGCGTACGTCGGAGCTGATCACTGCCATGTCCCCGAGTCTGGATCCGGCATTTCGAGATCCCGTCAGCGCGATGTCATGGTTTTGCTACAAGATCCGCCCGGGTCGCCACGACGTGCGCTTTTCCGAATAATGGCGCCGTGGCCGAGGTACTGGTGGTAGAGGACGACGCGGCGGTGCGGGAAGGACTGCAGCTGGCCCTGCGGCGGCAGGGGCACGTGGTGCACACCGCGGAGTCGGGCGAGCGCGGCATCGAGGTGCTCGTGCACCACCGGCCCGACCTCGTCGTGCTCGACCTGATGCTGCCCGGCATGGACGGCTTCGAGACGTGCCGGCGGATGCGCGCGTCGGGGCCGATCCCGATCATCATGCTCACCGCGCGCAGCGACGACTTCGACATCGTGGCCGGGCTCGAAGCGGGCGCGGACGACTACGTCGCGAAGCCGGTCGAACCGCGGGTGCTGGACGCGCGGATCCGCGCGGTGCTGCGCCGGGCCGTCACCGAGCGGCCGGATGAGCCGCCGCAGCCCGAGGAACGCCACGGCGACCTGGTCATCGACCGGGCGGCGCTCGAGGTGACCAAGCGCGGCGCCCCGGTGTCGCTGACCCCGACCGAGCTGAAGCTGCTGCTGGAGCTCTCGCGCACGCCCGGGCAGGTGTTCAGCCGCCAGCAGATCCTCTCCGCCGTCTGGGACCACGACTACCTCGGCGACTCGCGGCTCGTCGACGCGTGCGTGCAACGGCTGCGGGCGAAGATCGAAGACACGCCCGCGAAGCCGGAGTACGTGCGGACGGTCCGGGGGTTCGGCTACCGGTTCGGCCGGTCGTGATCCGGCCGGTCCGCTCGTGGCTCGCCGGGCTGAGGCCCCGGCTGGTCGCCGCCTTCGCGGTCATCATGATCTTCGGCGCCACCGCGGCGGCGGGCGCGAGCTACGTCTCCGCGCGCAACGCCATCCTCAAGGGCGTCCAGGACCAGACGATGCTGAAGCTGCGCGACCAGATCGTCGCGTACCTGCCGACCGTGTCGCTGCCGCCGTCCCAGGCCACGCTCGACGCGTTCGCGGCCGCGCTCAAGCCCGGCGGCGCGCTGGTCGTCTACCACGGCCTGCACTCGTCGTCGGGCATGACGGTGGACGACGTGCCCGCCGAGCTGCGCCAGGCCGTCGCGACCGGCACGAGGATCCAGTTCCAGCGGGTCGACGCCCAGGGCTACCCGATGTTCTACGTGGGGATCCCGGTGCAGACCGGGTCGGGCACCGCGAGCGGCCTCGAGGTCTACTCGGGGACGTCGCTGGGCCAGCAGCAGGCCGCGATCGCCGACCTGGCCCGCCAGGCCTGGCTGGTCTCCGCGCTCGCCCTGCCGTTCGCGGTGGCGGTGGCCCTGCTGGCCGCCCGGCAGGTGCTGCGGCCGGTGCGCGCGCTGAACACCGCGGCGGACCAGCTCGGCCGGGGGCGGCTCGACGTACGCCTGCGCGTCAAGGGCGCCGACGAGCTCGCGCAGCTGGTCACGACGTTCAACCACACCGCGGCGGAGCTGGAGCGCACGGTCGGGACGCTGCGCGCGATGGAGGCCGACGCGCGGCGGTTCGTCGCCGACGTCTCGCACGAGCTGCGCACCCCGCTGGCCGCGATGAACGCCGTCACCGACGTCCTCGACGAGGACGCCGGCCAGCTGCCCGCGGACACCGCGGTCGCCGCGCGGCTGGTGTCGGCGGAGACCAAACGGCTGACGCGGCTGGTCCAGGACCTGATCGAGATCTCCCGGTTCGACGCCGGCCGGGCCGAGCTGCGCCGGGAGAAGCTGGACGTCGCCGCCGCGGTCACCGACAGCCTCACCGCGCGCGGCTGGGAGCCCGGCTCCGAAAGCTCCGCCGTGGTCGCCGACCTGCCGCCCGGCATCACGGCCGCGCTCGACCGGCGGCGGCTGGACATCGTCGTGGCGAACCTCGTCGGCAACGCGCTGCGGCACGGTGCGCCCCCGGTCGAGGTGGTGCTGCGGGCCGGGCCCGGCGACCTCGTGCTGACCGTCACCGACCACGGGCCAGGCATCCCCGAAGAGGTCCTGCCCCGGGTCTTCGACCGCTTCGCCAAGGCGGACACGTCCCGGGCGCGGTCCGAGGGCAGCGGGCTCGGGCTGTCCATCGCGCGCGAGAACGCGCGGCTGCACGGCGGCGACATCGTCGCGGCCAACACCGGCGGCGGCGCGCGGTTCGAGCTGCGCCTGCCCCGGGAAGCCCGGTTCGAGGAGGCCCCGTTCGTGGAGGCACCGTGAAGAAGCTCTTCGTCCTGGTCGCGCTGCTGCTGGTGAGCGCGTGCGGCGTCAAGCCGACCGGCGCCGTCCCGGCCGGCCCGGCGCCGACGCTGCGGAACCCGGGCGCCCCCGGGCGCGGCACCGACCTCATCCTGTACTTCGTCATCGACGGGCGGGTGGCCCCGGTGACACGGTCGTCCGGCAGCACCGTCGGGGTCGAGGCAGCCCTGGCGACCCTCCTGGCCGGACCGACCACCGAGGAGGCGGCCGACGGCTACGTGACCGCGCTCCCGGCTCGGTCCGGGCCCATCACGCTGACTCCGGGCCCGCCGGCGGCGATCACGTTCCCGTTCGCGCTGAAGCCGATCTCCGGCCTCGGGATCAACCAGCTGACCTGCACCGCGTTCGCCGCACTGGCGGCGCAGACCCGGTATTCGGTCGACGGCACCATCAGCCTCTCCGGAACGGACGTCCAGCTGCCGTACCAAACGTGCCAGGCGTTCTGAGCGACGTTCGTCTACTGTGGACGGTCACCCGCCACGAAGACCGGGGTCGGAATCAGACTTCAAGCGAGCTTGAAGTCAAGCGTGCGGCTGTGGTTGGCTGGGGAGCATGGTGAACGCCACAGCGCGCACGCTGCCCGACCTCACCGTCGGCGAGCTCTCCCGGCGCAGCGGGGTCCCCGCATCGGCCTTGCGGTTCTACGAGGACGAAGGCCTCATCCGCAGCCGCCGCACCGCGGGCAACCAGCGCCGCTACGGCCGGGACGCGCTGCGGCGGGTGACCTTCATCCGGATGTCCCAGCGGGTCGGCATGCCGCTGTCGGCGATCCGGGAGGTGCTCGCGCTCCTGCCCGACGACCGCACGCCGACCCGGGCGGACTGGGCGCGGATCTCGCGGTGCTGGCAGGACGACCTGAACGCGCGGATCCGGCAGATGGAACAGCTGCGCGACCAGCTCACCGACTGCATCGGCTGCGGCTGCATGTCCCTGGCCAAGTGCCGGCTCGCCAACCCGGGCGACCGGCTCGGCACCGACGGGCCCGGCCCGCGGCGCCTGGCCGATCACCGCGGCGGCGGCTACGAGGACTGACGGCGTTCCAGCACGCCGCGGACGAACATCGCCTGCCCGGCGTGCTGGATGTCGTCGTCGAGGACGCTGACCAGCCGCACGCCCAGCGTCACCGGGGGGTCCCACGCCTCGTCGACGACCCGGTCGAGCGCCTCGTCGTCGAGGTTCTCGAGGTACCGCACGGTCTGCTCGTGCACGGCGTCGTAGTACCCGGCGAGCAGGTCCGGCTCATCGACCCGGACCGCCTCGACGTCGGCCGGGCGGTGGCCGTAGCCGGTGTCGCCCGCCGGGAACGGGAGCCCGAACCGCGAAAGCCAGTCCTGGCTTGTCCACACCTGCTCGGTCCCGGCCACGTCGGCGACGTGGTCGTCCTGGACGCGGGTCAGGTGCCACACCAGCCAGGCGATCGAGTTGGCCCCGTCGTCCAGCCGGGTCCGGAGCTGCTCGGCGGTGAGCCCTTCCACCGCCGCGTGCACGTGCTCGCGGACCCGGCCGAACCCGTCGACGAGCAGATCGGCCACGTTCATTCGGCTGCCTCCCATTGGCTGAACCCGTTCACCGGCGTGCTACCCGATCATGCCCGCCGGCAAACGGGTCCGGCTACCGCGGGAGCAGCTGGTCGAAGAACGAGCGGTAGCGGCGCAGTGCGATCCGCAGTTCCTCGGTGGCTGGTTCGCCCTGCCGCCACTGGCCTTCCAGCTCGCTCTTGTGCTCGGCGAACGTGGTCGCCAGGGCGCTGATCACGGCCGCGACCAGCTCGTCGGCGTCGTGGACGGCCTGCTTCGGGTCGTCGACGAAGCCGGTCTGCACGTTCTGCCAGCGGTCCCGGAAGCCGGTGATCTTCTCCTCGTCGATCAGCGGCGGGGTCTCCACGTCGCCACCCGACTGGGCGGGAGTGGCGTCCGCGTGGGCGTCGCCGGCGGTCGGCTGGGCCGAAGCCGAAGCCAGGTCGGCGGTGCTCAGGTTCTGTTCACCGTCGCGATCGGCTTCGCGGTCGCCCTCGTAGCCCTCGTCGGTGCCCGGCTCGCGGAAGTCGGCCCGGTCCTGGCCGGGGACGTCGGTGCCGTCCGGCTCGCGGACGTCTTCACGCCCGGTGAGGTCGTCGTCGTGTTCGGTGCCGTGCCGGGTCAGGTGCTCGGTCATGGTCAGCGTCCTCCGTTCCACTCGGTCCGCGGCTGCGCGGACGCCTGTCGCTCGTGCTGTCCGGTCTCGTGACGGTCGTCGTCGCGGGCCTCGTCGGCACGGTCGCGGTCGTGCTCGGTGCGGTCGTGCCCGTTGCGACGGTCGTGGTGGTCGTGCCGCTCGTCGTCCGCGCCGTCGGTCAGCAGGTCCTCGAAGACCGTGCGGTAGCGCACCATCGCGTCGCGGAGGTCCTCAGTGGACGCTCCGTCGCGCTTCTGCTGCGTGGTGTGCGCGGCGCGGTAGTGCTCCAGGGTCTTGGCGTGCCGCACGGAAAGGTCGGCCACCTGCTGCTCGTACCCCTCGGTCGGGTAGCCCCGCTCGCCCATCAGCCCCACGAGGAGCCGGTCGGCGTCGGAGACCGCGGCGGCCGGCTGGTCGACGAACTTTTCCTGCACCTGCGCCCATTCCTGGGTGTAGCGCTCGCGCGCCGACGCCGACAGCGGGCGGATGTCGAGCTCCTTGTGCCGGCGTTCCCGCTCGGCCAGTTCCCGTTGCGCCGCACGCGGGTTGTCACTCTCCTTGACGGCTCGGTCGTACTCCGGACCGAACCGCTGCTGCAGGCGTTTTCGCTGCATCTCTTGCGTCACAAGCCAAATCACGGCGCCGAGCACCGCGATGGCCACGATGACGATCACGACGATCAGCCATGTGGGCATTGTGCAAACTCCTTCACGGATGTCGCCCCCGATGCGTCCGGTGTTCCCGCCCGCCCAGGCCCGAAAACCGGGTCAGCCCGCGATTCGGCCGACCGGCGGCGCGGATACGGCCGGATGCCGAGGCCACACCCGTGGTGTAACGACGATAACAGTTACGGACTAGCGTTGTTACCATCGTGGTGCTATCGTCGATAACAGAACAAGGGAAGCGGTGATACAGCCACCGCCCGGACCGGAAGAAGGAACCGATGAGCACCCCCACTGAGTCCCGGGTCGCGATCGTCACCGGCGGCTCCCGCGGCATCGGCCGCCAGGTCGCCGAGCGCCTGGCCGCCGACGGCATGGCGGTCGTCGTCAACTACGCCGGCAACGAAAAGGAGGCCCAGGCCGCCGTCGACGCCATCACCGAGCGGGGCGGCCGGGCCATCGCCGTCCGCGCCGACGTGGCCGACCCGGCCGCGGTCGCGGGGCTGTTCGACACCGCGGAGACCGCGTTCGGCGGCGTGGACGTCGTCGCGCACCTGGCCGGCGTGATGAACGCGCCGACGCCGATCGCGGACACCGACTTCGAGGTCCTCGACCGGGTGCACCGCACCAACATCCGCGGCACGTTCGCGGTGGCCCAGCAGGCCGCGCGGCGGGTCCGCGACGGCGGCGCCGTGATCACCACCTCGACGTCGGTGCTCGGGCTGAACCTGCCCGGCTACGGCATCTACAACGCGACCAAGGGCGCGGTCGAGGCGATCACCATGATCCTGGCGCGCGAGCTGCGCGGCCGCGACGTCACCGTCAACACCGTGGCGCCCGGCCCCACGGCGACCGCGCTGTTCCTCGACGGCAAGGACGAGGAGACGATCGGCCGGATGGCCAAGCAGCCGCCGCTCGAGCGCCTCGGCCGGCCCGAGGACATCGCCGAGGTCGTCGCGTTCCTCGCCGGCCCGGCCCGCTGGGTCAACGGCCAGGTGCTGCGCGCCAACGGCGGAATCGTCTGAGCGGCCGGCGACCGGATCCGGCGGGAGTTCCTGCGGCGGATCGACCTGGCCGGCCTGCTCACCCCGGCGGCCGGGTGAACCGGGTGACGATCACGTGGTCCTTCGCCGGCCCGCGGACCGCCCACTCCTGCCGCCACCGCCGCGCGTCGAGCACGCGGTAGCTCCCCCGATAGCGGTCGTCGCGGCACGGGTGGTCCGTCTCCCAGTGCCCGGCGCGCAGGTCGAGCGCGTGGAAGAACCCGCCGTGGTCGAAGTGCACGTCGGCGCGGCCGGGCGCGGTGAGCCGATAGTGCAGGGTGCGCGTCACCGGGCCGGTGTACGCGCCGAGCCGCAGTTCGCCGGCTTCGTGGTAGACGAGGACGCCGCCCTCCTCGGTGAAGGTGGCGGTGCCGGTCACCTCTCCCGCCGGATGCCCTTCCGCAGTGCGGATTTCGCGGTCGAGCCGCCACTCGCCGGCGAAATGCGCGGCGAGGTCGGGGACCGGGAAGTACTCGTCCATCGGATCCAGTGTGTCATCCGGCCGTGACCGGTACGGGCTAGGTTCGGATCATGCGACTTCCGAGGGGGACGGCCGCCTTGTGCGTGCTCGCCTGCGTCACCGCCTGTGCCGGCCCGACGGCTCCGGCCGCGCCCCCGCCGGTCACGACGAGCCACCGGCCGACCCCGGCCCACACCACCACCGGCCCGCCGCCGGCTCCGGCGTTCGTCACGCCCGCGAAGGTCACGGCGGCGTGCCCGTTCGTCACCGTCGACGAGATCACCCGCGCGATCGGTGGCGCCTGGTCGGCCACCGCGGTCGAACAACCGGCGAAGAAGGGGTCGTTCCGGTGCACCTACCAGAGCGAATTCCACGACGCCGCCGCGTTCCAGCTGCGGATCCTGGTGCCCGGCGGCCGGTCGCTGCGAGCGCTGTCCGCCGAGATCGCGAAGTCGTGTGGGGAAGCCGCGGTGCCCATCCCCGGCGCCGGCGACGCCGCGTTCTACTGCCAGGGACCGGACGCGGACGTCGACGGGATCCCCGAGCAGCAGACGCGGATCGCCGTGACCAAGGCGAGCCACGGCGAAACCCGGGCCGGCGTGCTGGACGTGCACCGGATCCGCGAAGACGTCTACGTGACCCTCGCGAAGCTGCTCGGCGAACGGCTCTGATCCCGCCGCGCCGGAGAGGGCGGCCGGAAGTTGTCGGACCCCGGCTCTAGACTCGGCCGCGTGGCAGCCCCCGAGACGGCAACGGTGTCCGAAGCGCTGGAGACGCTCCAGCGCGTGTTCGGCTACGACAGCTTCCGCGGCGACCAGGCGGCGATCGTCGAGCACGTGATCGCCGGTGGCGACGCGCTCGTGCTGATGCCCACCGGTGGCGGGAAGTCGTTGTGCTACCAGATCCCCGCGCTGGTGCGGCCGGGTGTGGGCGTGGTGGTCTCACCCCTGATCGCGCTGATGCAGGACCAGGTCGACGCGCTGCGCAACGCCGGCGTCCGCGCGGGCTTCCTCAACTCGACGCAGGACTACGCGGCCCGCCAGGAGGTCGAGTCGGCGTTCCTCTCCGGCGAGCTCGACCTGCTCTATCTGGCGCCCGAACGGCTTTCGGTCGAATCGACCGTGCGGCTGCTCGACCGCGGCAAGATCTCGCTGTTCGCGATCGACGAGGCGCACTGCGTCGCCCAGTGGGGCCACGACTTCCGGCCCGACTACCTCCAGCTCTCCGCGCTGCACGAGCGCTGGCCGGACGTGCCGCGGATCGCGCTCACCGCCACCGCGACCGAAGCCACGCACAAGGAGATCGCGACCCGGCTGAACCTCGACGAGGCCCGGCACTTCGTCGCGAGCTTCGACCGGCCGAACATCCAGTACCGGATCGTCGGCAAGAACTCGCCGCAGCGGCAGCTGCTGGAGCTGCTGCGCACCGAGCACCGCGGTGACGCCGGAATCGTCTACTGCCTGTCCCGGAACTCCGTCGAAAAGACCGCGGAATTCCTGGTGCAGAACGGGATTCCCGCGGTGCCCTACCACGCGGGCCTCGACGCGCGCACCCGCGCGAAGCACCAGTCGCGGTTCCTGCGCGAGGACGGCCTGATCGTGGTCGCGACGATCGCGTTCGGCATGGGCATCGACAAACCGGACGTCCGGTTCGTCGCGCACCTCGACCTGCCGAAGTCCGTCGAGGGCTACTACCAGGAGACCGGCCGCGCGGGGCGGGACGGCCTGCCGTCCACCGCGTGGCTCGCGTACGGGCTGCAGGACGTCGTGCAGCAGCGCAAGATGATCGACACTTCGGAGGGCGACGACGCGCACCGGCGACGGCTGGGCGCGCACCTGAACGCGATGCTCGCGCTCTGCGAGACGGTGGAATGCCGGCGCGTGCAGATCCTCAACTACTTCGGGCAGCAGGGCGAGCCCTGCGGCAACTGCGACACGTGCCTGAGCCCGCCGGAGAAGTTCGACGGCACGATCCCGGCGCAGAAGCTGCTGTCGACGATCGTGCGGCTGCGCAACGAGCGGCGCCAGAAGTTCGGCGCCGGTCAGGTGATCGACATCCTGCTCGGCAAGACCACGCCGAAGGTCACCCAGTTCCAGCACGACACGCTCAAGACGTTCGGCATCGGCACCGAGCTGCGGGAGCCGGAGTGGCGCGCGGTCGTGCGACAACTGCTGGCCCAGGGCCTGCTCGCGGTCGAGGGCGACTACGGCTCGCTGGTGCTCACCGAAGCCAGCGCCGAAGTGCTGGGCGGTGACCGCGAGGTGATGCTGCGCCGCGAGCCCGAGCGCGCGGCGGCCGCGAAGGTCCGCGGCACCCGGAAGGCCGCCCCCGCCGCGGACCTGCCGGCGGAGGCGGCCCCGCTGTTCGAGCGGCTGCGTGCCTGGCGGGCCGGCGTCGCGAAGGAGCAGGGCGTGCCCGCGTACGTCGTGTTCCACGACGCGACCCTGCGCCAGATCGCCACGCAACGGCCGGCTTCGCTGGCCGAGCTGGGCACGGTCAGCGGCGTCGGCGAGAACAAGCTCGCCAAGTACGGCGAGGGGGTCCTCGAAGCGCTGACCGCCGAGTGACCTAGCGGGTCGCCGGCCCCGGCCGGCCGTCCGGCCCGGTCACGGAGTTGACCTTGCGGACCGCGCCGGCGATCTGCTCGTGGTACTTCCCCCTGGTCTTGTCGTCGACGAACTTGGCGGCCTTGCCGACGGCCTCGTTCACCTTTTCCGGGTTCTTCTTGGCGTAGGCGCGGGCGGCGCCGGCGGCCCCGGCCAGCACGGTCAGCTTGCGCAGGAAAGCCACGGTAGTCCTCCCTCATCGGTAACGGTCATCCTGACAACGCGGACGAACCACCCGGAGGTTCCCCGTGTGACCAGGACCAAACGTCCTACGGCCGGGGGTAGGACCGGTAGAGCGCGGAAATCTGGTCCTTGTCCAGCACACCCGGGTAGAGCCGGACGTCGTCGACGCTGCCCGGCCACGGCTCGGCGGGAGCGCCCGCGGCGAGCGCGCCGCCGATCCGCAGACCGCCGGCGGGCTGCCACTCCGTGTTCAGGGTGCCGTCACCCACCCGGGTGCCGTTGACGTAGAGCCAGAGCCGGTGGGTGGCCGCGTCGTGGACGCCGACCAGGAACGCCCACGTGCCGGTCTCGGTCGGGAAGGTGCTCACGGCCTCCTTGGTCACCTGCGGCTGGTCGGTGTCGGATTCCGCCGCCTCGAAGCTCCACGCCCCGAACTGGTTGTTGTCGTCGTCCAGGACGTGGCCGAGCCGGAACCGGCTGGTGTGCTCGCCGTCGACGCTGACCGCGGTCGAAAGGCCGAAGTTCTTGACGGCGATGTTCACCCAGGCCGAGACGGTGAAGCTCCCGTCGGTCCGGACGTCCACGGCGTCGGACGCGGCGAAGTCGTCGACGCCGTCGAAGGTCAGCGCGTTGCCGTCGCGTCCCGGCCCGAAGACCGGGCCGTTGTGGAGCACGGCCGTCCGGCCCGCGACGCTGTCCGCGGCCTGGTCGCCGCCGGTTTCGTCGAGCAGCCAGTGGTTGCCGGGCTGCGGGCCGTCGGCGAGCGCGGCGGGCGCGCAGGTCAGCACGACGGCCAGCGACAGGGCCGCGGGCAGGGCACGGCGGAAGTACTTGAACGAATCCACGATGGGCTCCCCCTGAGCTTGATCACCTGGCATCAGCTTCCGACCCGGCGGGCGCGAGCGCAAGGGCCGAACGGTGGCATCCGAAATCGACGCGCGGCGGCCCGCCACGCACCTCTAGGGTCGTGATCATGCGCGACCTGGCCGCCCTGCCGAAGGCTCACCTGCACGTCCACCTGGAGAGCACTATCCGGCCGGGCACGCTGCGCGAACTGGGCGAGGCCAACGGCGTCGACGTCCCGGCCGGGCCGCCGGTGTTCGACGGCTTCCGCGCCTTCGCCGACTACAACGCGCTCGTCCGGTCCTGCCTCCGGCGTCCCGAGGACTTCGAGCGCATCGCCCGCGAGTACTGCGAAGACGAAGCCGCCCAGGGCACGCGCTACGCGGAAGTCACGTTCACCGCGGCCTCCCACGGAGAACGCCTGGGCGACCGGGAAATGCCGATCGAGTCCGTCCTCAAAGGACTGAATGCGAGCACGTCCGGGCTCGAGTGGCGGCTGCTGCTGGACCACTCGCGACGCCGTTCCGTCGACCGCGCCGAACGCACCCTCGACCTGGCGCTGAAGTACGACGACGTCTTCGCGATCGGCATGGCCGGTGAGGAAAACCACTCGCTCCGGCCGTTCGCGACGGTCTTCGAGAAGGCCCACGCGGCCGGGGTCCACCTGCTGCACCACACCGGCGAGGACGCCGGGCCGGACAGCATCCGCGAAGCACTGGACGTCGGCCGCACCGAACGGCTCGGCCACGGCATCCGCGTCCTCGAGGACCCGTCGCTCGTCGCCGAAGTGCGCGAACGGGGCCTGGCGCTGGAGGTCTGCCCGTCGTCGAACGTGACGCTCGGACTGGTGCCGTCCCTGCCCGAGCACCCGCTCCCCCGGCTCCTCGACGCCGGGCTGACGGTCACGCTCAACACCGACGTCCCGTCGGTCACCGGCGCGAACCTGGCCGCGGAGTACGCCCGCGTCCGGGACGCGTTCGGCTACGACGACGCCGTGATGGCGGACTTCGCGCGGGCGAGCGTCACGGCGTCCTTCGCGCCCGAGGCGACGAAGGCAGCGATGCTGCGAGACATCGAAGCGTGGCTCACACCGGCAGCAGGCGGCTGACGAGCGTGGAGAGCTGCTGCACCGTGCGGCACTCGTGCATCTCGACGACGTCGGCGTACTCCAGCGCCGCGGAGTCGCCGGTCGACCACAGCGACCGCCGTTCCGGGTTCAGCCAGTGGACGTGCCGGGCGCGGGCCTTGATCTCGCGGACGGCGTCGAGGTTCGGGTCGCCGCCGTTGGTGCGGGCGTCGCCGAGGATCAGCACCGACGTGCGCGGGCCGACCGCGTCCAGCCAGTTTTCGGTGAACTGGCGCAGGGAGCCGCCGTAGTCGCTGTGGCCGTCCCAGCGCACCAGCGCCGCCTCGGACAGCATGCGCGCGCCCAGGTGCTCGGGGTCGGCGACGCCGGTGGTGACCAGGTGGGTGACCTCGTCGGCGCTGTCGACGAACGCGAACACGCGGATCTTGCCGAACTGGTCGCGCAGCGCCTGGACCAGCAGCATGGTGAAGTTCGCGAAGCCCGCCACCGAGCCGGAGAGGTCGCACAGCAGCACGATCTCGGGCCGGCCGGGCCGCCGGTGCCGGTAGGCCGGGCGCAGCGGCACCCCGCCGGTCGAGAGCGACCGCCGGAGCGTGCGGCGCAGGTCGATCTGCCCGCGGGTCGTGCGCTTGCGGCGGGCGGCGAGGCGCGTCGCGAGCTTGCGGGACAACGGCTGGATCGTCCGGCGCAGCTCCGCGAGCTGGTTCCGGCTCGCGATGAGGAAGTCGACGCGGTCGGGCGCGGGCGCGATGGCGTGCTTGGCGACGCGCTCGCGGCCGCGGATCTCGGCCGCGCGGCGGCGCGCCTCGGTGCGGACCCGCCCGCGGAAGCCTTCGACGCGGCGGCGGATCTCGTCGCGGTCGAGCCGGTCGGTGAACTCGCCACGCGCGCCGCCGCCGCGCACGGCGGCCAGCACGCGCGCGATCAGCGTCTGCGGCTGCAGCCGCTCCAGCGTCTGGTGGGCCGAAAACCCGCCACCTGGGCCGGACGACGAGCCGTACTGGCCGAGCATGTCGACCGCGAGCCCGGCGAGCTGGGACAACGCCTGCTCGTCGCCGTCGGCCAGTGCTGCCGCGAGCTGGTCGCGCAGTTCGTCCACTGTCGACGGACGGTCTTCGCGGGCCCGCTCGGGCGCGCCGATCCCGGCCGGGAAGTACAGGTCGAACGCGGCGTCGAACACCGCGCGCTGGCCGCCACGCCGGACCAAGGCCGCGGCCAGGCCCTCCCGGACCAGCGAGCGGTCGTCCATGCCGAGGACCTCCAGCGCGGCCGCGGCGTCGACCGTCTCCGCGGGGCCGGCCGGGATGCCCTGGGCCCGCAGTGCCTTGACGAACGACGCGAGCCGCTCCGGCACGCCGCCGGTCACGACGCGTCCAGGACCTGTTCGAGCTTCAGGCCGGCGCCGGCCTTGGCGATGTCGTCCTGGTGCTTGAGGACGACGCCGAGGCTCTCGCGCACGACCTGGTCGTCCAATGTCGACGCGCCGAGCGCGAGCAGCGTGCGCGCCCAGTCGATCGTCTCGGCGACCGACGGCAGCTTGCGCAGGTCCATCGCGCGCAGTGCGGCGATCACCCGGACGACGGAATCGGCGAGGGCGTCGTCGATGCCCGGGACCTTGAGCCGGACGATGTCGCGTTCGAGGTCCTCGTCCGGGAAGTCGATGTGCAGGAACAGGCAGCGTCGGCGCAGCGCCTCGGACAGCTCGCGCGTCGCGTTCGACGTCAGCACGGCGAACGGCGCGCGCGTCGCGGTGATCGTGCCCAGCTCCGGCACGGTCACCTGGAAATCGCCGAGCACCTCCAGCAGCAGGCCCTCGACCTCCATGTCGGCTTTGTCGGTCTCGTCGATCAGCAGCACGGTCGGCTCGTCCGACGAGATCGCGGTGAGCAGGGGGCGGCGCAGCAGGAACTCTTCGCCGAAGATGTCGGTGCGGGCCTGCTCCCACGTCTCGTCGCGGCCGGCGGTGATCCGCAGCAGCTGCTTCGCGTGGTTCCACTCGTACAGCGCGCGAGCCTCGTCGATGCCCTCGTAGCACTGCAGGCGCACCAGCCGTGAGCCGCTGACCTGCGCGACCGCCTTGGCGAGCTCGGTCTTGCCGACGCCGGCGGGGCCCTCCACCAGCAGCGGCTTGCCGAGCCGGTCGGCGAGGAACACGGTGGTCGCCACGGCTGTCGAGGCCAGGTAGCCGGCTTCGGCCAGCTTGGCCGACACGTCGTCGACGGAGGTGAAGAATCCGGTGCCCACCACGTGCCTCCTAAGCGGTCGCTCACCAGGAGCGTACCCGACGAGCCCGCTAGCATCGGCCGCGTGACCTACGCTGCGGCTTCCGGCCGATACGAATCGATCCCCTACCGGCGCTGCGGGCGGTCCGGGCTCAAGCTGCCCGCGATCTCGCTCGGGCTGTGGCACAACTTCGGCCACGACCGCCCGCTGGACGTCCAGCGCGACATCACCCGCCGCGCCTTCGACCTCGGCATCACGCACTTCGACCTGGCCAACAACTACGGCCCGCCGTACGGCTCGGCGGAGGAGAACTTCGGGCGGCTGCTCGCCACCGACTTCCAGCCGTACCGCGACGAGATGGTGATCTCCACCAAGGCCGGCTACGACATGTGGCCCGGCCCGTACGGCGAGTGGGGTTCCCGCAAGTACCTGCTGTCCTCCCTGGACCAGTCGCTCGGCCGGCTGGGCCTGGACCACGTCGACATCTTCTATTCGCACCGGTTCGACCCCGAGACGCCGCTCGAGGAGACGGTCGGGGCGCTCGACGCCGCCGTCCGCGCCGGGAAAGCGCTCTACGTCGGGATTTCGTCGTACAACTCGGAGCGGACCGCGGAGGCGGCGCGGCTGCTGCGCGAGCTGGGCACGCCGCTGCTGATCCACCAGCCGTCGTACTCGATGCTGAACCGCTGGATCGAGGAGGACGGCCTCCTGGACACCCTCGAGGAAGTGGGCGCGGGCTGCATCGCGTTCTCGCCGCTGGCGCAGGGGCTGCTGACGGACAAGTACCTCAAGGGCGTCCCGTCGGATTCCCGGGCAGCGCAGGGCAAGTCGCTCGATCCGGACACCCTCGACGAGAAC
Source organism: Amycolatopsis sp. NBC_01488 (assembly GCF_036227105.1). Classification (NCBI taxonomy): domain Bacteria; kingdom Bacillati; phylum Actinomycetota; class Actinomycetes; order Pseudonocardiales; family Pseudonocardiaceae; genus Amycolatopsis; species Amycolatopsis sp. NBC_01488. Next base: position 5,476,189 of record NZ_CP109434.1, on the reverse strand, counting down.
CGGCTGGGCCGCGTCCGGGCGCTCAACGAGATCGCCGGGCGGCGCGGGCAGTCGCTGGCGCAGCTGGCACTCGCGTGGGCGCTGCGCGATCACCGGGTCACGTCGGTGCTGATCGGCGCGAGCAGCGTCAAGCAGCTGGAGGACAACGTCGGCGCGCTGGGCAACCTCGACTTCGGCTCGGAAGAGCTGACCGAGATCGACGGGCACGCCACCGACGCGGGCATCAACCTCTGGAAGCAGTCCTCGGACGGCTGAGGCCGCACGACGGCGGGGCGCTTCTCGCGTCCCGCCGTTCCCCGCCGCGACGGCCGCCGACGGTTCGGCGACCTCGAGTGAGTCCACTGTGGACACGCCGCCCGCCGCACCGCGTGCGCAGAGAGTCGACACGCGTGACTGGGGAGTCGACACAGTGCGCCGCCGTATAGGGCGTTATACGGTCCTCACTTGATCTGCTTGACCGCCCATTCCGCCCACTCGCGCTGCATCGCCGAGAAGCGCTTGCCCCACTCGAGGACCAGCCGGCCGTACACCGAGGGGTCGTCGTCGCCCCAGTCGATCGAGGCCTCCAGCTCCGCCAGCCGATCGGACCGGCGCCGACGCGCGGTTCGGGCACGTCACCGGCCACGACGTCCTGCGCCGCTACGACCTGCACGCGGGCACGTCGGCCGAGCACGTCTTCGGCGAACGGCACCTTCCCGGCGAAGCGGTGTTCGTCCCGGCGGAGCACGGCGAAGGCTGGCTGCTCACCTACGTCCACGACGCGGCGGAGGACCGCAGCGACCTCGTCGTGCTCGACGCCGGCAACGTCGCCGCGGCGCCCGTGGCGACCGTCCACCTCCCGCAGCGCGTCCCCGCGGGCTTCCACGGGAACTGGCTGCCGGACGCGTGAGGCGCTCAGGCGAACTTCGTCTTCGGCCGTTCCTGCCGGACGTCGTCGACGAAGACGTCGACCTTCTCGTCGAGGAACGCCACCAGGCCGGCGACGCGGGTGCTCTCCGGCAGCGGCGTCGGGTAGCTCCAGGCGAGGTCCTCGTGCCCGGCCACGTCGAAGTGCTCGGCCGCGCCCTTGTACGGGCAGTGCGTCACGGTGCCGATCTTCTCGAGCAGGTCCATCCGGACGTCGACGCGGGGCAGGTAGTAGCGGGTCGGCAGGCCGGTCTCGAACAGCAGGTGCGGGCGGACGGTGTCGGCGACGGCGACGCCGTCGACCTCGATCCGCACGTGGCGTGAGCTCGGCAGGACGTCGACGCGGACGCCGGGGTCGCGCGGGTGCGTGAAGATCTGTTCGTCCTCTTCGAACCAGTCGAACGCGCCGAACTCGAAGCGGACGTGGCCGCGCAGCTCCTCGATGGGCGAATCCGGGTATTCCAGCGCGCCGTCCACCACCTCGGCTCGGCCACCCTTTATCGTCGACAGAACACCTTCTCCGCGGCTGGGCGAGTGCGACGTCCGGCCGGAGGGGGTCAACAGGCCGCTCACGACGTTCGCGCGCGGGAAGTAGTACGTGGGGTAGTAGGGAACTTCCCACACCAGAAGGGGGTGCACCGTGTCCGCGACGACCTGCCCGCCGAGGAACACGCGCACCCGCTTCGCGCCTTGTGCCACGCGGACCCGGCCGCGTACCGGAGTGCTCATGACCCGGTCAACGGGTCCCGGAGCGGGCGTATTCCGGCGGATTCACAGCCGGGGCGGCTAGCGTGGCAGGAAGCACGAGGACGACAGGAGGCGGGCACGGGTGGCCGGCGTAGGAGCTCCAACGGTCGGGACCCCCGCCGGGATGCGCAAGATCAACCAGCGGGCGGTGCTCGACCTGCTGCGCCGCAGCGGGCCGGCGACCCGGCCACAGGTGGCGAAGGACACCGGGCTGTCGAAGCCGACGGTCAGCCAGGCGCTGCTGGCGCTGGAAGCCGCCGGGCTGGCGCGCCCGACCGGGCACACGTCCACCGGTACCGGACGTTCGGCGGTGCTCTACGAGGCCGACCCGACCGCAGGGTACGTGCTGGGCGTCGACATCGGGCGCGAGCACATCCGCGTCGCGGTGTCGGACCTCGGCGGCGCGATCGTGGCGCGCCGCGACGAACGCAACACGGCCCGTTCGGGCGCGGCGCTGGTGACGGCGGTCGGGAAGATCGCCGCTTCGACGGTCGCGGAAGCACGGCTGACGCAGGCCGACATCGTTGTCCGCGTGGTCGGCTCCCCCGGCGTCGCCGACCCGGAGAAGCGCTGTTTCCGGCACGCGCCGAACCTGCCGGGGTGGGGCCGCGCGGGGCTGATCGACGACCTCGAGGCCGCACTGGGGCCGGACCTGATGGTGGAGAACGACGCCAACCTGACCGCGGTCGGCGAAGGCGAGAGCGGCGCCGCGCGCGGGGCGTCGGTGTTCGGCTGCATCACGATCGGCACCGGCGTCGGCATGGGCATGATGGTCGACGGCCGGGTGTTCCGCGGCGCGACGGGCGCGGCGGGCGAGATCGGCTACCTGCCGTACGGCCGCACGCGCGCGGCCGACTCCCCCGGTTCCCCGCCCGCGCGCGGCCACCTCGAAGAGGCGACCGCGGCCCAGTCGGTGGTCCGCGGCGCGCGGGAACTCGGCCTGGGCACGGCGAAGTCGGCCCGCGAGGTGTTCCGCCTGGCCCGCGAGGGCGACGAACTGGCCCGCCGTGCCCTGGAGGCGGAAGCGGACCGGCTGGCGTACACGGTGGCGTCGGTGGCGGCGGTGATCGACCCGGAGCTGATCGTCCTCGGCGGCGGCATGGGCACGGCGGCGGACCTGCTGCTGGAGCCGCTCGACCGCGCGCTGCGGGCGTTCACGCCGCTGGTGCCGAAGGTGGTCCAGGGCGAGCTGGGCGAGGACGCGGTGCTGACCGGCGCGATCAGCGTCGGGCTGCGGGCGGCCGAAGGGCTGGTCTTCGACCTCCGCGTGGGCGCGGCTTAGGCCGCGCGCCAGGCTTCGCCGCCCGTCGAGATCCGCCACGGCGTCAGCTTCAGCACCGTGATCTTCGGGTCGCGGTGGTCCTCGCCGCCCAGGATCTTGGGGTCGTAGCCCAGCGGTTCCGGAGCCGACGCGAACAGGTCCCACAAGTACCTGCGCGTCGGCTCGTCGTCGGCGAACTCCGCGCGGCACTCCGCCACCGCCACCTCGTGCTGCGGATCCCAGTACGAGCACGACACGTACGGCGACGCCGCCAGGTGCGCCACCTTGAGCGGCGTCGGGCGGGTGAACAGCCATCCCGTCAACCCGGGCGGGCCGTGCTCCCAGATCGGGTGGACCACCCGCGAGCGCGGCCGGCCCCGGCCGTCGACGGTCACCAGCGTGCACCAGACGATCCGGTGCGCCACGCGGACGAACGCCCCGGCCAGCTCGGCCGGCACTCTGCTAGATTCCACAACCATGGTTGTGCATCCTAGCACCCTCGACCTCTCGCTCACCGCGCTCTTCGCGGGCTGGGCGATGACCGACGAGGTCCAGCGGCGGCTCGCCGGTCAGGACCTGGGGGACCTGAGGTTCAACGACGGCGTCGTCATCCAGCACGTCCTGGCCGCGCCGCTGTCCATCACCGCACTCGCCGAACGCATGGGCGTCACCCAGCAAGCCGCGTCGAAGGCCGTCGCCGATCTCGAACGCCGGGGACTGCTCAGCCGCGAGCCCGACCCCGGCGACGCGCGCACGAAGCTCCTGCACCTCACCGAGCACGCGCGGAACGCCGTCGAAGCCACTCGCACCCTCAGAAAAGAACTCCAGGGTGAACTGGAAGCCGAGTTCGGCACCGAGCGGGTCGAGGACGCCCGCGCCCTCCTGGCCGCCGTCATCGGCCGCTTCGGCGGCGACGGCGCGATCCGTGCCCGGCGAGTCCGCCCGCCCCGGTGATTACCCGCGACGTAATCGACCGCGAAGCGCCGGAAGCCGACCATGAGCGCATGAACGAGAACCGCAAGATCGTCCTCGACTGCCTCGAGAACCTGTTCGTGCACAAGGACTTCGACGCCGCGAAGGCCGCGCTGCACCCCGATTTCGTGACCCACAGCCCTGGTTTGCCCAACGGTCGCGAAGCGTTCGCCGACGCCGTCCAGAACTCACCACTGGCCGGCGCGGCCGCGGAGATCAAGCACGTCGTCGCCGAGGACGACCTCGTCGTGGTGCACCTGCACGTGACCGGCACCGCCGTCGTCGACATCCTGCGCGTCGAGGACGGTCTCGTCGTCGAGCACTGGGACGTCAAGCAGCCCCTCAGCGCGTGATCACGCAGGTCCCCGACGCCGTGGCCAGCAGGTTGCCCTCGGCGTCGCGGATCTCCCCCTCGGCGAAGGCGATCCGCGAACCCTCCTTCACGACGCGGCCGGTCGCGCGGATTTCGCCGCGGCCGGCGTGGATGGCGCGCAGGTAGCTGACCTTCAACTCCACCGACGAGTAGCCGACGCCGGCCGGCAGCGTCGTGTGCACCGCGCAGCCGACCACCGAGTCCAGCATCGTGGCCGCGACGCCGCCGTGGACCATCCCGATCGGGTTGTACAGCGACTCGTCCGGCTCGGCGACCGCGACGACCTCGCCGTGGCCGATGTGTTCCCAGCGCAACCCGAAGTGCGCGGCGATCGGCGGGCCGGGGACGCGCCCCTCGGCGACGGCGGTCAGGTAGTCGAACCCGGACATGGTGGCGCCGAGGCGGGCGGTTTCCAGCGGGTCCTGCCAGGTGATGGTCTTCGAACGGACCTGCGCTTCGACGTCGGTCATCCCGGCTCCTCGACTATGACAACTGTCTTAACCGCAGCTTCGCCCAGCGCCCCGCCGTCGTCAAGCGCGCGTGACCGAGGCCACCGGTGGTCCGGCCGCGAGCCGGGTGGAATCATCCGGGGGTGAGCACCGATCGCAAGCTGATCGACCCGGAACGCGTCGCGGCGGCGGTCGACGGGCTGGGCGACCGCGCCGTCATCGACGAATGGGCCCAGCGCTTCTCCGTGGTCGCCGACCCGTCGCGGCTGGCGTTGCTCGTCTCGATCCACTACGCGCGCGAAATCAGCGTCACCGACCTGGCCGTGGTCACCGGCATGACGGACACCGCGGTTTCGCAAGCACTGCGGCTGCTGCGGGCGCACGGGCTGGTCACCACGCAGCGCACCGGACGCGTCGTGCGCTACCGGCTCGCCGACGCCACCGTGCACGAACTCATCCATCGGGTGCGGCCACACCCCCAAGCGCGCACGCCCGAAGACCGGGACCGGTAGCGTGCGGGCATGACGGGATTGCCCGAGACCATCACCGCCTGCCTGTTCGACCTCGACGGGGTGCTTACCGGTACGGCCGTTCTCCACAGCGAAGCCTGGAAGCGGACTTTCGACGAGTTCCTGCGCGCCCGCGACGGCGCCGGCTTCCGCGAGTTCACCGACCTGGACTACGCGACCTATGTGGACGGCCGCCCGCGCGCCGACGGCGTCCGCGAATTCCTGCGCTCACGCGGGATCGAGCTGCCCGAAGGCACCCCCGACGACCCGCCGGACGCCCCCACCGTCAACGGCGTCGGCAACCGCAAGAACGAGCTCGTCCTGAAGATCATCGACGAACGCGGGGTGAATCCCTACCCCGGCTCGATCCGCTACCTCGACGCGGTCAAGGCCGCCGGTCTGCGGATCGCCGTCGTGACGTCGTCCGCGAACGGCGCGAAGGTGCTCGACGCCGGTGACCTGAGCAAGTACGTCGAGGCCCGCGTCGACGGCCTCGTCATCCGCGAGCAGCACCTCAAGGGCAAGCCCGCACCCGACTCGTTCCTGGCCGGCGCCGCGGCGCTCGGCGTCGAGCCCGCGCACGCGGCCGTGTTCGAGGACGCCCAGTCCGGCGTCCAGGCCGGGAAGGCCGGCCACTTCGGGTACGTCGTGGGCGTGAACCGGGCGAACCAGGCCGACCAGCTGCGGGCCCACGGGGCCGACATCGTCGTCGACGACCTCGCCGACCTCCTGGAGGATTGATGACCGAAGAGGAACCCCGCGGCTACGAGTGCGCGCCGTGGGAGCTGCGGTGGCGCGGCATGGACGTCGACGCCCTGCAACGCACCGAGTCGGCGTTCGCCGTGTCGAACGGGCACATCGGGCTGCGCGGCACGCTCGAGGAGGCCGAGCCGCGGGGGCTGCCCGGCACCTACCTCAACGGCTTCTACGAGCAGCACGAGCTCCCCTACGCCGAAGCGGGCTACGGCTACCCCGAAGAGGGCCAGACCGTCGTCAACGTGACCGACGGCAAGATCATCCGGCTGCTCGTCGAGGACGAGCCGCTCGACATGCGCTACGGCGCCGCCACCAAGCACGACCGGGTGCTCGACTTCCGCAAGGGCACGCTGAGCCGGAGCACCGAGTGGTCGTCGCCGACCGGACGGCGGGTCCGCGTGCGCACCGAGCGGCTGGTGTCGTTCACCCAGCGCGCGATCGCCGCGATCCGCTACGAGGTCGAGCCGCTCGACGAGGACCTGCAGCTGGTCGTCCAGTCCGACCTGCTGGCCAACGAGCCGATCGAGACCGACACCAGCGACCCGCGGGTGGCCGCCGCGCTGGAGTCGCCGCTGGTCGGCGAGTTCCACCGCGCGTCCGACTACAACGCCGTGCTGGTGCACCAGACCCGCCGCTCCGGGCTGCGGATGGCCGCGGCGATGGACCACAAGATCGAGGTGGACGACGGGATCCGCGCCCGCATCCACGCCGAAGAGGACCTCGCCCGGCTCACCGTCGCGGTCGACGTGCCGAAGGGCGGGCGGCTGCGCATCACCAAGTTCCTCGCCTACGGCTGGTCCGCGCAGCGCTCGGTGCCCGCGCTGCGGTCGCAGGTCGAGGCCGCGCTCGCGGGCGCGCGCCAGACCGGCTGGAAGGGACTGGTCACCGAGCAGCGCGAGTTCCTCGACGACTTCTGGGCCACCTCGGACATCGAGGTCGAGGGCGATCCCGAGCTGCAGCAAGCGGTTCGCTTCGCGCTGTTCCACCTCCTGCAGGCCGGGGCCCGCGGCGAAAGCCGCGCGATCGCGGGCAAGGGCCTGACCGGCCCGGGCTACGACGGGCACGCCTTCTGGGACACCGAGTCGTTCGTCCTGCCGGTGCTCACCTACACGATGCCGGACGCGGCACGCGACGCCCTCCGCTGGCGTCACTCCACAATGGACAAAGCCCGGGAACGCGCGCACCAGCTGGGGTTGCGCGGCGCGGCGTTCCCGTGGCGGTCGATCAACGGCGCCGAGTGCTCGGCGTACTGGCCGGCGGGCACGGCCGCGTTCCACGTCAGCGCCGACATCGCCGACGCCGTGCTGCGGTACCTGAACGCGACCGGCGACGAGGAGTTCGAGCGCGACTACGGCGCCGAGCTCCTGCTGGAAACCGCGCGGCTGTGGGCGTCGCTGGGCCACCACGACCGGCACGGCGCGTTCCGCATCGACGGCGTCACCGGGCCCGACGAGTACTCGGCGGTGGCGGACAACAACGTCTACACGAACCTGATGGCGCGGCGGAACCTGCTGGCCGCCGCGGAGTCGTGCGAGCGGCACCCGGACGTGGCGGCGCACTTCGGTGTCGACACCGTCGAGCTGGACTCGTGGCGCGCGGCCGCCGCGGCGATGTACCTGCCCTACGACGAAGAGCTCGGCGTGCACCCGCAGTCGGAGGGCTTCCTCGACCACGACGAGTGGGACTACGAGCACACGGATCTCGCGCATTACCCGCTGCTGCTGCACTTCCCGTACTTCGACCTCTACCGCAAGCAGGTCGTCAAGCAGGCGGACCTGGTGCTGGCGCTGCACCTGTGCGGCGACTCGTTCAGCCTGGAGGAGAAAGCCCGCGACTTCGCCTACTACGAGGCCCGCACGGTGCGGGACTCGTCGCTGTCGGCGGGGACGCAGGCGGTGGTCGCGGCCGAGGTCGGGCACCTGGAGCTGGCCTACGACTACCTCGCCGAAGCCGCGCTGACCGACCTGCACGACGTGCACAACAACGTCCGCAACGGTCTGCACATGGCGTCGCTGGCGGGAGCGTGGCAGGGCGCGGTGGCCGGCTTCGGCGGCCTGCGCGACCACGGCGGGACGCTGGCGTTCTCGCCGCGGCTGCCGCCGCAGCTGGACCGGATCACCTTCCGCCTGATGTTCCGCGGCACCCGGTTCCAGGTGGAGATCGACCGCGACCAGGCGACCTACCACGTGCTGGACGGCGACCCGATCGAAGTGCTGCACCACGGCGAGCGCAGCACGCTCACCGTGGAGCCGCAGCGGTTCGCGATCCCGAAGATCGACGCGGGCGACCCGCCGAAGCAGCCGCCGGGCCGTGCGCCCATGCGGCGTGATTCGGAGAAGGTGCGTCAGTACGCGGAGCCGGCCAACCCGATCACTGTGGAAGGTCGCTGACGGCGTCCCGCCCGGGCGGGGCCGGAACCTCTTCGGTCCCGCCCGGGTTCACGTCCGGGTCGGGTGCGGTGGGCACGTCGTGGGTCAGCTTGCCGGGGGTGGGCAGCTTCGGGAGTTCGTCGTCTTCGTCGTCACGGGCGTGGATGCGCTGCTGCTCGCTCATGCTTTCCGGAATACCCGGTTTTTCCCGCCACGACCAGGGGTCAGGCGGCCACGACCCGGCTGCCGGCCTTCTCCCGCGCCCGGTCCTGCAGGGTCAGCAGCAGGCCGTCCCGGGTCGACCAGGGGCAGATCGCCACCTTGCCGCCCGCGACCGTCAGCAGCGCTTCCGCCACGATCGCGCCCGCCAGGGCCTGGTGGGCGCGGCTGCGGGAGATGCCCGGCAGCTTCGCGCGCTTGGACGGCGGCAGCGCGGCGAGCCGCGGGATCCAGGCACGCAGGTCGTCGATCCGCAGCTCCTTGCACTTGCTCGGGCGGGCACCGGCCAGCCGCGCGAGCTGCTGCAGCACCTTCGAGCAGCCGACGACCCGCGGGGCGTCGACGTCCGCGGCGCAGAGCGCGGTGGTCACCACGTCGAGGGCGTGCGCGCGCAGCCCGGCGACCTGCTTGGCCGAAACGCGTTCGGTCGGCAGCCAGTCGCGGGTCATCGACCGCGCGCCCAGCGGCAGCGACCGCGCGAACGTGGCCTGGTCGCCGCAGCCCGCGGCCAGCTCGACCGTGCCGCCGCCGATGTCGAGCACCAGCAACGGGCCGGCCTCGGCGCCGAACCAGCGGCGGGTGGCCAGGTAGGTCAGTTCGGCTTCGCAGCGGCCCGAGAGGAACCGCAGCTCGACGCCGGTTTCGCCGGCGACGTGCCGGACGACCTTCGCCGCGTTGGCGGCGTCGCGGATCGAGGACGTCGCGAACGGGAAGACGTCGCCCACGCCGTGGCGGTACGCGGTGGTCATGCCCGCGGCGACGGCGGCCGTGACGGCGGCGATGCCACGGTCGGAAAGGCGGCCGCGGACGTCGAGCTCCCGGTCGAGGCGCAGCCGCGTCTGGTGGTTCAGCACCGGCTCGCGGGGCGAGCCGTCCACCGGAACCACCACCAGGCGAGCGCTGAACGAACCGACGTCCAGTACGCCCACCGCGGGCTCGTTGATTCTTCGCACGACTCGGCGCACCTCACTTCCACCTGGTAGATGTCCTCAGTTCGGCTGTTGTAAACATATAATTCTGCCCGAATTCACCCGCGTTTGGTGGTGATTTTCGGTTTTAGTCCCTTTGGCCGCGGCTTATTGACGCGAAGGTCACAGCCGAGTAACCCGAACGAGTGAAGCGCGGCACCCCGGGACACGATTCGGTAACACCGCCTCGCCTGGGCCCGATTTTACCGGCGTGCGGCAGGAGAACGCGGTCGAGCGGCGCCCGGCGCTCGTGCGGCCGGCCGCCGCCGTGCTGGCGGTGGTGGCCGGGCTCAGCTGTGTCCTGCTCGGCGTCACGGCGGTGCTCGGGCCGGCTGATCCGGCCGGCACCGGTGCGGCCGCGGACCGCCCGGTCACCGTCGGCGCCGGGGTCCTGCCCGCCGCGCTGGTCATCCCCGACCTGGGCCTCGCGCTGAGCCACGTGGTCGACCTCGGGCACGTCTCCGGTCGCCGCGAGCAGCCCGGCACGGCGCTGGGCGTCGGCTGGTTCGCCGACGGTCCCGCCCCCGGCGCGCCGGGGGTCGCCGTGCTGTCCGGGCACGCCGGCTTCGGGTACTCGAGCGGCGCCTTCGCCCGCCTCGGCACGCTGACACCGGGTGCCGCGGTCGTCGTGCGCGACGACGAGGGCCGCGAAGCCCGCTTCACGGTCCGCAGGACGGCGACGTTCCCGGCGGACGAGCCGGACAGCACGCTCGTCGCCCCGGAGGGCTCCGGCCCCGAGCTGCGGCTGATCACCAGCGACGGGACGCACGACACCGCGGGGATCGACTCCCCGCGGATCGCCGTCTACGCGGTCCCGGTCTGATCCCGGTTCAGCCGAGCAGCTCACGCAGCTGGGACACCGCCGCGACCCGCGCCTCGCGCCCGGGCAGCATCGGGTTGACCACCAGGGTCGTCGCGCCCGCCTCCTTGAACGCCGCCAGCCGTTCCTTGACGTACCCCGCCGGGCCGACCAGCGAGATCGAGCGCAGCAGCTCGACCGGGACGGCCGCCGCGGCCTCCTCCTTCTTGCCGTCGAGGTAGAGGTCCTGGATCAGCTTCGCCTCGGCCTCGTAGCCGTAGCGGCGGGCGAGGTCGTTGTAGAAGTTCTTGCCGCGCGCGCCCATCCCGCCCACGTAGAGGGCCACGACCGGGCGCAGGTGGTCGAGCAGCGGCTCGACGTCGTCGCCGATCGCCAGCGCGGCGCTCACGAACGTGTCCAGCTCGCCCAGCGCCGGGTCGCGCTTGGCCTTGCCCGCGGCCAGGGACTCGCCCCAGACGTCGGCGGCCTTCTCCGGGTGGAAGAAGATCGGCTGCCAGCCTTCGGCGATCTCGGCGGTGAGCGCGACGTTCTTCGGCCCGAGCGAGGCCAGCAGCACCGGGATCCGCTCGCGCACCGGGTGGTTGATCAGCTTGAGCGGCTTGCCGAGGCCGGTGCCCTGCTCCGGCGGCAGCGGGATCGTGTAGTGCTTGCCGTCGTGGACGACGCGCTCCCGGCGCCACACCTGGCGGCAGATCTCGACGATTTCGCGGGTACGGGCCAGCGGGGCGTCGTACTTCACGCCGTGGAAGCCCTCGATGACCTGCGGGCCGGAGGCGCCGAGGCCGAGGATGAACCGCCCGTCGGAGACGAAGTCGAGCCCGGCCGCGGTCATCGCGGTGAGGGTCGGCGTGCGGGTGTAGATCTGGAAGATGCCGGACGCGAGCTGGACGCGTTCGGTCTTCGCGGCCAGGTAGCCGAGCTGGCTGACGGCGTCGAAGGAATAGGCCTCCGGAACGAAGACGACGTCGAGGCCGGCTTTCTCCAGTTCGACGACGTCGGCGACGCTTTCGGCGAAGCCTCCGGAGTAGCTGATCCCGGTCCCGATCCTCATGGACGTCCTCCCGTGCTGAGCAAGCGCTTAGTGGCGCCATTATGCGGCACCCCGGGGCTCGGCGGGTGTGCGCACCGCCACTCACCGGCCGGCGAGCGTCCGTGTGATCAGAGCCGGATCTCGCGTGATCGGAGCCGGATCTCGCGTGATCAGAGCCGTAACTCGCGTGATCGGAGCCGTGACTCGCGAGATCCGGGCTCAATCACGCGAGATCCGGGCTCAGTCACGCGAGATCCACCTTCAGTCACGCGAGTTCCGGCTCCGGGCACGCGTGTTCCGGGTTGCGTCGCGGGTCAGCCGGGGACCACGGTGCCGCGGACGTCGCCGAAGCCGATGCGGGTGCCGTTCGGGCCCGGGGCCGTCGCGCTGATGATCACTTCGTCGCCGTCCTCCAGGAACGTTCGCTGCCGGCCGTCCGGGAGGTGCAGGGGTTCGCGGCCGCCCCAGGACAGCTCCAGGAGCGAGCCGCGCTGGTCGCGAGCCGGGCCGGTGACCGTGCCCGAGGCGAACAGATCGCCCGTGCGCAGGCTCGCGCCGTTGACCGTCAGGTGCGCGAGCTGCTGCGGGGCCGTCCAGTACTGCGTCGCGAACGGCGGGCTCGACACCAGGTGCCCGTCGAGCCGGATCTCGATCGCCAGGTCCAGCCCCCACTTTTCGGTGGTGCGCAGGTAGTCGAACGGCTCCGGGTCCTGCGGCGGGCCGTCGACGCGCGCGTGCTCCAGCGCCGCGAGGGGGACGATCCACGGCGACACCGACGTCGCGAACGACTTGCCGAGGAACGGGCCCAGCGGCTGGGACTCCCAGGCCTGGATGTCGCGGGCCGACCAGTCGTTGACCAGGCAGACGCCGAAGACGTGGTCCGCGAAGTCCTCTGTGGACACCCGGGTGCCCGGCGTGGACGGGACGCCGACGACGAACCCGACCTCGGCCTCGATGTCCAGCAGCCGCGAGGGGCCGAACGTAGGAGCGTCGGCGCTGCGCGGCTTGCGCTGCCCGTGCGGGCGGACAACCGGCGTGCCCGACGCGACCACCGTGCCGGCGCGGCCGTGGTAGCCGATCGGCACGTGCTTCCAGTTCGGCGGCAGCTCGGCCGCGTCGGGCCGGAAGATCCGGCCGGCGTTGAGGGCGTGCTGCTCGCTGGAGTAGAAGTCGACGTAGTCCGCGACCTCGAACGCGAGGTGCGTGGTGACCTCGGCCAGTGGCACGAGATGCGGGCGCAGCGCAGCGGCGTACCGGGGTTCGGTCAGCCACGTCCGGACGCTCTCGCGGACCTCCCGCCAGGTGTCCGGCCCGGCGGCCAGCAGCGGGTTGAGGACACCGGAGGTGAGCAGCGGCGCGAAGGCGGCCGCGGTCTCGGCGGCCGCGGCGGTCAGGTCCAGGACCTGCTCGCCGACGGCCACCCCGGCCCGCCGCTCGGGCGCGCCGCCCACGGAGAAGACGCCGTAGGGCAGGTTGTCCAGGCCGAACGGCGTGTCGTCGGCGACGTCGAGCCAGGTCACGTCAGCTCCTCGTGGTCCGGGCCGGGCCAGGTCACCGCACGCGTGCTCGCGAGGTCGACACGCGTGATTGGCGGGTCGACACGGTGTTTTCGGCCGGGCGTCATTCGCCGTCTCCGGCGGCGCGGGCCGCCACCCAGTCGGCCACCACGTCCGCCAGCACCGGGAGCGGGAGGGTTCCGCTGCCCAGCACCGTGTCGTGGAACTCGCGGATGTCGAACCGCTCGCCCAGCGCCCGCTCAGCGTCGGCGCGCAGGCGCTCGATCTCCAGGCGGCCCACCATGTAACCGAGCGCCTGCGCGGGGTGACCCGCGTAGCGGTCGATCTCCGCCTCGATCTCGAGCTGCGCCATCGGCGTGTTGTCGCGCAGGTAGTCCACCGCGCGTTGGCGGCTCCAGCCGAGCGCGTGCAGCCCGGTGTCCACCACCAGCCGCGCCGCGCGCATCGAATCCTGCGTCAGCAGGCCGAGCCGCGAGACGTCGTCCGAATACAGCCCCATCTCGTCCGCGAGCCGCTCCGCGTACAGCCCCCAGCCCTCGACGTAGGCGTTGAACAGGCAGATCCGCCGCAGCATCGGGACGTCTTCGAGCTGCTGCGCGAGCGTCAGCTGGAAGTGGTGCCCGGGTACGGCTTCGTGGAACGCGACCGACTCGCCCAGTGTCCGCTGCCGCTGGTCCGCCTCGTGCGTGTTGGCGTAGTACGTGCCCGGCCGCGAACCGTCGAGCGACGGGTCGATGTAGTACGCGATCGACCCGCTTTCGGCCTCCGCGTCGGGTACCGGGGCGACCTCGCAGTGCTGCTCCGGAACGCGCGAGAACCACTGGGGCGCAACGGCTTCCGCCCGGGCGATCGTCCGCCGCGCGGCGTTCAGCAGCTCCTCGCCGTCGCGCCAGCGCAACGCCGGGTCCGTGCGGATCCGTTCGAAGATCTCCGCGAGGTCGGTCGTGCCGAACACCCGCTGCCCCAGCTCGCGGTACTCCCCCGCCAGCCGCTCGATGATCGCCGTGCCGGTGTCGTGCAGGTCCTGCGGCGTGCGCTCGGTCGTCGTCTCGGCGCGGATCAGCGCCGCGTAGCGCTCCGGGCCGCCCGGCAGGTCGCCGATGCCCGGCGACGTCTCCGGCCGCCCCGCCGGGACCACCTCGCCGGCCAGGAAGTCGCGGTACCGCGCGTACGCGGGCCGCACGACGTCGGCCAGCAACCGGTCACGCTCGGCCTCGAGCCCGTGGACCGGCACCTTCAACGGGTCGCCGTCCGGCGCTGCGAGGTAGCGCTCGACGTACCCGACCCCGATGCGCGCCAGGAACTCCGGCGGCGTGAGTCCTTCGGCGAGCGCGGCTCGCTGCCGCTCGATCAGCTGGTCCAGGTACGTGCCGATCGCCCCGAGCCGGCTCAGGTAGCCGCGGGCCTTGGCCTCGTCGTCGATCACCGTCTGCGGCAGCAGCATCAGCAGCTCGAGCGCCGGCGCGGCCAGCCCGTCGCTCACCGCGATGTCGGCGCGGCGGGAGTCGAGCACGTCGATCAGCGTGCGCGCCTGCCAGATCACGACGTCGCGGGTCACGCGCGCGGCCGGCGTCAGCGAAGCCGGGTCGAGCGCCTCGGCGCGCGTGATGACGTCGGCGAACCCGGCGCGCCGGCGGACGGCTGCTTCCGCGGACTGGTCGGCGAGCCGGTCGTGCGCGCCGGGCAGGCCGTAGAGCGACCGGAACAGCGGCTGGGCTTCGAACATCAGCTCCAGGCACTTGTCCGCGAGCGACTCGGGGGTGTCGGTCCGGCTCGCGACCCAGTCCGAGACGACCTTGGCCAGCGCCGGGAGCGGCAGCATGCCGTGGCCCAGCACGACTTCGTGGAAGTCGCGGATGTCGAAGCGCTCGCCCAGCGCCGCCTCGGCCTCGGCGCGCAGCCGCTGGATCTCCAGCCGCCCCACCATGTACCCGAGGGCCTGGGCCGGCCACCCGGCGTACCGGTCGATCTCCGCCTCGATCTCCATCCGCGCCATCGGCGTGTGGTCGACGAGGAAGTCGATCGCCCGCTGCCGGCTCCAGCCCAGCGCGTGCATCCCGGTGTCGACGACGAGCCGGCCCGCGCGCATCGAGTCCTGCGTCAGCATGCCCAGCCGCGCGACGTCGTCGGAGTACAGGCCCATCTCGTCGGCCAGCCGCTCGGCGTAGAGCCCCCAGCCCTCCGCGTAGGCGTTGAACATCCCGATCCGCCGCAGCAGCGGCAGGTCGCTCAGCTCCTGGGCCAGGCTGAGCTGGAAGTGGTGGCCCGGCACCGCTTCGTGGAACGCGATCGCCTCGCTGGTGAACCGCGGTCGCTTGTCGGCTTCGTAGGTGTTGGCGTAGTAGGTGCCCGGCCGCGAACCGTCGAGCGACGGCTGCAGGTAGTACGCGATCGTGCCGCTCGCCGCGTCGGCCTCGGGCACCGGCGCGACCTCGCACTTCTCGGCCGGGATGCGCGAGAACCACTGCGGGGCAACCGCTTCCGCGCGCGCGATGGCGTCCCGGGCCGCGGACAGCAGCTCTTCGCCGTCGCGCCAGCGCAGCGCCGGGTCGGTGCGCAGGCGCTCGAAGATCTCGGCGAGGTCGGTGGTGCCGAAGACCTGCTGCCCCAGTTCGCGGTACTCCCCCGCGAGCTGCTCGATGATCGCCAGCCCGGTGTCGTGCAGGTCCTGGGCCGTGCGCTCGGTCGTCGTCTCCGCGCGGATGAGCGCGGCGTACCGCTGCGCGCCGCCGGGGACGTGGCCGATGCCGGGTGCGGTGTCGGGCCGGCCGACCGGCTCGACCTCGGCGCGCAGGAAGTCGCGGTAGCGGGCGTACGCCGGGTGGACGACCTCGGCGAGCAGCCGGTCGCGTTCGGCTTCGAAGCCCTCGACGGCCGCCGTCGTGCCCACCTTCAGCGGGTCGCTGTCCGGCGCGGCGAGATAGCGGTCGATGTATTCGATGCCGACACGTGCGAGGTAGGCCGGCGGCACCAGTCCGTCGGCCAGGCTCTCCCGCTGGCGCTCGGTCAGCGTCTCGAGGAACGTGCCGATCGCGCCGAGCCGGGCGAGGAACCCGCGGGCCTTCTTCTCGTCGTCGAGCTTGTAGTACGGCAGGTACAGCAGCAGCCCCAGCGCGGGCGCGGTCAGGCCGTCGCTGACCGCGATGTCGGCGCTGCGGGCCCCGAGCTTGTCGGCCTCGACCTCGGCGGCGGCGATGACGACCTCGCGCGTCACGGCCTCTTCGGCGCTCAGCCCGTCGCCGGGCAGCGCCCGGGCGCGGGCGGCGAGCTCCCGGTAGGCGGCCCGGAACCGCTCCTGCGCCGCCCGGCTCTGGTCGGCGAGCCGGTCGTGGTCGCCGGGCAGGCCGAAGACCGACGGGAACAGCGGTTCCTGCTCGAAGGTCAGCTCGACGAGCTCGGCGGCCAGGCCGTTGACCGTGTCACCGTGCCCGGCCACCCAGTCGTCGACGGTGGAGGCGAGCGCCGACAGCGGCAGCGCGCCCCCGGCGAGCACGAGGTCGTGGAACGCGCGGACGTCGAACCGGGACCCGAGCCGTTCCTCGGCGCCGGCGCGGATCCGCTGGATTTCCAGGCGCCCCACCATGTACGCCAGCGCCTGGCCCGGCCACGCGATGTAGCGGTCGGTCTCGGCCTCGATCTCGACGCGCGCCATCGGCGTGTGCTCGGCCAGGTAGTCGACGGCTTCCTGACGGCTCCAGCCCAGCGCGTGCAGGCCGGTGTCGACGACCAGGCGGCCCGCCCGCATCGAGTCGGCGGTCAGCATGCCGAGCCGCGCGACGTCGTCGGAGTAGAGGCCCATCTCCTCGGCGAGGCGCTCGCTGTAGAGGCCCCAGCCCTCGGTGTAGGCCGTGAAGGAGCCGATGCGGCGCAGCAGCGGCAGCTCGGTCAGCCCCATCGCGACGCTCAGCTGGAAGTGGTGCCCCGGCACCGCTTCGTGGAACGCGACGGACTCGGCCGAGTGCCGGAACCGCTCGGTGGCTTCGTGGGTGTTCGCGAAGTAGATGCCGGGCCGGGAGCCGTCGGCGGCCGGACGCAGGTAGTACGCTGGGGGCGCGCCGGGCGCGGCTTCCTCGGGCACCGCTTCGACCCGGCAGGGCTGCGACGGCACGGTCCCGAACCACTTCGGGGCTTCGGCGGTCGCGCGGGCGACGGCGGTCCGTGCGGTGTCCAGCAGCTCTTCGGCGCTGGTCCACCGCAGGGCCGGGTCGGTGCGCAGCCGCCGGAAGATCTCCGCCAGGTCGTCGGTGCCGAACACCTTCTTCCCCAGCTCGCGGTACTCGGCAGCCAGCGCGTCGATGATGTCGAGCCCCGTCCGGTGCAGCTCCGCCGGGGTGCGGTCGGTGGTCGTGTGCACCTTCGCGAGCCGCGCGTACGTCTCTTCGCCGCCGGGCAGCCACTTCAGGCCGGGCCGGTCGGCCGGACGCCCGTGCGGCTTCACCTCGGTGGCGAGGAAGTCGCGGTACTCGGCGAAGGCCGGGCGCACGACGTCGGCCAGCAGCTCGTCGCGCCGGCGGGCGAAGTCCTCGTCCGGCGCGGGCTGGCGGCGCAGCGGGTCCGCGTCCGGGTCGGCCAGGTAGCGGTCGAGGTGCGCGATCGCGGCCTCGACCAGGTGCGCCACCGGGACGCGCCCGGCGGCGATGCCCTCGGCGTGCCGCCCGGCGGCCTGGCGCAGGTACTCCGGAACCGCGGCCAGCCGCCCGAGCTGGGCCTCCGCGGCTTCGCCCGCGGTCACCGTCGTCATCGGCAGGGCGATGAGCAGCGTCGCCGCCGGCGCGACCATGACGTCGGTGACCGTGAACTCCGCCATCCGGCTGTCGATCGACGCGACGCGGTCTTCCGCCGTGGCGATCAGGACCTCGCGGGTGACGCGGTCTTCGGCCGACAGCCCGGCGGTGTCCAGCGCGCGGGCGCGCTCGGCGAACGCCGCGAGCCGCGCCCGGTGCGCCTGCTCGGCTTCCGCGGACAGGTCCGGCAGGCCGGGCTCGGCCGGGCGGATGCCCAGCAGGGCCGGCGTCAGCGGATCGGCGGCGAACAGCGCTTCGACGAACTCGTCGGCGAGTTCGGTGACCGCGGTCATGGCAGGACCCCCAGCTTCGACGGTGTGCTCCCGGCCGACCCTAACGGAGATCACCGACAAGAACGGTGAGCGGCCGACGGGGTCGGCGCGGGCGCTCCGGCCAGGCGGTAGCGTTCAGCGGGTGGCCGTGACCGATCCCGTGGATACCCGCCTGCTCGCCGCGCTCGCCGACCTCGGCAAGGCCGCGGTGCACGAGCTGGCGGCGAAGGTCGGCATGGACCCGCGTGAGGTCGCCTACCGGCTCGTGGCGCTCTCCGGCAGCGGGCTGCCGCTGCTCGTCGGCGTCGAGAGCGACCCGCAGGGGCTGCGGGCGGCGATCGCGGGCTCACCGCCGTCGTGGGCGAACCGGCCGCCGCAGCAGTTCCCGCCGTCGCAGCCGGTGCCGCAGCAGCCGCCGATGCCGCCGTCCGGCCCGCAGGGTGTGCCGTCCGGGCCGTACAACGTCCAGGGCGTGCCGTCCGGTCCCCACCACGTCCCAAGCGCGCCCTCGGGGCCGCACGCCGTCCAGGGGACGCCGTCCGGGCGGTACCCGGGCCCGCCGCCCCGCCCGCCGCAGCAGCGGCCGCCCCAGCAGTTCGCGCCGCCGGTGCCGCTCGACCCGGCCGTGAGCACGTGGGGCCTGCCGCAGACCGCGTCGTGGGCCCGCGGCGACGAACCCGCCCGGCCGGCCGGGACGGGCAGGCGGGGCCGCATCGGTGAGGTCCTGGAGACCCAGGGCCTGGAGGGAGAGCAGCTTTCGGTGCAGCTCCTCGAGGTCCAGGACCCGGCGGACTACCTGTTCGGCGCGGCGGGCTACCGGCTGGAAGCGGGCGAGCGCGCGGTGGTCGTGCACACCGAGATCACCAACCGCGGGCCGATCCCGTTCGCGTCGCTGCCCGACAACTACCTCGAGCTGCTCGCCGCCGACGGCACCGCGATCGGCAAGGCGCCGGTGTCGCTGACGTCCCGGCCGCCGCACAAGATCGGCGTCCAGCCGGGCGAGACCCTGGGCGGCCACACGGTGTACGTCCTGCCGGACGCGACGCGGGTGGTCTCGGTCCGCTGGAGCCCGCGGCCGGAACCGGACGAGCGCACGCTGACCTGGTCGATCGAGGACTAGTAGCTTTCGTCCTGCAGGATCTTCAACGCCTTCGCCAGGTCGTCCGGGTACTCCGACTCGAACTCGACCCAGCGGCCGTCCGCCGGGTGGGCGAACGCCAGCGTCTTCGCGTGCAGCCACTGGCGGCTCAGGCCGAGGTGGCGGGCCAGGACCGGGTCCGCGCCGTAGGTCAGGTCGCCAACGCAGGGGTGCTTCAGGGCCGAGAAGTGCACGCGGATCTGGTGCGTCCGCCCGGTTTCGAGCTTGATGTGCGCCAGCGACGCCGCGCGGAACGCCTCGACGACCTCGTAGTGCGTCACGCTCGGGCGGCCGCCCTGGACGACCGCGAACTTGTAGTCGTGGCGCGGGTGGCGGTCGATCGGGGCGTCGATCGTGCCGCGCATCGGGTCCGGGTGGCCCTGGACGATCGCGTGGTAGCCCTTGTCGACCGTACGTTCCTTGAACGCGCGCTTGAGCACCGTGTACGCGTGCTCGCTCTTGGCCACCACCATCACGCCGGTCGTGCCCGCGTCGAGCCGGTGCACCACGCCCTGGCGCTCGGCCGCGCCCGACGTCGCGATGCGCAGGCCGGCCGCGGCGAGGCCGCCGACGACCGTCGGGCCGGTCCAGCCCGGGCTCGGGTGCACCGCGACGCCGACCGGCTTGGAGATCACCACGATGTCGTCGTCGTCGTGCAGGATCTTCATGCCCTCGACCGGCTCGGCGACGACCTCGACCGGGTTCGCCGGCTCCGGCAGCGTGATCTCCAGCAGGCCGCCGCCGGAGAGCCGGTCGGACTTGCCCGCGGGACGGCCGTCGAGCAGGACGTCGCCGGATTCGGCCAGCTCGGCCACGACCGTGCGGGAAAGGCCGAGCAGCTTCGCGAGGCCGGCGTCGACCCGCATCCCGTCGAGCCCGTCGGGCACCGGGAGCATCCGCGAGCTCACGCCTGCTCCTCCTGCTCGGCGACCTTCTTCTTGTCCTTGGTCGACGTGCCGTCGTAGTCCTTGCCCAGCAGGGACAGCAGCACGATCAGCGCGCCGCCGACGCAGATCGCCGAGTCGGCGATGTTGAAGATCGCGAAGCCCTTGCCGTTCGGGGCGAACGCGGAGATGAAGTCGACGACGTGGCCCTGCAGCCCGCCGGGCGCGCGGAAGATGCGGTCGGTCAGGTTGCCGAGCGCGCCGGCCAGGACCAGGCCGAGGCCGATGGCCCAGCCGATCGAGCGCAGCCGCCGCGACAGCCAGACGATCGCGATGACGACGGCCAGCGCGACCAGCGCGAGCACCCACGTCATGCCGGTCGCCATCGAGAACGCGGCACCCGGGTTGCGGATCACCTGCAGGTAGATCAGCCCGCCGAGGACCCGGACCGGCTCCTTGCCCTCGAGGTTGGCCGCGACCAGGTTCTTCGTCACCAGGTCGATCGCCCAGAACACGACCGCGACGGCGAACACCCAGCCCACGCGGCGCTTCGGCAGCGGCTCCGCCGGGGCTTCCGGCGTCTCCTGCACGGTCTCGGGCGCCACCTCGGCGGCGGCAGCGTCGGATTCGGTGTCGGGTTCGGAGTGGCTGGGCTCGGTGCTCACCGCTCCATTGTCCACGGCACTGGTCAGGCCGCGTCGGCGGCCGCGAACAGCACGCCCGCCGCCACGAGCGCGCCCGCCGTCGGCGGCAGGAACACGCCCGTGACCAGGACGAACACGCCGGTGGCCACCAGGAGCCAGCTGCGCTCGTACGCAGCAGGCCCAGCGCCGCGACGAGCGCGCCGCGCACGTCACCGGACAGCCGGAACCGGAGCGCGCCGGCCAGGTCCAGCAGCGGAACGGCCGCCGGCGTGCCGACCCAGCGTCGCCGACGGAACGACGTCAACCGCGGCGGCCGTGACGATCTGCGCCAACCCGAGCAGTGCCAGCGGAAACCGGAAACGCTGCCCTCTCCCCCTCGGCCCAGGCTGGTGCTCAGCAGAACGGCGGCAGCTCACGCGGGTCGCCGACGGGCGCCCAGCGGCCGTCCGCCTTCGCGTACTCCCAGCGAGCGCCGCGCGCGACGATCTGGCGCAATGCCAGCACCACGCGGTCGACGTGCTCTTCGGTGCTGCCCAAGCCGAGGCTGACGCGGACCGCCTGCTGCCCGGTGCCGCCGGTGACGCCGATGAGGCGCTTGGCCGCGATGTGGGCGCAGAAGGCGCCGTCGCGCACGCCGATGCCGTACTCGGCCGAAAGAACCGCGGCCAGCCAACCCGGGTCGAAGCCGTCGACGACGAAGCTGACCGTGCCGACGCGGTCGACGGCTGCGTCGAACAGCCGCAGCTCGGCGCAGCCCGGGATGCCCTCGAGTCCCTTGCGCAGCCGGGTGAGCAGCGCCCGCTCGTGCGCCACCACGGCGTCCCAGTGCTCGCCGAGGGTCTCGCACGCGACGCCGAGCGCGTACACGCCGACGGTGTTGGGCGAGCCGGCTTCGTGCCGCTCGGGGCCGGTGTTCCAGACCACCGCGTCCTCGGTGACGAGCTTCGTCGCGCCGCCGCCGGCGAGGTACGGCCGGGCGGCGCGCAGCCAGTCGGCGCGGCCGATCAGCGCGCCGGCACCGAAAGGCGCGTACAGCTTGTGGCCGGACACCGCGACGTAGTCGACGTCCAGCTCCTTGATCGAGATCCGGCGGTGCGGCGCCAGCTGGGCGGCGTCGAGCGCGACGCGGGCGCCGTGCTTGCGCGCCACGGCGGCGATCTCCGCCACCGGGAGCAGTTCACCGGTCACATTGGACGCTCCGGTGACGACGACCAATCGCGGTCCCTGCGGGGAATCCGCGAGCGCTTCGTCCACAGCGGACACTGCAGCGAGGCGCGTCCGCGGGGTCGGGATCCGGCGGACGTTCGGGCCCGGCCACGGAAGCAGCGCGGCGTGGTGCTCGGTGTCGAACACGATCACCGTGGTGTGCCGGGGCAGGCTGCGGGCGAGCAGGTTGAAGGAATCGGTGGTGTTGCGGGTGAACACGACGGTGTCGGTCCGGCGGGCGTCGACGAAGCGGCGCAGGACGTCGCGGGTGCGCTCGTAGAGCTTGGTGGAGACCTGCGACGCGAAGCCGGCGCCGCGGTGGACGCTGGCGTACCAGGGCAGGAACTCGTCGACCTTGGTGCGGACGGCGTCGAGGCACGGGGCGCTCGCGGCGTGGTCGAGGTTGGCGTAGCCGACGGTCTCACCGGTGACGAGCGGGACGCGCAGCGACGCACCGGCGACGGTCGGGATGTGGTGCGGGGCAACGGTTTCCGGGGTGGCGCCGAGTGCGGTCGGAGCGGGCTCGGCGACGGTTTCCGGCACGCGTGGGCCGGCTTCGGCCAGGGTGGTGATCGTGCTGGTGCGGTCGATGGCGAGAGTCATCGGTGCCTCCTCGGCGGTCCGGGGGACCCCGGCGAGGGGCCCGCGCTTG
The DNA here is from genome assembly GCF_036227105.1 of Amycolatopsis sp. NBC_01488. Classification (NCBI taxonomy): domain Bacteria; kingdom Bacillati; phylum Actinomycetota; class Actinomycetes; order Pseudonocardiales; family Pseudonocardiaceae; genus Amycolatopsis; species Amycolatopsis sp. NBC_01488. The sequence continues at coordinate 5,453,713 of NZ_CP109434.1, read as the reverse complement.
CCCGTCGCACGACGCGACCGGCCCGGTCTTCACCCGGGGCACCCCACCGCGGTAGGAGGGTTGCCGGCCAGCAAGCCGGGGCTTCGCGCTGGCACTCATGACCTGAGCCAGAAGGTAACCGAAAACGCGGCCGGCGGCCAACCCCGCCGCACGATCTGAGACGCCGCTCACACAGCGTGAAGGCCGTCAGGGGTTGGCGCGGAAGCGTCCCGGCAGCTGCGTCACCGCGTTGTCGGCGAGGTGCGTCGCGGTGCCCGTGTACTGCTCGGCTCCCGCGGTGAAGCGCCAGCCGCCGAGGGTCTTCCCGTCGACCGGCTCGCCGCTGGCCGCCGCGACCGCGGTCGAGACCTCCGCGTACGACTTGCCGTCCCAGTTCGCCGCCGGGGCGTCCGGCAGGGTCCAGAGCGTGAAGTGGACGTGGGCGCCGGTGCTGCTGCCGCCGCACGGGAGCGCGTTGCCGGTCGAGCCGAGTTCGGCGCCGGCCTCGACGTGCTCACCGTCGGTGACCTTGATGCCCTCCAGGTGGTAGTACCCGGTCCGCCAGCCGCCGGCGTGGTCGATGGTCACCCAGTCGCCGCCCGCGCAGTGCTGCAGGTGCACGGTGCCGGCCAGCGGCGCGCGCACGGTGCGGTCGGCCGGGCTGAAGTCGATCGCGTTCTTGACGCCGGTGCTGCCGTCGTCGGAGTGGATGCCGGCCGAGTACACCTGCTGACCCGCCTTGAACGGCAGGGCGAGCGCCGGGAACGGACCCACTTCGGCGGTCGCGGCCGGCGCGGCGGCCAGCCCGAGGACCGCGGACATCGCGGCGATCAGGACCGCCCCACGACCATGCAGTTTCGTCACCGTGCGTACTCCTTTGACCTAACGCTCACCCATTCGAACTAACCGGATCGAGCGCACAGTAGGCCAAAGGTTGGATCATCGGGAAGATCTTGCGGAGTAAAGCTCACCCTCGTGGAAGAAGATCACGAGGTCAGCACAAGAACCGGACAACGATCGGACAACGAGGAGATCGGCGGCGGGCAAGTCGTCCGATCGGTCACGACCACGAACGGGTTAGCGACCCGATTCGCCCAGCCACCGGGCGAGGCGCCCGGCCCGGTCCACCGCGCGGAGCCGGCGTTCGACGTCGTCGCGGACGCCGCTCGTCGTGACCACCAGCAGCTGGTCGTGCTCCTGGAGCCGGCTGGTCTTCTGCGGCGTGAAGCCCGCGCCTTCGCGCACGACCAGGCTGACCGTCGCGCCGACCGGCAGCCGCAGCTCCGAGAGGTACACGCCGTGCAGCTTCGAGCCCGGCTGGATGCGGACCTGCAGCAGCTCGGCGCCCAGCTCGTCCAGCGGCGCGGAGTCGACCTCGATCTCGTGCGGCTCGGACTTCCTGGCCAGCCCGAGCTTGCGCCCGAGCGGCCCGAGGGTCGCGCCCTGCACCAGCGTCAGCACGATGACCAGCACGAACACCGCGTCGACCAGCCGTTGCGCGCCCGGGAGCCCTTCCGAGAGCGGGATCATCGCGAGCACGATCGGCACCGCGCCGCGCAGCCCGGCCCACGACAGGAACGCCTGTTCCCGCCACGGCAACCGGAACGGCAGCACCGAGAGCACCACCGAGATCGGCCGCGCGAGCAGCAGCACGACGGCGCCCGCGACCAGGCCCGGCACGATCGTCTCGAACAGCCGGCTCGGCGAGGCGAACAACCCGAGCAGCACGAACAGCCCGATCTGCGCCAGCCAGCCGAGCCCTTCGGCGAACGAGAGCGTGTCCGAGCGGTGCGGCAGCCGCGAATTGCCCAGCACCAGCGCGGCGACGTAGGTGGCGAGCAGCCCGGACGCGTGCGCCAGCTGCCCGGACGAGTACGCCACGACGCACACCGCGACCGTCGCGAGCGGGTACAGGCCGGTCGCCGGCAGCGCGGCCCGGCGCAGCGCGACGCCGCCGAGCCAGCCGAACGCGAGGCCGATCGCCAGGCCCGCCCCCAGCTCGTAGACCACCAGCAGCGGCAGCGTCCAGTCCACTGTGGTGCCTTGGGCGAGCACGACGACCGCGATGTACGCCGGCGCGTCGTTGATGCCGGACTCCAGCTCCAGCGCGCCGACCAGGCGTTTGCCGATCCCGGCCGTGCGCAGCACGGAGAACACCGCCGCCGCGTCGGTCGAGGCGAGCACCGCGCCCCACAGCAGCGCGAACCGCCAGTCGAGGCCCAGCAGGAAGTGCAGGGCCGCGCCGGTGACCGCGACGCTGACCGCCACGGCCACTGTGGACAGTGCGATTCCGAGGCCCAGCGAAGGTTTCACGGCCGACCACCGCGCCGTCAGCCCGCCTTCGGCGAGGATCATGACGAGGGCGGCGAGGCCGAGCGACTGGGTCAGCTCGGGGTTGTCGAACCGGATGCCGAAGCCGGCTTCGCCGAGCACCACGCCGATCCCGAGGTACAGCAGCAGCGACGGCAGGCCGAGCCGGATGGAGACGCGCACGGCGAGCACGGAGGCGAGCAGCACGACACCGCCGACGCCGAGCAGCACGGGAAGCTGGTCCATGCCGCCTCCCTCCGAGTGCCGTGGGCACTCAGAATAGTGAAGCGGTCGGGTTAACTCGTTCGTGTACCGCCGACCGGAGTCGGGCACCCGGTGTGTTAAGGCGTACTCAGGGCGTCGAGATCGACACCGAGCGCGGCGAACGGCTTGGCCGCGCTGGGATGCACCTTCACCGCGCGGTGGCCGTCGGGGGCGACCCAGCCGGCGTCGACCGCCCGGTCGAGCAGCGCGGCGGGCAGCGCGCCGGCGAGGTGGTCGCGCCGCTCCGTCCAATCCAGACAGTCGCGCAGCAGCGGCCGCCGCCCGGCGGCGAGCGGCACGCCGAGCCCGGTCAGCACTTCGCGGCCGCGGCCGGTGAGTGTCAGCCCGTCGGCCGTGTCGACGAGCCCGGTCGCGAGCATGCCGTCGCGGACGGCCACGCCGAGCACGCCGGCCAAGTGGTCGTAGCAGGTCCGCGCGAAGCCGAGGCGCTTCACCCGCAGCGACGCCTTCAGGCTCTTCACCGGCCGGTGCTCGGCGTGCTGGGCGAGGTGCTCGATCAGCTCGGCGACGCGCGGGTCGGCGATCCGGACGTAGCTGGCCCGGCCCTGCTTCACCCGGACGACGAACCCGGCGTCGACCAGCCGGGTGACGTGCTCACTGGCCGTGGAGAGCGCGATCCCGGCCGCCTTGGCCAGCTCGCCGACGGTCCAGGCCCGCCCGTCGAGCAGGCCGAGGCACATGGTGGCGCGGCTCGGGTCGGCGAGCACCGCGGCAACCTCGGCGAGAGCGATCGTCTCCATGCGCCCACGGTACGGCGGCGTCGCTTCGCCCGCCGCCGAACCTTCCGACCGGAACGGTCGGCTCACGTACCCGCACAATCGGCTCACGTACCTGGACGGTCGGCTCACGGGCCGACCCTTTGGATACGCGAGCCGACCCGCTGGGTCAGAGGGCCTTCAGGAACTTGGCGGCGAGGGCGACCGCGGGGCCCGAGTCGTTCGAGTTCTCCAGGACCACCGCGAACGCGACGTTGCCGCGGTAACCGACGAACCAGCCCGTGGCGTTCGAACCGTCGCCGAACTGGGCCGTGCCCGTCTTGCCGAACACCGCGCCCGCGCCTGCCGCGGCGCGGCCCGTTCCGCTGGTCACCACCGCGCGCATCATCGTCCGCACCTGGCCGAGCACCGCCGCGGGCGGCGGCGAGTAGCCCTTCACCACCTGCGTATCCAGTTCGTGCCACAGCCGCGGCGTGATCGCCTTGCCGGACGCGACCGTCGCGGCCACCAGCGCGCCGCCGAGGCAGCTGGCCTGGATGCGGCCCTGGCCGAACCCGTCTTCGACCTGCTCGTCCTTGCTCGCCGCGGGCTCGACCTTGCCCAGCTCGGTGTTGATCCCCGGGATCTCGTAGTCGGCGTTGAGGCCCAGCTCGTTCGCGGCCTTCACCAGCCCGTCGGCCGGGAGGTCCAGCGCGAGCTGGCCGAACGTCGTGTTGCAGGACCGCGCGAACGCCGTCTGCAGGTTCGTCGCGCCCAGCTCGAAGCCTTCGTTCCGGACCGTCCGCGTGCCGATCGTCGCGACGCCGGGGCAGTCGACCGGCGAGCCCGCGGTCAGGCCGCTCTGCTGGATCGCGGCGACCGACGTCGCGATCTTGAACGACGAACCGGGCTCGTACAGCCCGTTGAGCGCCTTGGGCGTGGTCCCCGCGGCCGCGTTCTGCGCCACGGCCAGGATGTCGCCCGACCCGGCGTCGAGCGCGACCATCATGGCCGAGCCCTTGAAGCTGTTCACCGCGGCCTGCGCGGAGTTCTGCGCGGCCAGGCTCAGGCTCGACACCAGAGCCGGCGCGCCTTCGGCCGACGCCTTCCCGAACAGCGTCTCCAGGCTCTTCCCACTGGTGTCGACGCGCTCGACGGCGAAGCCGCCCCCGGACGCGGCGGTGACCTGCCCGGTGAGCGCCGAACGCAGCAGCGGCGCCGGATCGCCGTCCACCGCGCGCAGGCCACCGGATCCGCTGATCAGCAGCGGCTTGCCGTCGCGGTCGGCCACCGCCGTCGTGTCCTGCACGGCCGTGCTGATCACCAGCCGCTGCCCCGCCTCCAGCTTCGGGTGCAGCAGCGACGGCGCCCAGTGCACGAGCCACTTCCCGCCGGCCTGGGTCAGCTGGAACGTGACGTCGTAGGTCCAGACCTTGCCCGGCTTCAGCGTCCACGCGAAGCTGAACGTCCCGCCGGTCTGCGTCGCCCCGGCCGGGGTCGGCTGCAGGACGGTCAGCTTGGCCGTCAGCGAAGAGGGGTTCAGCGTGTTCCGCGCGTCCCGCAGGGCCACCGCGGCCGCCGGGGCGGCGTCGGTCAGCCGGCTCGCCGCGTCGGTGTTGTTCTCGGACAGGTCCTGCAGGTACTCGGTGATCGCCGAATGCGGGTCGATCGCGCCCGGGCTCTCGACGCTCGTCGCCCCGGCTTCGGCTTCCGGCGTCGATCCGCCGCCGTTCAGCACGAAGAACGCCGCCACCACGACCGCGACGACGAGCAGCGCGCCGCCGATCAGGACGCCGCGTCTCTTGGCAGGACTCATTTGCGCGATCCCCTCCCCCAAGGAAGCCGCCCCCGAACCGTCGGGGTGGCCAGTCGGGTTCTCACCCTACCGGCCACCCCGGCGATCAGGCCTTCGCGACCGCGACCGTGACCTTCGTGCCGTCGCCGACCGTGCCCGCGGACCCGTCGGCCACCGGGGCGTGGGTCACCGACGTCGCCAGCGTCTCCGACGCCAGGAACTTCTCGTGCGTCCGAGCCGCCTCGACGATCTCGGCAGGTGCGTCCACGGTCAGCGAGATCCGGTCGGCGACATCGAGCCCGGCGTCGCGACGCGCCTGCTGCACGACCCGGACCAGGTCGCGGACCAGGCCTTCGGCCGCCAGCTCGGGAGTCACCTCGGTGTCGATGAGGACCAGCCCGGACCCGCCGGGCAGCTCCGCCGCCGCGCCGCCGCCCTTCGCGACGAGCCGCCGCTCGAACTCGCCTTCGTGCAACGCGATCCCGGCCGCGACCACGGCGCCGCCCTGGAACGACCAGTCGCCCGCCTTGACGGCCTTGATCACGGTCTGGACGTCCTTGCCCAGCCGCGGGCCGGCCGCGCGGGCGTTCACCGCGACCTCGAACCCGCCGTGCGCGGCGACGTCGGTGGTCAGCTCGACCGCCTTGACGTTCACCTCGTCGCGCAGGATGTCGGCGAAGGGCGCCAGCGACTCGGCGTCCTCGGCCGCCACGACCAGCGACGACAGCGGCAGCCGCACGCGCAGCTTGTTCGCCTTGCGCAGCGAAAGCGCCGACGACGCCACCTGCCGCACCCGGTCCATCGCGGTGACCAGCGCCGCGTCCGCGGGCAGGTCGTTCGCGTTCGGCCAGTCGGTCAGGTGCACCGAACGGCCGCCGGTGAGGCCGCGCCAGACGACCTCGGCGGTCAGCGGCAGCAGCGGCGCCGCCACCCGCGACGTCACCTCCAGCACGGTGTGCAGCGTGTCGATCGCGTCCTGGTCACCGGCCCAGAACCGGTCCCGGGAGCGGCGGACGTACCAGTTCGTGAGGACCTCGAGGAAGTCCCGCACGGTCTGGCACGCGCCCGCGACGTCGTAGTGGTCCATCGCGTACTCGACGTCGGTGACCAGCTCGTGCGTCTTCGCCAGGACGTACCGGTCCAGTACGTTCGGCGAATCCGTGCGCCACTGGCCTTCGACGCCCTCGGCGTTCGCGTACAGCGCGAGGAAGTAGTACGAGTTCCACAGCGGCAGCACGGCCTGGCGGACGGCGTCGCGGATGCCCTTGTCGGTGACGACCAGGTTGCCGCCGCGCAGGATCGGACTCGCCATCAGGTACCAGCGCATGGCGTCGGAGCCGTCGCGCTCGAAGACCTCGTTGACGTCCGGGTAGTTGCGCAGCGACTTGGACATCTTCGCGCCATCGGAGCCCAGCACGATGCCGTGCGAGACGCAGGTGCGGAACGCCGGCCGGTCGAACAGCGCCGTCGCGAGCACGTGCAGCAGGTAGAACCAGCCGCGCGTCTGCCCGATGTACTCGACGATGAAGTCGCTCGGGTAGTGGTGCTCGAACCAGTCGGCGTTCTCGAACGGGTAGTGCACCTGGGCATACGGCATCGAGCCCGAGTCGAACCAGACGTCGAGGACGTCCGGGACGCGGCGCATGGTCGAGTTCCCGGTCGGGTCGTCCGGGTTCGGCCGGGTCAGCTCGTCGATGTAGGGCCGGTGCAGGTTGTCCAGCCGCACGCCGAAGTCCGCCTCCAGCTCGTCGAGCGAGCCGTAGACGTCGGTGCGCGGGTACGCCGGGTCGTCCGACTGCCACACCGGGATCGGTGTGCCGAAGTAGCGGTTGCGCGAGACCGACCAGTCCCGCGCGTTCTCCAGCCACTTGCCGAACTGGCCGTCCTTGACGTTCTCCGGGTACCAGGTGATCTGCTGGTTCAGCTCGACCATCCGGTCCTTGAACTGCGTCACCGCGACGAACCACGACGACACCGCGCGGTAGATCAACGGGTTGCGGCAGCGCCAGCAGTGCGGGTACGGGTGGTCGTAGGTCTCGTGGCGCAGCAGCAGCGCGCCCTGCTCGGCTGCGGAACCCGTGCCGTTCTTCAGGTCGCGGATGATGTTCGGGTTGGCGTCGAACACCTGCTGGCCGGTGTAGTCCGGCACGGTCGAGTCGAACTTGCCCTGCGCGTCGACCGGCGTCACCGGGGTGATGCCGGCCGCGTCGGTGACGACCTTGTCCTCTTCACCGTAGGCGGGCGCGATGTGCACGACCCCGGTGCCGTCTTCGGTCGTGACGTAGTCCGCGGCCAGCACCCGGTGCGCGTTCTCCGTGCCCACGAAGTACGGGAACGGTGGCGCGTAACGGGTTCCGAGCAGCTGCGTGCCGGTGTAGTGCGCGACGACCGTCGGCTCTTCGCCGAGTTCGCGCGCGTACGCGGCGACGCGCGCTTCGGCGAGCAGGAACCGCTTGCCGGGGAAGTTCTCGCTCTCGACGACGACGTACCGGACTTCGGGGTGCACGGCGGTGGCGAGGTTCGACGGCAGCGTCCACGGCGTCGTCGTCCAGATCAGCAGGTAGGTGCCGTCAAGTTCGGCACTGTCGTTGTCGTTGCCCTGCAACCGGAAGCCGACGGTGACGGCCGGGTCCTGCCGGTTCTGGTAGACGTCGTCGTCCATCCGCAGCTCGTGGTTGGACAGCGGCGTCTCGTCGCGCCAGCAGTAGGGCAGGACGCGGTAGCCCTCGTAGACGAGTCCCTTGTCCCACAGGCGCTTGAACGCCCAGAGCACCGACTCCATGTAGGTGACGTCGAGCGTCTTGTAGTCGTTGTCGAAGTCGACCCAGCGGGCCTGGCGGGTGACGTACTCGCGCCACTCGCTCGTGTAGCGCAGGACGGACTCGCGCGAAGCCTCGTTGAACTTCGCGATGCCCATCTCTTCGATCTCGGCCTTCTCCGTGATCCCGAGCTGGCGCATGGCTTCCAGCTCGGCGGGCAGGCCGTGGGTGTCCCAGCCGAAGCGGCGCTCGACTTTGCGGCCCTTCATCGTCTGGTAGCGCGGCACCAGGTCCTTGACGTACCCGGTGAGGAGGTGGCCGTAGTGCGGCAGGCCGTTGGCGAACGGCGGGCCGTCGTAGAAGACGTACTCGTTGTCGCCGTGCTCGCCCGCGGGACGCGCGTCGATGCTCGCCTGGAACGTCCGGTCCGTCTCCCAGTAGGCGAGGACCTGCTTCTCCAGCGCGGGGAAGGACGGCTGCGACGGAACGCCCGCGCTGTCGTCGAAGTGGGCCTGGGGGTACATCCCGGTGCTCCTCGGTTCGTCGCTCTCGTACGGACGACCGGCTCCCGGTCACCCACACGGGGACGAAACGCCTGGCGGCGCACCGCGGTACCACCCCGCTTGCCCGGCGGTGACGCTGCCGGGCCGCTCGTTCGACGGCTGTCACGGGCCGCACCCGTCCGGTTCTACTGAGAGCGTGGCGCTCGGTTCTTCCGGAGGCTCCCCGGTGATGGCCGGATCGACGCCTTGCTGGTACCAGGTTAACCGGCCCGCGCAACCCGGTTGTCACGAGGGGCACGTACCCCGGTCAGCGTCACGCCGATCGCCACCAGCCACAACGCCGCCGCGATCAGCCCGGCCCCGTGCAGGCCCGTGACGAACCCGCCGCCCGGCTCGCCGGCGACCGCGCCGAGCACCGCGACGCCGAGGGCGCCGCCGGCCTGGCGGGCGGTGTTGTTGATGCCGCTGGCGACGCCGGCGCGCTCGGGCGGGATGCCGCCGACCGCGGCCGTCACCACCGCCGTCGTCAGCAGGCCCATCCCGACGCCGAGCCCGAGCAGCGTCGGCAGGAGGTCCGCGTAACCGCTGTTTTCGGTGAGCCGCACCAGGTTCAGCATGCCGAGCGCGCCCAGGGCGAGTCCGGAGACCATCAGCGGGCGCGGCCCGAACCGGCCGGTCAGCCGCCCCGCGATCGGCGCCAGCACCGAGAGCGGTCCGAACAGCGGCAGCACCTCGAGCCCGGCTCGCAACGGCGACGCGTGGCGCACGCCCTGAAGGTAGAGCGTCAGCACGAGCATCGCGCCGATGCCGACGAAGTTCATCGCCACGGCGACGAAGTTCGCGCCCGCCGTCCGCCGTGCGACGTCCAACGGCAGCATCGGGTCGGCGGACCGGCGCTCGACGGCCAGGAAGGCGGCCAGCGCAACGACCGCCACCACCGCGGCCACCACGTTCCCGCCGATGACCGCGTAGACGCCGGCGCCGAGGGCAGGCGCGGCGGTCGCCACCCCGGCGACGTCGACCCGCCGGCCGGGCGCGCGGTCGCCGCGCGGTACGAGCCGCCGGGTCGCAACGGCGGCCGCTAGCACGATCGGGACGTTGAGCCAGAACACCGGCCGCCAGCCCGCCGCGGACACGACGGCGCCGCCGAGCACCGGGCCCGCCGCCAGCGCCAGCGCGGACACCCCGGCCCAGCTGCCGAGGGCCCGCGCGCGCTCCGCGTGTCCCGGGTAGGCGTTGGTGATCACGGCGAGCGTGCCGGGCAGCAGCAACGCGGCACCCAGGCCCTGCCCGGCTCGGGCGGCGACGAGCCACGGTGCCGCCCCGGCGAGCCCACACGCGGCCGACGCCGCGCCGAACACGACGAAGCCCGCGAGGACGACCCGGCGGTGGCCGAAGACGTCGCCGAGCGCGCCGCCGGTGAGCAGCAGCGCGGCCAGGACGACGGAGTAGCCGTCCACCACCCACTGCAGTGCCGCGAGGCCGCCGTGCAGGTCCGCGCCGATGGCGGGCAGGGCGACGTTGACGACCGTGACGTCCAGCTGCACGAGGAACATCCCGGCGCACATGGTGACGAGGAGTGCGGAACGCATGTCCCCAGTGGACCGCGCGGACGCTTCCGTCGCGGTGGAAGTGTGCCGGGCGCATCCTGGAGGTATGGAAGGCGACGCCGACATCGCCCGCACCGCGGCGCTGTTCGCGGACCCGGCGCGGGTCCGCGTGCTGCTCGCGCTCGCCGACGGCCGGGCGCTGGCGGCGTCCGTGCTGGCGGCCGAAGCCCGGCTGTCCGCGCAGGGTGTCAGCGCGCACCTGGCGAAGCTGCGGGCGGCGGGCCTGGTCGTCGCCGAGAAATCGGGACGGCACCGGTTCTACCGGCTGGCCGGCCCGGACACCGCCGAGCTGCTGGAAACGCTGGCGCGGTTCTCGCCGGCGCAGCCGGTGTCCTCGCTGCGCGAGGGCACACGCGCGGAGGCGTTGCGCACGGCCCGGACGTGCTACGACCACCTGGCGGGCCGGCTCGGGGTCGCGGTGACGTCGGCGCTGCTCGAGCGGGGTGCGCTGGCCGGGGCGTCCGACACGCGACGGCGGCCGGGCGACCGGATTTCGGCTCCGCTGCGCGAACACCCGTACACGCTGGGTCCGGCGGCGCCTTCGGTGTTCGCCTCGCTGGGCGTGGACCTGGACGCGGCGGCGGCCGGACGCCGTCCGCTGCTGAAGTTCTGCCTGGACTGGAGCGAGCAGCGCCACCACCTGGCGGGCGCACTGGGCGCGGCCGTCGCGGCCCGGTTCGTGGACGCGGGCTGGGTCCAGCGGCGCGCGCGGGCTCACCGCGCGCTGAAGCTGACGCCGGCGGGGGTGCGGGCGCTGGCCACCCACCTGGGTTTGGCGGACCTCGCCGCTTGACGGCGGGTCGTCAGCGGTGGGCGGCCACCAGGATCGCGTCCGGGGTGCAGCGGTCACACGGGGTGAAGCCGAGCTGACGGGCCTCGCCGACGCCGATCGGGATCGTGTCGCGCGTGCCGAGCCAGACGCACGTCGTCAAGTGGTAGCGCGGGTGTTCGTCGACGACCACGACCTCGTCTTCGAGGTCGGCCAGGACGGCGATGTCGGCCGGCGTGGTCTCTTCCTCACCCGGGTCGGTCTCGGGGTCGGGCTTCGTTTCGGCCGGGGCCGCGGCCGCGACGGGTTCCGCCGCCATCGGCTCGTCGGGCTCGGGCGTGTCGGCCGGATCACCCAGATCACCGGCCGCCGGGATGAGGACGGTCTGCTCCTCTTCGGCCGGTTTTTCTTCCGCCGGTTTTTCTTCCGCCGGGGACTCCTCGGAGACGGGCTCTTCGGCGGCGGGCTCTTCGGGTGCCGGCTCGGCGGGTGCCGTGGCGCGCCGCCGGCGGCGCAGCCAGTCGGCGACCAGGATCAGCCCGGCCAGCACCGAGAGGCCGATGGAAACCCACGCCCACAGCGAAGAAGCCGTGATCAACGCGGTGACGAGCAACCCCAGAGCCGCCAGTACCAGTACCAGCACGATGTAAAGCACGCTGAATTACAGCACGAACGGGGCAAGATCGTCCGTCGACCCGCCCACGTGCGGTACCGGATCGACTCCGAACCGTGGCCCGCCCCGCCGGCTGGTGCCGGCGAGGCAGGGCCCGGAACGAAACTCAGCCCGCTTCGGCCCGCGGGCCGAACGAGTAGCCCTGGCCGCCGCTCGAGGAACCGGACGACTGCCCGGAGTTCGAGGACGCCGACGCGGGGGCCGCGGAGCCCCGGTCGTCGAGCTCGCGCAGCTGGGACTCGAGGAACCCGCGCAACCTCGTGCGGTACTCCCGCTCGATCGTGCGCAGCTCTTCGATCTTCTTGCCCAGCCCGCCCTTCTCGGCGTTGAGGCTGTTCATCGTCTCGGTGTACTTGCGCTGCGACTCGCGCTCCAGCGTCGTCGCCTTGTCGCGCGCCTGGCGCTCCAGCGTCTCGGCCCGGGTCCGCGCGTCGTTCAGCATCGTGTCGACGCGGGTGCGCGCCTCGTTGACCATCGAGTCGGACTTCGCCCGGGCGTCCGAGAGCAGCTGCTCGGACTTGGTGCGGGCCTCGGCCAGCATCCCGTCGGACTCGGTCTTCGCCTCGGCGGTCAGCCGGTCGGCCATCTCCTGGGCGAGCCCGAGGACCTTGGCCGCCTGCACGTTCGGCTCCGTGCTGTCGCCGACCATCGAGTGCGCCTGGGTCTGCTCCATGGCGGACTGCGGCGGCGGCACCGGCGCGAGGCGCCGGGACGGCTCTTCCCGCATCGGGGGCGCGGATTTGGCGTTGTCGAGCTCGCCACGAGTCGACTCGAGCTCGGCGTCGAGCTGCTCCATCTGCTGGCGCAGCTCGTTGTTGTCTTCGATCAAGCGCGCCAGCTCGGTCTCCACCAGGTCGAGGAACGCGTCCACCTCGTCCTCGTTGTAGCCCCTCTTGCCGATGGGCGGCTTGCTGAACGCAACGTTATGCACGTCAGCGGGGGTCAACGACATCAGATCACCTCACGCACTCCATGGCCTGCAGGGTCCACCCAAGTTTCCCCGATCAACTTGGAGTCGCCAGTTGCATCGCGAAGAACACAACCAACAGCAGCACCATAATCGACAAGTCCAGTCCGACGCCGCCGATTCGAACCATCGGAATGATTCGCCTGAACAGACGAACCGGCGGGTCCGTCACTGTGTAGATGGTCTCGAGCGTCACCGCAACCCCCCCGGCCGGATGCCACTCACGCGCGAAGGTCCGGACGAGTTCGATCACGATCCGCGCCGTCAGCAGCAGCCAGAAGGCGAACAGCACGTACCAGACGACCAGCCACACAGCTTCCACGTACCTACTCTAACCGGGCGTCCTCGCCGAAGACGCAGTTGAGGGGGTCGACGCGGCATCGGGTCGACAAAATCACGTCTGCTTGCGCTCAGCGGTAAGCGCGACTTCAGCCGCGCAGGAACAATCCGCCCTCGGCAATCCGTCGGCGGTCCTCCGCGGTGACGTCCACATCGGGCGGTGAGAGAAGGAACACCTTGTTGGTGACCTTGTCCATCGACCCGCGGAGCGCGAACGCCAGCCCGGCGGCGAAGTCGACGAGCCGCTTGGCGTCCGCGTTCTCCATCTCGGTGAGGTTCATGATCACCGGGATGCCCTCGCGGTAGTGCTCGCCGATCGCGCGCGCCTCCGCGTAGCTGGTCGGGTGCAGCGTGGTGATCCGGCTCAACGGGTCACGCACCGGCTGCCGCACGACCGGCTCGGTGACCGGTCGCAGGCGGGCCACGGGCTCCGGCTGACGATCCATCGCGAGCGCGCCGTGGACGGCAGGCTCCAAGCCGGCGACGGAGCGTGACCGGCTGCGGCTGACGGGCTCGTCATAAGTGTCCTCGACCTCGCGGTACCGTGAGCGCGACGACCGCGGAGCCGGCTCCTCGTAGGAGTCGTAGTCGTCGTAGCCGCGCCGATAGTCGTCATCGACTTCGTAACCGTCGTCGTCAGCGGGCACCATCCCGAAGTAGGCCTTCAGCTTCTGCAGCGCGCTCATGCCTCTCCCTAGCCCTAGCCGCTCCCGCACCAACGTTTCTCCACGCCGTCAGTGCCCCGCCCGGGCGACCACTAAACGTGACGACCGCGCGAGCTCCCTACGGCGAGGCTAAACCGCGTCCGCCGAGCAGCGCGGTTCCGACACGCACACACGTCGAGCCGTGCGTGATCGCCTGCTCGAGATCATGGCTCATCCCGGCGGAGACGTCTGCGGCATTCGGGTGATCTTCGCGGAGCCGCTCACCCGCGCGGGCGAGGCGTTCGAAGGCGGCCGCCGGATCGGCGCCGAGCGGCGCGACGGCCATCAGGCCGCGAAGCCGCAGTTCCCCCGTGTGAGTGACATGCTCGGCGAGCGCGGCGAGCTCGCCCAGCGGGCAGCCGCCGCGTTCCGGGTCGTCGTCGAGGCTGGCCTGGATCAGCACGTCGAGGGGTTCGTCACGGATCTGGGCGTCGCGAGCCGCACGCACCGCCTTCGCGAGCGCATCCGCCAGCCGGGCCGAGTCCAGGGACTGCACTTCCTGTGCCCACTCGACCACCGACCGTGCCTTGTTCCGCTGCAATCGGCCGACCAGGTGCCAGTGCGGCGCCGCGTCCGGCCGCAGCCCGGCGACTTCGGCGGCCTTCGGCCCGGCCTCCTGGTCGCGGTTCTCCCCCAGGTGGACGACCCCGAGGTCGGTCAGCAACGCGGCGTCCGAGGCGGGGAACGTCTTGGTGACCGCGACCAGCTTGACCTCGTCCCGCGCCCGCCCGGCCGCGCGGCACGCGGCGGCGATCCGCGCCTCGACCTCGGCGAGGTTCGCGGCCAGCTCGGCCTTGCGGTCGACGGTGTTCATGCCGCCTCCACGTTCATGCCGCCTCCACGGAGAAGAGCGCGTCGGCGGTCATGCCTCGATCCAGGTGATCCCGGCGATCCGCCCGGTGGTCCCGTCGCGGCGGTAGCTGAAGAGCGTCTTGTCCTCGTTCGTGCACCGCGGGTCGACGCCGATCTTGCCGACGCCCAGGTCCGCGAGCTGCCGCCACAGCCCCGCGCGCAGGTCCAGCCCGGGGGTGCCCTGGCGGGTCTTGCAGGCGCTGCCGGGCACGTGCTTTTCGACGTCGGCGGCCATGGCGGCCGGGACCTCGTAGCAGTCGCCGCAGATCGCCGGGCCGAGCAGCGCCTCGATGCGGCCCACCTCGGCGCCGGCTGCCCGCATGGCCTCGACCGCCGCCGGGACGACGCCGACGCGCGCGCCGACGCGCCCGGCGTGCACCGCCGAGACCACCCCGGCCTCGGCGTCGGCCAGCAGGAGCGGGACGCAGTCGGCGACCAGCACGACGAGCGCGACACCCGGCGTCGCGGTCACGAGCGCGTCGGTCGCCTCGGCCGCGCGGGTCTCGGAGCCGTCCACAGTGGTCGCCGTCCGGCCGTGGACCTGCTCCATCCAGGCCAGCTTGTCCTCGGCCAGGCCCAGCTCGGCCGCGAGGCGCTTGCGGTTGGCGTAGACGTTCCCCTCGTCGTCGCCGACGTGGTCGCCCAGGTTGAACGTGTCGTACGGCGGCCGCGACGCGCCGCCCGCCCTGGTCGTGACCACTCGCCGAACCCGCACGAATCCTCCTGACGTCACTGAAGGCCACCACCCGCCGACTCTAGTCAGCGGGCGATGGCCTTCGGCGGTGTGTCTAGCGCCGCATGAACGGCGGCACGTCGACCTCGTCGTCCGACGGGTCGTCGTGCACCGGCATCGCGCGGCCGGGCAGGCTGCCCTGGGTCGCGTTCGAGCCGATCGGCGAGTAGCCGCGCGACCCGCCGCCCGGCTGCGGGAGCCCACCCGAAGACTGGTTCCCCGTGGCCGACGGCAGCGGCGAGTGCGACCGCGGCGGCGCGACCGGGTAGCCGGAGCTGCCCGACGACGGCACCGGGGTGGCCCCCGACGACGTCGGCGGGTGCGAGACCTGGCCGGCCGAGGCCGACGCGGTGGTCCCGCCCGAGCGCGAGCCGGAGCCGAACGTCGACGGGTCGAGCTTCTTGTGCGTCGGCGCGCCCGCGTCGAACCCGGCCGCGATCACCGTGACGCGGACCTCGTCGCCGAGCGAGTCGTCGATGATCGTGCCGAAGATGATGTTGGCGTCCGGGTGCGCGGACTCCTGCACCAGTGAGGCGGCCTCGTTGATCTCGAACAGGCCCAGATCCGAACCACCCGCGATCGAAAGCAGTGCGCCGTGCGCACCATCCATGGAGGCTTCGAGGAGCGGCGAGTTGATCGCCTTCTCCGCGGCCTGGATGGCCCTGCCTTCACCGCGTGCGCTCCCTATCCCCATCAGGGCGGAGCCCGCGCCGGACATGACGCTCTTGACGTCGGCGAAGTCCAGGTTGATCAGGCCCGGCGTGGTGATCAGGTCGGTGATGCCCTGGACACCGGACAGCAGCACCTCGTCCGCGGAGCGGAACGCGTCCATCAGCGAGACGCCGATGTCGCCGAGCTGCAGCAGCCGGTCGTTCGGGATCACGATGAGGGTGTCGCACTCGTTGCGCAGCGACTGGATGCCGTCCTCGGCCTGCTTGCCGCGGCGCTTGCCCTCGAAGGTGAACGGGCGGGTCACGACGCCGATGGTCAGCGCGCCCAGCTTGCGGGCGATCTGCGCCACGACCGGGGCGCCACCGGTGCCGGTGCCACCGCCTTCGCCAGCCGTCACGAACACCATGTCGGCGCCCTTGATGACCTCTTCGATCTCTTCACGGTGGTCTTCGGCGGCCTTCTGGCCGACCTCGGGGGCGGCGCCCGCGCCGAGGCCCCGGGTGAGTTCGCGGCCGATGTCGAGCTTGACGTCGGCGTCGGACATGAGCAGTGCCTGGGCGTCGGTGTTCACCGCGATGAACTCGACACCCTTGAGGCCGACCTCGATCATGCGGTTCACGGCGTTCACGCCGCCACCGCCGATGCCGACCACCTTGATCACCGCAAGGTAGTTGTGCGGGGGCGTCATCGAAGTCCGCCTTCCTGATCGTTGTGCCCGTACAGCCCGCCGGTGGGTGATCAACTCTCAACCTCAACCCCAGATTGAGAGTTATGTCAACCGCCGACGTTAGGCAGGACGGTAGGCACCAGGCAGGCTCTAATCCAGTAGGCACGCCGTGTGTCGCAAAGGTGTTTTGCCACAACACGTTCGAGCGCGCAAGAGCGAGGAGCCGCGAGCACCGCTCCGGCCCGGTCTGCTATGGCGCGGCGATCAGGCCGGTACGGGCATGCTCATGAGCACGTCGGTGGGCGTCCCGCTGGGCGATCCACCGGCCGGTTCGACGCTCACCGCGAGCTTGTCGGCGTTCCCGGCGCCGTCGGCCACGACCAGGCCGCCGTCGGCCGCCGAGGCGATCACCCCGGCCGGGCGCGGCGCGTCCCCGCCGGTGAGCAGCCAGGCCTCGTACACCTTCCCGCCGGGCTGGGCCGGCAGCCCGGCGTCCATCACCAGCACGCGGTTCAGCGACTTCGACAGGACGACCGTCACGCCACCGCCGCCGGGCGCCTCGCCGTGGGCGGTCTTCGCGTCCGGCGCGGCGAGCAGCGCCGCCACCGGCGCGTAGCGGTCCTTCGCCTGGTCCAGCTGGGTCTGCGCGCTCTGCAGCTCCCGCTGCTGGGTCAGCGCGATCCCGCCGAACACGCCGCCCGCGGCGAGCCCGACGACGGCGGCCGCGGCCGCCACGACGACCGCCCAGCGCGGGGCGCGCGCCGAACGGCGGTGCCGGTCGGGCGAGCCGGGCCGGGTCCGCGGCGGCAGCTGGCGGGTGGCGTGCATGGCGGCCAGGACGCGGTCCTTGAACTCCGGCGGCGGCTCCTCGGCCATCGCCGCGCCGAGCCGCGCCGCGGTCGCGCGCAGCTCGGCGACCTCCTGCGCGCAGGACTCGCACTGCTCGAGGTGGCGGGCGAACTCCGCGCGCTCGACGTCGGAGACGGCGTCGAGGGCGAAGGCGCCGGCGAGGGTGTGCATCTCGGGCGTGCTCACGCGGTCACCCCCAGGCAGTCCCGCAGGCGGATCAGCCCGTCCCGCAGCCGCGTCTTGATGGTTCCCTGCGGCGTCGACAGCACTTCGGCCACCTCGCGATACGTATAGCCCTGGTAGTAGGCGAGCAGCACGGATTCGCGCTGCAGCTCGGTCAGGAAGGACAGGCACCGGCGCACCTGGGAGCGTTCGAGGCGCGCGGTGACGGACTCGGCGACCTCGTCGAACGGCCGGCCGCGGGCGGCTTCGAAGGTCGCCTTCTGCTCCCGCTCGGTGCTGGCGCGCGCCGAGCGGACGCGGTCGACCGCACGGCGGTGCGCCAGGGTCATCGCCCAGTTCAGCGCCGAGCCCTTGTCCGGCGCGTACCGCGTCGCGGTGCGCCAGAGCTCGACGAGCACCTCCTGGGCGACCTCTTCGGACTGGGCCGTGTCCCGCACGATCCGCCGCACCAGCCCGAAGATCGGCCCGGCGAGCTGGTCGTAGAGCAGCTCGAACGCCCGCTCGTCGCCCTTCGCGACGCGCACCATGAGCTCCTCGGCCGTCGGCCCGGCCGGGACTTCGGCGGGTACCGGCGCCATGCGGCGCGGGCGAGCCGGCTCATCCATGCAGCTGTCCTCCGGCGTTCTGCGGGGTGCGCGGCACGACCGCGGCCTTCCGCAGCCACAACGCGACGCCGTGGCGGCGGATCAGCGCGGACACCCGCTGCGGGAGCAGCGGCCGGGCCAGCACGAGCCGGGCCAGCCACCGCGGGTTCACCGGGCGGCGAACCCCTCGCAGCGTAGCGACCAGCGGCGTCGAGTTCCCGCGGCGCAACGCGACGGTGAGGTCGAGCAACGCTTCCGGGTGGGGCAGCCGCATCCGGTACTCGCCGTCCATCTCCTGGAACGGCGAGACGTAGAACTCCTTGGCCGCGCGGGCCAGACCGGCTTCGTCGGGACGCAGCAGGTAGGCGTGCCGGCCGCCGTAGGTGTTGTGCACCTCGGCGACGACGCACGCGAGCCGGCCTTCCGGGTCGTGGCACCAGTAGATGCTGATCGGGTTGAACACGTACCCGAGCACGCGCGCGGCGGCCAGCATGACGACCTTGCCGCCCCGCAGGTCGACGTCGCGCTCGGCGAGCCACGCGTCCAGCTTCTCCCGGATCCCGCGCGGGTCGCTCGCGACGAAGTGGTCGCGGCGGTCGAACCGCGCGAACGGCCGCAGCCACCACGGCAGCCGCGGCGGCGCGTCGAGGTCCACCAGCCACAGGTACACGCGGTGCGCGAAGGAGTGCGGCGGATCGATCCGCCGCACGTGCGCGACCGTGGCGTCGTAGAGCGCGTTCGTCACCAATCCACTCCGAAGCTTTCGGCGGCGCGGGCGCCCGAAGAGCAGCCGTCCTCGTGGAAGCCCCAGCCGTGGTACGCGCCGGCGTAGGCGAGCACGCCGTCGTTCAGCTCGGGCAGCCTTGGTTGCGCCGCAACGGATTCCGGGGTGTAGACGGGGTGCTCGTAGCGCATCCGCGCGACGAGCTGCGCCTTTTCGGGACCGTCGCCCGGGTTGAGCGTGACGACGTAGCCGGTCGGCTCGTCGAGGCTCATCAGGCGGTTCATGTCGTAGCTGACCTGGACCGCGCCGGTCGGCGCGCCGCAGACCGGGGCGCGGTAGTTCCAGCCCGCGCGGGCGTCGGCCAGCGACGGCAGCACGCTCGTGTCGGTGTGCAGCCAGGCCTCGTTCTCCGAGTAGCGGAACGCGCCGAGCACCGCGCGCTCGGCGCGTGTCGGGTTCGCCAGCAGGGCCAGCGCCTGGTCGGCGTGCGTGGCGACGACGACCCGGTCGACCCGGTGCGGCGTGTCGGCGTCGTCGCGGACCTCGACGCCCCGCGCGGTCCGCAGCACCGAGCGCACCGGCGTCGACAGGTGCACTGCCGTCAGCTGCTTGGCCGCGCGTTCGACGTATTCGCGGGACCCGCCGACGACGGTCCGCCACGCCGGCGAGTTCTTCACCGAGAGCATGCCGTGGTTGCGGAGGAACTCGAACAGGTACCGCGCCGGGTAGCGGAGGGTGTCGCTGCGGTCGGCCGACCAGACCGTCGAGACCAGGGGCAGCATGAAGTGGTCGGTGAAGTAGCGGCTGTAGCCGCCGATGACCAGGAACGCGCCGAGCGTGACGTCGCCGGCGTCCTTCGCCGTCAGCAACCGCTTCGCGTGCCGGTGGAACTTCTTCACCTCGGCCAGCATCCGCAGGTAGCGGGGCCGCGCGAGGTTGCCGCGCTGGGCGAAGAGCCCGGGCAGTCCCTTGGCGCCGGCGTACTGCAGGCCGCAGCCGTCGCACCGGATGCTCATCGACATCTCCGTGTCGCGCGTGCGCACGCCGAGTTCGCCGAACAGCCGCAGCAGCGTCGGGTAGGTGCGCTCGTTGTGGACGATGAAGCCGGAGTCGACGCCGACGGTCCCGCCGTGCGCGCTCGGGACGTCGTGCGTGTGCGCGTGCCCGCCCAGGCGATCGTCCGCCTCGAAGAGCAGCACCTCGTACTGGCGTTGCAGCAGGTAGGCCGCCGTCAGCCCGGCCACCCCGCTGCCGATGACGGCGATGCGTTCTCCCGTGATCTCCACACCGGTACTTCGCCGCCGCACCGGGAGCGGATTGGCCGGCCGCGGCACCAATCCACCGCGCGGGGCGGAGCGAATCCCGGACATGCCGAACAGCACCGCGCACCGCCTCGCCTCGTTCGCCGGGAAGCTCCTCGGCGGGCAGCTCCCCGTCGGCCTGCGGACCTGGGACGGAACCCGCGCCGGCCCAGTGGACGCGCCCACGGTGGTGCTCCGCAACCGCCGTGCCCTGCGCCGCCTGCTCTACGCGCCGGGCGAGCTGGGGCTCGCCCGCGCCTACGTGACCGGTGACCTCGACGTCGAGGGAGACCTGACGGACGGCTTCCGCCGGATCTGGGCCCTCACCCGCACGGGGGACCTGACTCGGGTGAAGATCGGCCCGCGCGAGTGGGTGGAGGCCGTCCGCCTCGCCGCCCGGCTCGGGGTGGTCGGACCGCCGCCGAAGCCGCCGGTCGAAGAGGCCCGCCTGTCGGGCAAGCTGCACAGCCTGCTGCGCGACAAGTCCGCCATCGCCCACCACTACGACCTCGGCAACGCCTTCTACCAGCTGCTGCTCGACGACTCGATGGCCTACTCCAGCGCGTACTTCACCTCCGAGTCGCAGAGCCTCGAGCAGGCACAGCACGACAAGCTGGAGCTGATCTGCCGCAAGCTGGGGCTGCGGCCCGGCATGCGGCTGCTCGACGTCGGCTGCGGCTGGGGCTCGCTGCTGGTCCACGCGGCCAAGCACCACGGCGTGCACGCCGTCGGCATCACGCTCTCGGCCGAGCAGCTGCAGCACATCCGCGGCCGGCTCGCCCAGCACGACCTCGAAGACCGCGTCGAAGTCCGGCGGCAGGACTACCGGGAGCTGCCGGACACGCCGTTCGACGCGGTGGCGTCGATCGAGATGGGCGAGCACGTCGGCGAGATCAACTACCCGGCGTACGCGGCGACGCTGCGGCGCATGGTGAAGCCCGGCGGCCGGGTGTTGATCCAACAGATATCCCGCGGGAACGTCGCCCCCGGCGGCGGCGCGTTCATCGAGCGGTACATCGCCCCGGACATGACGATGCGCCCGGTGGGCCGGACGGTCGAGCACCTCGAAAACGCCGGTCTCGAAGTCCGGGACGTGCACGCGATGCGCGAGCACTACGTCTGGACGGTGCGCGCCTGGGCCGACACCCTGGAGCGGAACTGGGCCGACGTCGTCGCGCTGATCGGCGAGCCGGGCGCGCGGGTCTGGCGGCTCTACCTGGCCGGTGGGGCACTGGCGTTCGAGGAGAACCGGATGGGCGTGGACCAGATCCTGAGCGTGCGGCCCGACGAGCACGGTCGCAGCGGCCTGCCGGCGACGCGGGAGTGGAACTGATGACCCTCGGCGGAACGCTGCTGGTCACCGCCGGCGTCACGGTGGTGGCGGTCGTGGTGACCTTCGGGATCGCGCGGGCGCGCAAGCGCTACGACACGGTCGACACGTTCTGGGGGCTCGGCTTCGCGATCGTCGCGCTCGCCGCGTTCCCCTTCGGCGACGGCCCCCTTTCCCTGCGGCTGGTGGTGACAGCGCTGACCGTGGTGTGGGGCGGACGGCTTTCCCTGCACCTCCACCTGCGCAACCACAAGCTGCCGG
The DNA here is from genome assembly GCF_036227105.1 of Amycolatopsis sp. NBC_01488. Taxonomy (NCBI): domain Bacteria; kingdom Bacillati; phylum Actinomycetota; class Actinomycetes; order Pseudonocardiales; family Pseudonocardiaceae; genus Amycolatopsis; species Amycolatopsis sp. NBC_01488. Next base: position 5,432,169 of record NZ_CP109434.1, on the reverse strand, counting down.
AGGACCCGCGGTACGCGCGGATGCGGCAGGAGCCGCTCCGGATCTTCGTCCGCGTGTACCTGTTCCAGGGTCTGGTGCTGTACTTCGTCTCGCTGCCGGTGCAGTTCGCGATGTACGGCACCGGGTTCGGCGTGCTCGGCTGGCTCGGCGTGGTGGTGTGGCTGATAGGGTTCGCGTTCGAGACGGTCGGCGACGACCAGCTGCGCCGGTTCAAGGCCGATCCCTCGAACAAGGGCAAGGTCCTCGACACGGGGTTGTGGCGCTACACGCGCCACCCGAACTACTTCGGCGACGCGTGCGTGTGGTGGGGCCTCTACCTGCTGGCCTGCTCGACGTGGCCGGGCGCGGCGACCATCCTCTCCCCCGTCGCGATGACCTTCACGCTGGCCCGCGGGACGGGGAAACCCATGCTGGAGAAGGGAATGGCTCGCACCCGCCCGGCATACGCCCACTACGTCGAGCGGACCAGCGGCTTCTTCCCGTTGCCGCCCAAGAAGGTCAGTCCCCGGTGACACCGTCGGTCAGCTCGCGCAGGACGTCGAGGTGGCCGACGTGCCGGGCCGTCTCCTCGATCATGTGCGTGACGACCCAGCGGACGTTGAACGTCTCCTCCTTGTGCGTGACTTCGTCGTCCAGGCCGTGCTTCGCGACGATTTCGCGGCTGCGGGCGCAGTGCTTTTCGTAGTCCGCCAGGAGGGTTTCGAGCTTGGTGTCCGCCGGGACCCGGAACTCCGCATCCGGGTCCTGCTCGAGCTTCGCCTCCCAGGTGTCCTCTTCGCCGTCGACGACCACGGCGAACCAGAACCACTCGTTGAGCGTGAGGTGGGCGATCAGCCCGGCGACGGTGGTCAGCTCGCTGGGCAGGTGGACTCGCCGGGCCTGGTCCTCGGTGAGCCCGCCGCCCTTCCAGGCGACCGTCGCGCGGTGGTAGTCGAGCAGGCTGGTGAGGATCTCGCGCTCGCTGCCGGTGAGCGGGACCTTCGGGCGCTGCGGTCGTTCGGTCATGGCCGGGACTCTGCCAGAGGGGTCCGACAGTTCTGACGGCGAAGGCGATGTGCCTGGTGTCGAAGGCGCTGGCGGGGACGACGATCACCCTGGACGCGGCGCTCAGCTGAGCTCGGATTCAAGCGCGGCCCCCTCGGATTCGCCGAGGGGGCCGTTCACCGGGCGAACTTCGCCAGGTGTTCCGTCACCCAGGCGCGGCCGAACTCCGCCAAGGCGGTGCCGGACCAGCATCCGGCGATGCGCACGTCGGTCCACAGGGTCATCTTCGGTCCGGCGAGCGTTCCATGGCTGACGTGGACCTGCGAGGCACCTTCGGCCCAGCAGAACACGAAGTGCGCGTACATGTACATCCACAGCCGACGGCCTGATGCGTCCGTGGTTTCCACCGGTCCTTCCGTCGGATACGGGGCGCGGTAGAAGGTCTGCGTTCTGGCACCGAAGTGGAAATCGTCGGGGACGAGACCAGGGCGCAACAACGGGTCGGTCTTCGACAATGGTGATCGTGCCGGTGCCATCGCAGCCCTTCACTTGCAGTTGCCACAGGTGCGAGTGAGGTTTTCCATAGCGCCACCGTAGAATTGCGCTCCGGCAATGGCGAGTACTATTCGCCTTCGCGCAAGAACTCGCGCGCGATCATCCGCAGCAACTGGGTGGCGGCTTCGCCGCGCACAGCTCGGTTCTTGAAGAATTCGAAGAGTTCGAGGTGGTAAGCGACATCGCGAGGGTCGCGGAGCACGACCTCTCCGGAGAAGAGTTCCACGGTGACCAGGCGCTCGTCGTAGACGACGAACACGTTCATCGGCACGTCGGGGATGACCGTGTCCTTGCGCAAGACTGCCAGCCCGCCAGGTGACTGCGCTCTCGGTCAGCACGAAAGAGAACTGGCGGGACGAATCCAGCAGCAATTGCCGGCGGACCGACCGGCCTTCGATGATCCGGTCGATGTCACCGGCGGGTTCGCCGGCCACCGTCGGAGCGAGAACGACACGAGCGTAATCGGAGGTCTGCAGAAGCCCGGTCGGGACGCTCGGCAGGAAATGACGCATGATCCTGGAGTCCCGTTCCATGGCTCGCAGGTCGTTCTGCTTCTGCCAAAAACCGAGCCTGGCGGAGGTCCGGCGCGACGCGTACCCGACGGCGGCCAATCGCGCCAAGGCGAGCACCGGCTCCGCCTCGGCCCGGCTGATCTCGAGCGCCCGGAGGATGCGCTCCACATCAACCACGGTCGGAAGGGTCTTCCCCGTTTCGGTCCGGCTGATCTTCGCCTGGCTCATGGCACATCGGAGGGCCAGCCTCTCCCCGGAGAGCCCGGCCGCTGTGCGCAATTCGCGGAGTACTGAGGCGAGGGACTTGCGCTTGTCCTGCTCCTGATCAGGGTCCAGCATGCCACTCGTCGAACGGAACCCCCAGTTGCACGGCGAGATCACGCCAGCGCAGGTACTTCGCGAGATCCGGCTTGTCGACCAGTTGACGGCCGCACTGGGTGCCGTCGGACTCGTAGTCGAGGTGAACCACGACACGTTCATCGAACAGCCAGAAGTCCTGATCGGGGAGACCGGTGTCCTCGTCATCGACGTCGATGATCCGGTAGTCTTCGCCCGCTTTGACGTTATCGGGAATGCCCTCGGCGAGGAGATACCGGTTGTAGTCGGTCAGGGGCCGTCGAATGACCTTCGCCCGCTGAATCGTTTTGCCCGCTGCGACGTACCCGCGAACTCGCTCGTGCCATTCATGGTTGTCGTCAGGCCGGGCGGGCAGACCCGCGAGGAACCGTTCGAAGTCCTCGCGCTCGTCCGGCATGGTGTAGACCTGGTGCGTCTCCAGCCGGAAGGCCGACTTCGAGAAACCGCGGAAGATCTCGCGCCACCGGTCAAGATCCAAGAGCATGCAGCGCCTCCCTGACCAGGCCGATCGACACCTCGACCACCTGTTCCCCGGGTCCCACGGCAGGCCGATCGTCCGCACCTACGATAGCGCCGACGATGAAAAGTGACCCGCGGTCGGTGAGGTGGACAGCCGGGCAATCATCGCTTTTGCAGTCACCGGCGATCTTCATGAGCTTCATGGCGATCACGGTAGCCAGCACGCTGGGTGCGATCAAGGTCACTCAGCGTTCAGTCGCGTGTTCGCATAACCCTGCGTCAGGAGACCGAAACCTTGGCTCGATAAGTCGACTTCTTCGCCTGGTTCCCGCAGATCTCCATCGAGCACCACCGCCGCGTGCCCGGCCTCGACGTGTCCAGGAACAGCGCGCCGCACCGCTCGCCCGCGCAGCGGCGTACTCGTCCCGACTCCGGGGACGTCACCAGCTCCAGCGCGTCCCTCGCCAACAGTGCCAGCATCGCCTCCGCGGGATCCGCCGCCTGCCAGCGAAGTTCGCCCGCGGTCGTCAGCGAGGGTGCGGGCACCGGCAGCGCCGCGAACCGGTTCAACCGCCGGCGCACCGGCTCCCGCACTTCACCGGTGAGCAGCTCGTAAATCGCCTCCCGCAGCACCTGCGCGTCCGCCGCCGAAGCCGGGTGAACCGGGGCCGCGAACGGGCCCAGCTGGTCGATCCACGCTCCCCACGCCGCCGCGTCGGGCAGCTCCTCCCGCTCCTCCGGTGTCCCGCGGTAGCGCAGCGTCCGGACGAAGTCGAGGCACAGCCTGCCCGCGCCTGCGCGGAATCGGTCCGTCATACGGGTCACAGTACTCGGGAACCGGTTTGACTGGTACCGTCGGAACCGATCAAACCGGTTCCACGACGCTGGGGGCACGCATGACCGAGACCGAGCAGAAAGCGCCGCCCGGGTGGCTGGTGCTGCTGCTGGCCGTCTCCTGTGGACTGACCGTCGCCAACCTCTACTACGCCCAGCCGCTGCTCGCCGAGCTGCGGCACACCTTCGGAGTCGGCGAAGCCGCCGCCGGCGGGGTCGTCACCGCCACCCAGATCGGCTACGCCGCTGGGATGCTGCTGCTCGTCCCGCTCGGTGACCGCCTCGAGAACCGCGGCCTCGTCGCGACGCTGCTCGCGGTCGCGTGCGCCGGCCTCGTCGTCACCGGGGTCGCGCCCGGGTTCGCCGTGCTGCTCATCGCCTCGCTCGTCGTCGGGGCGGCGTCGGTCGTCGTGCAGATCCTCGTCCCGTTCGCCGCCGACATCTCCCCCGACGCCATCCGCGGCCGGATCGTCGGGCGCGTCGTGAGCGGGCTGCTGTTCGGCATCCTGCTCTCCCGCGTCGTCGCCAGCCTGCTGGCCGAGGTGACCGGCTGGCGCGTGGTGTTCCTGATCTCGGCGGCCCTGATGGCCGCGCTCGCCGTCGTGCTGCGGTTCATCCTGCCGCGCCGGGCACCCAAGACCGACGTCCACTATGGACAGTTGCTGCGCTCGACGCTGGCCATGGCGAAGAAGCACCCCGCGCTGCGTCACCGCGCGCTGTACCAGTCGGCGATGTTCGGGGCGTTCAGCGCGTTCTGGACGACGATCGCGTTCGTGCTCACCGCGCCGCCGTTCAATTACAGCCAGCTCGGCGTCGGCCTGTTCGCGCTGGCCGGAGCGGCGGGCGCCGCGGTGGCGCCGCTGGCCGGGCGGTGGTCGGATCACGGCCACGGCCGGCGGCTCACCGCGGGCGCGTTCGTCCTCTGCGCGGCGGCCTTCGCGCTCGCCGGCTTCGGCGCGCACAGCGTCATCATGCTGGCGATCGCCGCGATCGCGATCGACTCGGCCGTCCAGGCGACGCTGGTGACCGGTCAGCACGTGATCTACCAGCTCGACCCGTCGGCCCGTGCCCGGGTCAACAGCGTCTACCTGGGCACGTTCTTCATCGGCGGCGCGATCGGCTCCCAGGCGGGCTCGATCGCCTACCACCTGGGCGGCTGGACGGCGGTCGTCGTGTTCGCCGGCGTGCTCCCGCTGCTCGGCCTGGCCGGGATGACGCGCACCGAGGTCTAGGCGAAGACGTCCCGGCGCGCGGCCACCCACGAAGCGTACGTCGTGCCCGGACGGCCCAGCAGCTCCTCGACGACGCCGGTCGGCACCTGCGGGTGCCGCAGCGTCTCCTCGAAGCCGTCCAGCAGCCAGTCGACGACCGGCTCCGGGACGCCGTAGCCGACCCACTGGGCGCGCTGCTCCGCCCGGGTCAGCTCGCGGAACCGGATCTCCTTACCCAGCACGGATTCCAGTGTCGCGACCTGCCCGCGCAGGCTGATCGCCTCCGGTCCACTGAGGACATAGGTCTGGCCGACGTGGCCTTCGGTGGTCAGCACGCGGGCGGCCACCGCGGCGATGTCGCCGAGGTCGATCGGGGTCTGCGTCGCATCGCCGTAGGCCACCGTGACCTCTCCCGCGCGGACCATGCCCGCCCAGTCGAGCGTGTTGTTCATGAACACGCCGGGCCGCAGGAACGTCCACGCGAAGCCGGCTTCCCGCACGGCGGCCTCGACGGCGCCGTACTCGTTGCCGCTGGACCCCTCGTGATCGTCGCCGACACTGCTGCCCGACAACGCGACGACGCGCTTGATCCCCGCGTCGATCGCCCGCTCGCAGAACCGCCGGACGGTCCGCGCCATCGGCGCCAGGTACACGGCGTCGACCCCCTCGAGCGGCAGCGTCGACGGCCGGGCCAGCGACCCGACGACCACCTCGGCCTCCGCGGGCAGTGCGGCCCGCGCGGGATCCACGGTCAGCGCCCGCACCGAGACTCCCGCCGCCAGCAGTTCGTCGACCACCAGCCGTCCCACGCTGCCGGTCGCGCCCGTCACCAGGATCGTCATGACACCCTCCTCGTTCTCGTATGCCGTACGAGATCGTACGCCATACGAGAAGCCGAGGGCACGCGAATTACAGAAAGTCAGGAAGTGATGGTCGGCAGCTCGGGCGCCGCGACGTCGTAGACCTTGCCGTCCTGGGTGAGCAGGGCCGCCAGGACCTTGGCCTTGCGGTCGGTCTGCTCCGCCGTTCCCCAGCGGACGATCTTCCCGCTCGACAGCGTGAACTCGACGCTCGCCGGGGTCTTCGCCGTGGCCGTCGTGACCTGCTTCAGCAGCTGCTCCGGGATCACCCCGAGCACCGCCGTCACCGCGCGCGTCACCGGGTCGTCCGCCGACACCTTCGGCAGCTTGAGTTCCGGCAACCCCGCAGGCCGCGCAGGCACCGTCTTGAACACCACGCCGCCGCCGTCGACGAGGTGGACGCCGTCGCCGCCCGGGCCGCTGTCGAAGAACGCGATCGCCGTCCGCTCGGTCACCGTGATCTCGACCGTGTTCGGCCACGACCGCGAGACCTCGACCGTCGCGATGCCCGGCATCGCGGCCACCCGGTCGCGGATGTCGTCGGTGCTCAGCCGCAGCATTGGCTTGTCCAGCGGCACCGCCGCCACCGCGCGGATCTGGTCGGCGGACACCGTGCGCGAGCCGCTGACCGAGACGTCCTTCGCCCCGAGCATCGAGCTGAAGAACAGCAGGTACACCAAGGCGATCACGGTCAGCACCGAGAGCAGCGCCACCCACCGGCGGCGGATCTCGACCCGCCGGTGGGGCCGGGTGCGCGGCGTGGGGCGCGTGGCCGCGCGGGTGCGGCGGCGTTCTTCTTCCGACCGCCGCCCCCGGCGTTCCCGCGCCAGGGCAGCGCGCTCCCGTTCGTCCTCTTCGGACGGACGGCGGCGTTCCCGCGCCAGGGCAGCGCGCTCCCGTTCGTCCTCTTCGGACGGACGGCGGCGTTCCCTGGTCGGACTCATCGGCTCAGCGCTTGTCCAGCTCGGCGAGGATCTCCGGCCCCAGCTGCGTCACGTCCCCGGCGCCCATGGTGACGACGAGGTCGCCCGGGCGCGCGAGGCCCGCCACCAGGCCGGCGGCGACGTCGAACGCGGGCTGGTAGTGCACCGGCACGGTCACCGCGTCGGCGATCAGCGCGCCCGTCACGCCCGGCTCCGGTTCCTCGCGCGCGCCGTAGACGTCCAGCACGACGACCTCGTCGGCGTGCGACAGCGCGTCGGCGAACTCCGCCGAGAACGTCTTGGTCCGCGAGTACAGGTGCGGCTGGAACACCACGATCACCCGCCCGGACCCGGCCGCCGTCCGCACCGCGCGCAGCTGCGCGGACACCTCGGTCGGGTGGTGGGCGTAGTCGTCGTAGACGCGGACGTCGCCGGCCCGGCCCTTGAACTCGAACCGGCGCCGCACGCCGCCGAACGCCGCGAGCCCGTCCGCCAGGTCGGCCGCGGGCGCGCCCAGCTCGATCCCGGCGAGCAGCGCCGCGACGGCGTTCAACGCCATGTGCTCACCGGGCACGGCGACCCGCACCGACAGCTCCGAGCCGTCCAGCAGGAGCTGCACGACGCCGCCGTCCGGCGCCGGGGCGTAGTCCAGGACGCGTGCGTCGCCGGAGTCGGTCACCGTGCGGCCGTAGCGACGGACCCGCACTCCCAGCTCCGACGCCTGCTTGCCCAGCTCGTCGGCCGCGGGGTCGTCACCGCAGACGATCAGCAACCCGCCCGGCACGATCCGGCCGACGAACTCGGTGAACACCTTCGTGTAGGCCTCGGCCGTGCCGTGGTGGTCCAGGTGGTCCGGCTCGATGTTCGTCACGACCGCGACCGACGGCGAGTAGGCCAGGAACGAGCCGTCGCTCTCGTCGGCCTCGGCGACGAAGATGCCGCCCTCGCCGTGGTGGGCGTTGGCGCCGGACTCGTTGAGGTCGCCGCCGATGGCGAACGACGGGTCGAGCCGGCAGTGCTGCAGTGCCACGGTGAGCATCGACGTCGTCGACGTCTTGCCGTGCGTGCCCGCGATGCAGGCGACGCGGTGGCCCGCCATCAGCCCGGCCAGCGCCTCCGCGCGGTGCAGCACCGGGATCCCGGCGGCGCGCGCCGCGACCAGCTCGGGGTTCGTCTCCTTGATCGCCGTCGAGACGACCACGGCGGACGGCGGCTCGGCCAGCGCCGAGAGGTTCGCGGCGCTCTGGCCGACGAACAACTCGGCACCCTGCGCGCGCAACGACAGCAGCGCCCGCGACTCCTTGGCGTCCGAGCCCGACACGAAAGCCCCGCGCGCCAGCAGGATCCGGGCGATGCCGGACATGCCGGCGCCGCCGATCCCGATCAGGTGCGCCCGGCGCAGCTCTTCAGGCAACTCAGGCACCGGCGGCCTCCAAAACGATGCGGGCGAGGGTCTCGTCGGCCTCGCGGTGGCCCATGCCGACCGCGGCCGCGCCCATCTTCGCGACCCGGTCCGCGTCGGTGACCAGCGGGATCACCAGCTCGGCGACCTTGGCCGGGGTCAAGTCGGCGTCGTCGACCATCAGCGCGGCCCCGGCGTCGACCGCCGGCCGGGCGTTGGTGGCCTGCTCGCCGTTGCCGATGGGCAGCGGGACGAACACCGCGGGCAGCCCGACCGAGGTCACCTCGGCGACGGTCATCGCGCCCGAGCGGCAGATCGCGACGTCGGCCGCCGCGTAGGCCAGGTCCATCCGCTCCAGGTACGGCACCGGCACGTAGGCCGGCTTGCCCGGGAACTCCTGGACGACCAGCGTGTTCTTCGGGCCGTGCGCGTGCAGCACGCCGACCCCGGCGTCGGCCAGGTCCTTGGCCGCGCCGGACACCGCGGCGTTGATCGACTGCGCGCCCTGCGACCCGCCGAACACGAGCAGCGTCGGCGCGTCCGGGTCCAGCCCGAAGTGCGCGCGGGCCTCGGCGCGCAGCGCGGCGCGGTCGAGCGACGTGATCGACCGCCGCAGCGGGATCCCGACGACTTCGGCCTTCGGCAGCGGAGTGCCCGGAACGGCGACGGCGACGCGCGCGGCGAACCGCGCGCCCACCTTGTTCGCCAGGCCGGGCGACTGATTGGCCTCGTGGACGACGATCGGGACGCGCCCGCGCGCGGCCAGGTAGGCCGGCAGGGCGACGTAGCCGCCGAAGCCGACGACGACGTCCGCGCCGACCCGGTCCAGCACCTCGCGGGTCTTGCGGACCGAGTCGCGCACCCTCAGTGGCAGCCGCAGCAGCTCCGGCGTCGGCTTGCGCGGCAGCGGCACGGGCGGGATCAGCGCCAGCTCGTAGCCGCGGGCCGGGACGAGCTTGTTCTCCAGGCCGCGCTCGGTGCCCAGCGCGACGACCGTCGCGTCCGGGCGCAGCCGCTTGACGGCGTCGGCCAGGGCGAGGGCGGGTTCGATGTGTCCTGCGGTGCCACCTCCGGCGACCACGACCACGGGCCCTCTGCCCGAGGCGGCTCGCTCGGCTCCCTTGACGGGCTTACTCACCAATGACCTCTCCGGTTCGCGGTACTCCGGGTACCACGGCTCGCTGTTGTCCGCGCGGCCCCGCCGCGAGACGTGGCCGTGCTCGTCCGTGCCGCGCTGCGGCGCACCGGTTCGCGGACCGACCTGCGTCGTTCCTGCGCCGGGGCGGGCCGCGCCGCACGGGGCGCGGGCCTGGCCGCCTTCGCCCCGGTGCGCGCCGCCCCCTTGCGGGTGGCGGGCGGGCGGTACGGATCGGGCGCGGGCAGCCGCAGCAGGCGTCCGAACTTACCCGGCCCCTGGGTGCGCAGCGCGGCCACCGCCTCCGGTTCGTGCCGGGCGGCGTTCGCGAGCACCCCCATGATGAGCATGGTGATCACCAGCGACGTCCCGCCGTAGGAGATCAGCGGCAGCGTGACGCCGGTGACCGGCAGCAGGCCGACGACGTAGCCGATGTTGATGCCGGCCTGCGCCACCAGGAACACCGTCAGCGTGCCGGAGACGATCCGGATCCACGGGTCGATGTTGCGGGTGGCGATCCGCAGGCCCACGACGGCGACCGCGGCGAACAGGGCGAGCACGACGACGCAGCCGATCAGCCCGAGCTCCTCGCCGATCAGGGCGAAGATGAAGTCGTTCTGCACGTTCGGCAGGTAGCCCCAGTTGGACGCGCCCTGGCCGAGCCCCTTGCCCAGGAACCCACCGTCGGCGAGCGCCAGCTTGGCCTGGTTGGCCTGGAAGCCCTCGGCGGTGGTGTCGGCGTCCGGCGAGAGGAACGACATGACGCGGGCGAGCCGGTAGGGCGCGATGAGGGCGAGCACGAGCACGCCGGCGAGCCCGCCCGCGAGGATCACGCCGAACAGCCGTTTCGGGGCGCCGGCGAACCACAGCAGCGCCAGCAGCACGACGGCGAGGGTGACCGTGCCGCCGAGGTCCGGTTGCAGCATGACCAGGGCGAACATCAGCAGCGCGATCGGCACGACCGGGACCAGCAGGTGCCGCCACTGGTGGATCACGTTGTACTTGATCACCAGGATGTGCGCGCCCCAGAAAGCCAGCGCGACCTTCGCGGCCTCCACCGGCTGGAAGGTGAACTCGCCGAGCTTGAACCAGCCCTGCGAGCCGTTGACCGTCGTGCCGAGCGGGGTGAGCACGAGGACGAGCAGGCCGAGGCAGACGACCGTCGCGGTGGCCGACATCGCGCGGATCCGCTCCAGCTTGACCCGCAGCCCCAGCCAGAACACGACCGAGCCGATCGCGACGAACACGAGGTGCTTGACGAACAGCGAGTAGACCCCGCTGCCGGTCTTCGGGTCGTAGGACGCGACCGACGACGCCGACAGCACCATGACGGCACCGATGACGGTGAGCACGCCGGTGAGGGCGAGCACGAGGTGGAACGACGCGAGCGGGCGCGAGAGCCACGCGGTGAGCGCCGTCCGGAAGGCGACGAACCCGCTCTCCTTGCGCTCGCGGCGCGGCCGCTTCGGCGTCTCCCGGGGCTGGGGCGTCTTGGGCTCAGTGACCGGCACTCGGCTCCCCCGCTGCGTCGTCGCGGAGGACGTGCACGGCCGCGGTGAACGCGTCGCCGCGCTCGCCGTAGCTCGAGAACATGTCCAACGACGCCGCGGCGGGTGCCAGCAGCACCACGTCACCTGGCCGGGCCATCGCGCTGGCCGCACTCACCGCCGCAGTCATGGGTTCATGGTCACCCGGACGGAGGCTGTTCACCGGGACATCCGGCGCGTGTCGCGCGACCGCGGCGGCGATCACGGGTGAATCGACGCCGAGGAGCACGACCCCGCGCAGGCGGCCGGCGACGCTGCGCACGAGTTCGTCGACCGAGGCGCCCTTGAGCTGGCCCCCGGCGATCCACACGATCGACTCGTGCGCCCGCAGGGACCCGGCGGCCGCGTGCGGGTTGGTCGCCTTCGAGTCGTTGACGTACCGGACCCCGGCGACCTCGGCCACCTCGACGGCCCGGTGCGGGGCCGGCTGGTACTCGCGCAGCCCCTTCAGCACGGCCTCCGGCGAGACGCCGTGGGCGCGGGCCAGCGCGGCCGCGGCCAGGGCGTTCGAAACGTTGTGCGGGCCCGCCGGGCGGACGTCGGAGAGGGTGGCCAGCTCCTCGGCGCTGGTGGCCGGGTCGGCGACGAAAGCACGGTCGACCAGCAGGTCTTCGACGATCCCCAGCTCTCCGGCCCGCGGGGTGTCGAGCCGGAAGCCGACGCGGCGGGCGCGCTCGGGCGCGTGCGCCTCGGCGATGCGCGTGGACCAGTCGTCGTCGGCGTTGTGCACCGCGACCTTGGCGCGGGTGTAGACGCGCCCCTTCGCGGCCGCGTACTCGGGCATCGAGCCGTGCCAGTCGATGTGGTCCTCGGCCAGGTTGAGCACCACGGCTGCGTCCGGGGCCAGCGTCGAGGACCAGTGCAGCTGGAAGCTCGACAGCTCGACGGCCAGCACGTCGTAGCCCGCGCGGACCGCGTCGAGGGCCGCGTAGCCGATGTTCCCGCAGGCCACGGCGTTGCTGCCGGCCGACTTGAGGATCGACTCGAGCATGCCGACGGTGGTCGTCTTGCCGTTGGTGCCGGTGACCACCAGCCACGACGGCGGGTGCTCGCGAAGCTGACCAACTCGCCAGGCCAGCTCGACGTCGCCGATCACCTCGACCCCCGCCTCGGCGGCGGCGACCAGCAGCGGTGACGTCGGCCGCCAGCCGGGGCTGGTGACGACGAGGACGACGTCCGAAGGCGGCTCGGTCAGGCCCGGGACCAGCTCGGCGCCCAGCCCCGCCAGCTCGGCCAGGCGCTCGGCGTTTCCATCGGTGACGGTGACGCGCGCGCCCAGCTCGACCAGCACGGGCACGACCGACTTGCCGGTGACCCCGGCCCCGGCGACGAGAACGTGACGACCGGAGATCTCCAACGTCAGCCTCCGAAGCCCAGCTGCTCGCTGTAGAACAGACCGAGCCCGAACATGCAGCAGATGGCCGAGAGCAGCCAGAACCGGATGATCACCGTGGTTTCCGCCCACCCGGCGAGTTCGAAGTGGTGGTGGAAGGGCGCCATCCGGAACAGCCTTCGCCGGGTCGTCCGGAACACCGCGATCTGCGCGACCACCGAGATCATCTCGACCATGAACAGGCCGCCGATGACGATGGCGAGCAGCTCGGTGCGGGTGGTCATGGACAGCCCGGCGACCAGGCCGCCGAGGGCGAGCGAGCCGGTGTCGCCCATGAAGATCTTGGCCGGGGCCGCGTTCCACCAGAGGAACCCGACGCAGGCGCCGGTGGCCGCGGCGGCGACCACCGCCAGGTCGAGCGGGTCGCGGACGTCGTAGCAGGCGGGCGCCGGGCCGTTGGCGCAGTTGAGCCGCTCTTGCCAGAACGCGATGACGACGTAGGTCGCGAGCACCATCGCCGCCGAGCCGCCGGCCAGGCCGTCGAGGCCGTCGGTGAAGTTCACCGCGTTCGACCAGCCGGAGATCACGATGTAGCAGAAGATCACGAAGAACACCGCGGGGAAGGTGATCAGCGCGAGGTCGCGGACGTAGGACAGGCTCACCGACGCCGGCGTGATGCCGCGCGAGTCGGCGAAGTTCAGCGCCAGCACCGCGAACGCGATCGTGACCACCAGCTGGCCGACCAGCTTCGCGGTCTTGTTCAGGCCCAGGTTGCGCTGCTTGCGGATCTTGATGAAGTCGTCGAGGAACCCGACGATCCCCAGGCCCACCGCGAGCATCAGCACGAGCAGCCCGGAGGCCGTCGGCGCGCCGCTGCGGGAGTTGAACATCCAGTTGATCAAGTGCGCGGCGAAGTACCCGACGACCATCGCGATGATGATCGCGACACCGCCCATGGTCGGGGTACCGCGCTTGGACTTGTGTCCCTGCGGGCCTTCTTCACGGATCTCCTGGCCGAAGCCCTGCCGGGAGAACACCCGGATCAGGTACGGCGTGAGCAGGATGGAGATCAGCAGGCCCGCCGCGGCCGCGATCAGGATGCTGATCACGCGTCACCACCGTTCGAGCGTTCTTCGGAGTTGTCGGTTTCCCGGGGTTCGAGCAGCGCTTCGGCGACCCGCCAGAGGCCGGCCGCCTTGGAGGCCTTGACCAGCACGACGTCCCCGGGACGGAGCTGATCATGCAGCAGAGCGATCGCGGCCCCGACGTCGGGTACCAGAGTGGATTCCTCGCCCCAGGAGCCCTCCTGGTGCGCGCCCTGGTGCATGGCCGCCGCCTCGGGGCCGATCACGACGAGCTTGGCGATGTTGAGCCGGACGACCAGGCGGCCGATCTCGTCGTGGGCGGTGACGGCGTCCGCGCCGAGCTCGCCCATCACGCCGAGCACGGCCCAGGACCGGCGGCCGGACTCCCGCGTCATCGCCGCGAGGGCCTTCAGGCCGGCCCGCATCGACTCGGGGTTGGCGTTGAAGGAGTCGTTGAGGATCGTGACGCCGTCGGGCCGCGTGACGACCTCCATGCGCCGCGCCGAGCGCCGCTCGACGGCCGACAGCCGCGCGGCGACCTCGTCCGGCGACGAGCCCAGCTCCAGCGCGATCGCGGCGGCGGCGAGGGCGTTGCTCACGTGGTGCTCGCCGTGCAGCGGCAGCCGCACGTCCGCCTCCCCCGCCGGGGTGACCAGCCGGAAGGACGCGCGGGCTTGGTCGTCGAGCGTGATGCCGGTCGCCCTGACCTGGGCGGACGCACTCTCGCCGAAGAACACGACGCGGGCCTTCGTGCGGCTCGCCATGGCGCTGACCAGCGGGTCGTCGGCGTTGAGCACGGCGACGCCGTCCTCGGGCAGCGCCTCGACCAGCTCGCCCTTGGTCTTCGCGATGCCTTCGCGCGAGCCGAACTCGCCGACGTGCGCGCTGCCGACGTTGAGCACCGCGCCGATCCGCGGCGGGGCGATCTCGGCGAGGTGGGCGATGTGGCCGGGCCCGCGGGCCGAGAGCTCCAGCACCAGGTGCCGGGTCCCGGCGTCGGCACGCAACGCCGTCCAGGGGTGGCCCAGCTCGTTGTTGAACGACCCGGGCGGCGCGACCGTCGGGCCGAGCGGCTCGAGCAGCTGGGCGATCAGGTCCTTCGTCGACGTCTTGCCGGATGAGCCCGTGACGCCGACGACGGTCAGGGTGCCCTCGGCCAGGCGCTGCACGACGAACCGGGCCAGCTTGCCCAGCGCGGCCAGCACCGCGGCGCCGGAGCCGTCCTTGTCGCCGGTCAGCGCGACCGACCGCTCGTGGGCCTCGCCCGCCGCGAGCGGCGGCACGACGATCGCGGGCGCGTCGACCTCGCGGGCGGCCAGCACGGCGACCGCGCCGGCTTCGACGGCCTGCGCGGCGAAGTCGTGGCCGTCGACCTTCTCCCCGGGCAGGGCGACGAACAGGCCGCCCGGCGTGAGCTTCCGGGTGTCGAACTCCACGCTGCCGGTCACCTGGGCGCCCGCGTCGGCGCGGTGCAGCCGGCCGCCGACGACGTCGGCGATCTCGGCCAGGCTGAGCACGATCACACACTCACCTCGAGTTTGTTGCGGATGGCCGCGGCCAGCTCGTCGCGGTCGGAGAACGGGTGCACGACGCCGCCGGCCTCCTGGCCGGACTCGTGCCCCTTGCCGGCGACGAAGACGATGTCGCCCGGCTCGGCGAGCGCGACGGCGTGCTCGATGGCTTCGCGGCGGTCACCGATCTCGACGACCTCCCCGCCCTCGGCGGGCCCGACGGCGCGGGCGCCGGCGAGCATCGCGGCGCGGATCGCCGCGGGGTCTTCGGAGCGCGGGTTGTCGTCGGTGACGATCAGGACGTCGCTGCGGCGAGCCGCCGCCTCGCCCATCATCGGGCGCTTGGCGGTGTCGCGGTCGCCGCCGCAGCCGAGGACGGTGATGATCCGGCCCTCGGCGCGGGCCCGCAGGGCGTCCAGGCCCTGGGCGACCGCGGCCGGCTTGTGGGCGTAGTCGACGACGGCGGTGAACGCCTGGCCGACGTGGACCCGTTCCATCCGGCCCGGCACCTGCACCCGGGCGAGCCCGGTCACGATGTGCTCCAGGGCCACCCCGGCGGTGCCGAGGATCGCCGCGGCCAGCACGGCGTTGGCGACGTTGAACTCGCCCGGCAGCGGGATCCGCGCGGGCGCGCTGAGGCCGTCCGGGCCGTGCAGGGTGAACGTCTGCTCGCCGTGCGGCGTGGCCTGCAGGTCGGTGGCCTTCCACGCGGCCTCGGTGCCCGGGTCCGTGGTCACGGTGACCGTCTGCGGTGTGAGCAGCGCCTGGCCCCACGCGCTGTCGACCACGACGACCTCGGTGGTCGAGCGGCCGTCGAACAGCAGCGACTTCGCGGCGAAGTACTCCTGCATGTCCTTGTGGAAGTCCAGGTGGTCCTGGGAGAGGTTGGTGAACGCGCCGACCGCGAACCGGGTGCCGTTGGCGCGGCCCAGCGCGAGCGCGTGGCTCGAGACCTCCATCGGCACGTGCGTGACGCCGCGCTCCAGCATGACCGCGAGCAGTGCCTGCAGGTCCGGTGCCTCCGGCGTGGTGAACCCGCTGACCAGCCGCTCGCCGGCGATGCGCGTCTCGACGGTGCCGATCAGGCCGGTGGTCAGCCCGGCGGCCTGCAACCCGGCGTCGACCAGGTAGGACGTCGTGGTCTTGCCCGAGGTCCCGGTGACGCCCAGGACGGCCAGCCGCAACGACGGCTCGCCGTAGATCCAGGCGGCGATCTCGCCGAGGGCGGCGCGCGGGTCGGCGTGCACCAGGATCGGGACGCCGGCGTCGCGCAGCGCGGGGCGCTCGGCCCCGTCGGCGTTGGTGAGGACCGCGACGGCACCGGCGGCGATCGCCTGGTCGCTGAAGTCGGCACCGTGGGCGCGGGCGCCGGGCAGGGCGGCGAAGAGGTCGCCGGGCAGCACGTGCTGGGCGCGCAGCGTGGTGCCGGTGACGGTGAGCTCGGCGGCGTCGGGCGACTCGGCGATCAGCCGCGCGTCCGCCCTGGCGAGCAGCGTCGCCAGCGGGACCGGGTCGATGCGCGCCGGGCGCGGCGGCGCGGGGACCGCTTTCACCGGGCTTTCCGGCACCTGGGAACTGGACGAGGACACGGACACGGCCAAGAGGCTACCGGCGGGCGTCCGGGGGGCCCGCACGCGGTACGGCGATTGCGCGCGGCTGAGGCACATGTGCTAGACGGCGTCCCGCACCCCGTTGCGCCGCAAGGCTTTCCCCCGGCGCGCAGGGCCGCTGTGCACAGTGGACGCGGAAGGCCCGCACCCGGTAAGGGGCCTTTGACGGACCGTGCTCACTGCACGATCAGCGGGACCTCCGGCGACGGGCCGTCCGACAGCGGGATCTGGTACCGCTGCGTCAGGTACGACGCGATGGTGTGGAACAGCGGCGCGGCCGAGTGCCCCACCGGCAGGGTCGTGTCGGGCGCGTCGAGCCGGATCCCGACGACGAACCGGGGGTGGTCGGCGGGCAGGATACCGGCGAAGGTGATGTTGTACAGGTGGTCGCTGTAGGCGTGCGTCCGCGGGTCGACCTGCTGGCCGGTGCCGGTTTTCCCGGAGATCTGGTAGCCCTCGACCGCCGCGGTCGGCGCGGTGCCCTTCTGCAGGCCCTTGCCGTTCTGGGCGACCGCGCGCATCATGTCGCGCACCGTCTTGGCCGTCTGCGGGCCGACCACCTGGACCGACTTCGGCGCCGGCTCGGGCACCACCGTGCCGTCCGGGTTCACCTTCGCCTTGACGATCCGCGGTTCGACGCGCAGGCCGTCGTTCGCGATCGCCTGGTACATCCCGGCCATCTGCAGCACGGTCATCGACAGGCCCTGCCCGATCGGCAGGTTGCCGAAGGTGGTCGCCGACCACTGGCTGCGCGCGGGCACGACACCGGCGCTCTCGCCGGGCAGGCCGACGCCGGTGCGCTGGCCGAGGCCGAACTTCTTGAGCAGGTCGGAGTAGCGCTCCTCGCCGATCTTCTGCGCCAGCAGCAGCGTCCCGATGTTGGACGACTTGGCGAAGATCCCGGTGGTGGTGAATGTCTGCGTGCCGTGCGTCCACGCGTCGTGCACGGTCTTGTCGGCCACCTGCAGCGCGCCGGGCACCTGGATGGTCGACTCGGGCGTCGCGACGCCGTAGTCGATCGCGCCGGTGGCGGTGACGACCTTGTTGACCGAGCCGGGCTCGAACGGCGTGGTCACCGCGGGGTTGGCGAGGTCCTCGTTCGTCCAGGTCGACTGGTCGTTGGGGTCGAACGTCTTGTCGTTGGCCAGCGCGTAGACCTCGCCGGTCTTGGCGTCCAGCACGACCGCCTGCCCGCCCTTGGCGTGCGACTGCTCGACGTAGTCCGACAGCTGCCGCTGCACCTCGTACTGCAGGTCGGAGTCGATGGTCAGCTCGAGGTCCGACCCCGGCACGGCGGCCTGCAGGTCGCGCTCGGTGCCCGGGATGACGACGTTGTCGCTGCCGTTCTTCGTGTTGACCAGCATCCGGCCCGGCGTGCCCGCCAGGTCGTTGTCGCGCAGCTGCTCCAGCCCGACGAGGCCGTGGAGGTTGTGCTTGGACACGTCCACGTCGTCGGAGCGCCAGTTCGCGGCGCCGACGATGTTCGACGCCAGGCTGCCGCCCGGGTACTCGCGCAGCGCGCGCGTCTCGACGCTGATCCACGCGAAGTGCTTGACGATGTCGGCCGCGACCGACGGCTCGACGTTGTGCTCGAGGTAGGTGAACGACGCCGGCTTGCGCAGCAGCTCCAGCAGCTGCGGCTCGGTCAGCTGGTTCGGCACCTTGGCGGCGATGTACTTCGCGGCGTCGGCCGTCTCGCTGTCGAACGTCTTCTTCGTGCCGGGGTTCTTCGCGGCGAAGTCGTCCATGTTCTTGTGGAGCGTCTTCAGGTTCACCGACAGCGAGCGCACTTCGACGCTGAACGCGAGCTTGGCGCCGTTGCGGTCCACAATGGACCCGCGCTGGGCGGGGATGTCGATGGTCTGGGCGCGTTGCCGCTCGGCCGCGGCCGAGAGCGCCGCGGCGTCGAACCACTGCACCTGCACCAGTTTCACGCCCGCGACGAGCAGCACGGCGACCAGGATCAGGCGCACGGCGGAGAACCGGCCGCGGTGGCCGCCGTTGCCCCGCCGCGCGGCCGCGCTGCGCGTCCCGGCGGCGTAGGTCCGCCGCGCGCTGCCCGTGGCGCGCGAGCGGGCCTGCCCCCGGCTCGAAGCCATCACTGGCCGCCGCCCGGCTGCGCCGGTGGCGCGGGCTGCTCGTCGGCGGGCACGGCGGGCTGGTCGCCCTCGATCGGCGCGCCCTGCTGCGACTGGGTGCCGGCGGCGGGCGCGGCCGGGGGCGCCGCGGGCACCGCCGGCGTGTCCGCCTTGGCCTTCTTGGGCTCGCCGACGAGCGAGGTCTTCCCGTCCGGGCCGACGACGATGCGTGCCGGGTCGCCGCCCGGGACCATGCCCAGCTGCTGGGCCGCGGGGGCCAGCGACGAGGGCGACTCGGCCTTCGCCACTTCGCGCTGCAGCTGTTCCTTCGTCTCGGCCAGGTTCGAGTTGGTCGTGCGCAGCTGCTCGAGCCGGTAGGAGTCGGCGATCGCCTGCGTGGTCAGCCACAGCGTGGTCGCCACGCCGGCGGCCAGCAGCGCCATCATCATCAGCACGAACGACGCGCGCGACTTCGGCAGCCGCAGCTTGAGCTTGACCTTCGGCCGCGGCTGTCCCGGCTCGGCTTTCGGCCGCGGCTCGCGCTCCTTGAGCAGGTCGGCGCGCTGGGCGCGGCGCGCGTAGGCGCGCTCGGCCGCGGACGTGCGGCCCCGCGACGCGCGGCGCGGCGCGGCCGTGCCCGGCTGGAGGGTCTGCGGGTCCGGCTCGACGGTGGTCGAGGTGCGGGCGGCCTCGCTGCGGCCCCGCGTCGCCGGCGCGTTGCGGCGGCGGGACTTCGTGGGAGCGGTCATCGCGGCTCTCCGATCCTCTCTGCGGCCCGCAACCGCACCGAAGCGGCGCGCGGGTTTTCCTCGATCTCCTCTTCGCCGGCCTTTTCGGCGCCCCGGGTCAGGAGCTTCAGCTCCGGCCCGTGTCCCGGCAGCTCGACCGGGAGCCCCTCCGGGGTGCGGGACTTCGCGAGCTCGGCCAGCGCCTGCTTGACCAGCCGGTCTTCCAGGGACTGGTACGACTCGACGACGATCCGCCCGCCGACCGGCAGCGCGCCCAGCGCGGCCGGCATGGCGCGGCGGAGCACCTCCAGCTCGCCGTTGACCTCGATCCGCAGCGCCTGGAACGTGCGCTTGGCCGGGTGGCCGCCGGTCCGCCTGCTGGCCGCCGGCACGGCGTCGTAGAGCAGCTCGACCAGGCGGCCGCTCATCGTGAACGGCTCCTTCTCCCGCGCGGCCACGACGGCCCGGACGATCCGCTGCGCGAACCGTTCCTCGCCGTAGTCGCGCAGGATCCGGATCAGCTCGCCGGGCGGGTAGGTGTTGAGCACGTCGGCAGCGGTGAACCCGGTGGTCGGGTCCATCCGCATGTCGAGCGGCGCGTCCTTCGAGTAGGCGAACCCGCGCTCGGCGCGGTCCAGCTGCATCGACGAGACGCCGAGGTCGAACAGGATGCCATCGGCCTTGGCGAGGCCCACGCTTTCGAGGGCTTCCGGGAGCCCGTCGTAGACGGTGTGGACGAAGTCGACGCGGTCGCCGTGGCGGGCGAGGCGTTCGGCGGACTTCTCCAGCGCGGCCGGGTCGCGGTCCAGCGCGACGAGGCGCAGCCGCGGGAACGCTTCGAGGAGGGCGTCGGAGTGCCCGCCGAGGCCGACGGTCGCGTCCACGAGGACGGCGTCGCGCTCGGCGAACACGGGAGTGAACAGCTCGACGATGCGCCTCAGCAGCACCGGGACGTGCTCGGGTGCCGTCATGGTCCCTCCCCCCTTTCTCGCCTGGGCGGCCCGGGGGAAATATGGCGGATGCCGTCAGGTCCCTGTCCGCCCGCTGCCGACCTGGTACCGGGGAAGGTGCACCAGGGCTGTTGAGCGGACAGAGGCCTCACGGCATCCGGGTGGGCGGTCCCGCACCGCGCGGGCGGCGAACCTCTTCGTCCCCCGACGACGAAGGTGCACCGCGACCACGCGCCTAGAAGACGCCCGGCAGTACTTCCTCTCGAGCCTTCGCGTAGCTGTCTTCGTGCTCCTCCAGGTAGCCCTGCCACGCTTGGGCGTCCCAGATCTCCAGCCTGGTGATCGCCCCGATCACCACGCACTCCTTGCTGAGCCCCGCGTAGCGGCGGAGCTCGGGCGCGATGCTGATGCGCCCCTGGCCGTCCGGCCGTTGCTCGTCCGTGCCCGCGAACAGGTAGCGCTGGTAGGCCCGGACCGCCTCGTTGGTGAACGGGGCGTCGGCGACCTTGCGCGCCATCTGCTCGAACTCGGCGCGGGGGAAGACGAAGAGGCAGTGGTCCTGCCCCTTGGTAAGCATCAGCCCACCCGCCAAGGCGTCACGGAACTTCGCGGGCAGCGCGAGCCGCCCCTTGTCGTCCAGCTTCGGGGTGTGGGTGCCGAGGAACACGGCCTCCACCTCCCTACCGCCTGGGGTGGCGAACCACCTCGGACGGCTCCGGGGCTTCCCTTCCGCCCCACTGGCCACCACCGTACCCCACTTTTCACCACAGTCAACGCGGGAAACCGGCGCCTCACTCCGTCGTGTGGTCCGTTTGCCCAGGTCAGCAGCGTGGGGGCTGGTGGGGGGTGCAGTGGGGGACGGTGGCCAAGATCCCCCGTGCCGGGGGCCGGAGCAACCTCAGCTGTACCCCACACGTCCGCATAACGGCCGCGAAAGAACCCAAGGCCCAGCCCGTGGGGCCAGGTGGGGAGCCAGGGTGGGGCCCGGTGGGGGACGCCGGTGGGGCCCAGTGGAGCCACCGCGTGATCAGCGGGGCATCACCCGTGATCCAGCAGGCATCACCCGTGATCCAGCGGGCATCACCCGTGATTGAGCGGGCATCACCGTGTCGCCCCTTCAATCACGCGAGATGCCCCTCCAATCACGTGTGATGCCCCTTCAATCACGCGTGATGCCCGGGTGGTCAGTCCTCCGGGGTGATCAGGGCGGCGATGCGGGAAGCGAGCCGGGCGCTGTCGACCGGGGTCACGTTCACCCACTCCTGCCCACCTCGCCCCGGCGTCCTGGTCGCGCAGTACGCGCCGACGTCGGTGTCGAACCACGTCAGGCCGCCCACCCGCTCCACCCGGCCCGACGCCGTACGCCGGCTCACGCTGAACTGGCCCGCCGCGTACACCGGCCGGGCCTGGATCGCCAGGACCTCCTGCTGCTGCGCGGACGTCGACGCCGAACCCGATGCGCCCGAAAGCGCCGACGCCGCCAGGTTGACGCCGTAGCCGGGCCCCGCCGTCAGTTCCGGCAAGACGTCGACCAGGGCCGTGCAGACCTCGGCCGGGCGGATCGAGTCCAGGCCGATCGTCTGCTCCGGCTGGGTCGCCAGCACGCCGTGGCCGCCACCGCTCGCCGTGACCGCGCGGAACGGGGCCGCCGCCGTCATGTCCGCCAGCGCCTCGCACGCCACGAACACCTCGCCGCCCGCCAGGAGATCCAGACGCGCGGCCAGCGCCGGTGCCAAAGCGCCGTCGTACAGGCCCCGCTCGGCGAGGTTCTCGTACACCGCCGAGCGCACCTCGGCGCGTTCCTCCTCGGTCGCGCCGACGCTGCGCACGGTCAGCGGCTCCGGCGGCCGGTCGTGCCCGAGGTCGGTCCAGAGGATGTCGAACGCCGACGCCGAGACGCGGATCAAGCCGGCCCCAGCGTGGGCGGGTCGGCGAACGTCTCGGCGGGCACGTGGCCGCGCAGGGCCTCGTCACGGGTCCGCATGACGTCGATCGCCTTCTGCCGCGCGGCTTCCGCTTCGGCGCGGCGGGCGGCCATCTCGTCGGCCAGCCCGGCCAGGACGAGCACGTTCCCGGACGACGCGGCGTCGCGGATCATCGCCGCCGGGTCGTACGTCACCGGCGGCGGCATGTCGGCGCGGGCCCGCGCGGCCGCCTCCGCCTGCGCGCTCACCGCGCTGCCCACCGACGCCGACACCGCGGCGGAGTGCGACAGCCACCGCGCGGCCCGGTCCACCGCCGCGCGCGCCGCGTCGCCCGCCCGGCCACGCCAGTTCTCTTCCGAAGACGCGACCAGCGCGGCGAGGTCGGCGGTCGACTCGTGCAGCCGTTTCGCCAGCCCGTCCCAGCGCGCGCCCGCCTCGCCCGCGGCGACCGGGTCGTTGTCCCGCGCCACCTCCGCGGCCATCGCCTCGTGGCTGTAGGCCTCGTACCTCGCGGTGGGCACTGGGGCTTCGGACACGGCGCACCTCCCGGTTCAGGGCAGCTTGGGCTCGACCAGCCCGGCCACCGTGCCCGCGCGGCGGCACGCGAGCGGGGTGTCCGAGAAGCCGGTGTTGCTGACGTCGATCTGGACGCTGGCCGCGTCGCCCACCCCGAGCAGCACCGCGCAGGTGCCGTCGGCGGCCTTCTTGTCCGCCACCTGCAGCGCCGGGTGCGTGCCGACCTTGGTCTTGGTGGCCGTCTTCTTCGCGACCTCGAGGTCGGCCAGTCCGTCGGTATCGCTGAGGGTCACGGTGACGCCGAAGGCGCCGGGCACGGTCCAGTCGCACGCGCGGGCACCCGCGATGTCCTTGGGCTTGCCGAGCACGCTCACCCCGGCGGTCGAGCGGTCCTGCGGGTCGAGCAGCGCGCACGGGTCGATCGCGGCAAGGCCGGTCCACGCGACGACGGGCGGCTGCCCGGCCGTGGCGGTGGCGGGCGCCGAAGAATGACCGGCGGCCGGTTCGGCGGTTCGCTGCTGCCCGCAGCCGGCGAGCAGCAGGAGAACGGCCGGGACCCCCAGGAGCTTCACGCGCTCAGCCACCCGTGCAGTCCACCCCGTCGGCCGCCTGCTCGTCGGCGTGCTGGTACTTCGCCAGCGCCTGGCCGATCCGGTGCTTGAGCGTGTCGAGCTCCTTGCCGAACGCCGTCAGCTGCTGGACGGCCGAGCCCGTCCCGCCGATGCCGTACTCGGCCATGAACTTGCCGATCTCCCCGGCGTACCCGCCGCCCAGCGGAACGCTCCGGCCGAGCACCTTGGCCTCGCGGACCATCTCGCCGACGACGTCCTGCAGCCGGCCGAGCTTCGCGTACGCGTCCGTGGCCAGCTCGGGCGCGACCGCGAAGCCGCGCACGTCGAACGGCGGCTGGGTGCGGACCTCGCTCACAAGCGATCACGCCTCTCCGAAAGCGGACACAGCCGGGCGACCTCGAACCGCAGCATACGACAGCGCGAGGCGTCAGCGGGAGCGCCCAGAATCGGGTGACAACACACCCGTTCGGGGTATCGTCCCTGCTTGCGCAGTGTCATCGACCGTCGTGCCGGGCGTGCTCCCCGGGGCTACGCGGGGTTCCGCCCCCAGGTTCGCCCGGGTTTGACACACTGGATGGAAGGCTGGTCGCTGCGCGCGGACAGCAGCGATGGGGGCCGTTCGGGCCCGGCGGTGCGCACAGTGCGCGCGGCCATGCGCCACCAGGAGGTCGAGTGACGTCGAGAATCCAGTCTGCGGCGCCCGGATCGGGCGAGCAGGCATCCGGGCGACCGCCTTACCCGGCGGAGCCCGCGGGCAACGGCCGGGCCGCCGGCCGCCCCGCCAGAGTGTCGCTGGACGAACTGCACGAGACCGCGCGGCGGATCGCCGCGAACGTGGAGCGGGTGCTGGTCGGCAAGCCCGACGTCATCCGGATCGCGCTGGTCACGCTGCTCGCCGAGGGCCACCTCCTGGTGGAGGACGTGCCCGGGGTCGGGAAGACGTCGCTGGCCAAGGCGCTCGCCCGCTCGATCGACTGCACCGTCAGCCGCATCCAGTTCACCCCGGACCTGCTGCCCAGCGACGTCACCGGCGTCTCCATCTACAACCGGCAGTCCGGCGACTTCGAGTTCCGCCCCGGCCCGGTGTTCGCGAACATCGTGGTGGGCGACGAGATCAACCGCGCCTCGCCGAAGACGCAGTCGGCGCTGCTGGAGTGCATGGAAGAGCACCAGGTCACCGTCGACACCTCGACCTACCACCTCGACGAGCCGTTCATGGTGATCGCCACCCAGAACCCGATCGAGATGGAAGGCACCTACGCGCTGCCCGAAGCCCAGCGCGACCGGTTCACCACGCGCGTCTCCATCGGCTACCCCGACCAGCAGGCCGAGCTGGCCATGGTCGACGAGCACGCCGGGCACAACCCGATGGACGACCTGCAGCCGGTGTCCGACGGCGAGACCGTGCACCGGCTGATCGAGACGGTCCGCGGCGTGCACATCGCGCCGGAGGTCCGCCGGTACGCCGTCGACCTCGTCGCGGCCACCCGGCAGGTCCCGGAGATCCGGCTCGGCGCGTCCCCGCGCGCGACGCTGCACCTCGTCCGCGCGGCGCGGGCGCAGGCGGCGCTTTCGGGGCGTGACTACGTCGTGCCGGACGACCTGCACACGGTCGCGGTGCCGGTGCTCGCGCACCGCCTGGTGCTGACCACCGAGGCCCACGCGGCGCGCCGGTCGGCGACCGACGTCGTGCGGGCGGTGCTGCACCGGGTGCCGGTGCCGCAGGGCTCCCGGCCCCAGTAACCGCCCTCGAAGGGGAGAAGGACGACGTGCTGCGTGCCCTGTCCGGCCTGACCACCCGCGGCCGCTGCCTGCTGGCCGCCGGGCTGGCGGCCGCGGTGTGCTCGTTCGTGCTCAACGAACGCGACCTGCTGCGGGTCGCCGTCTTCGTGGTGGCGCTGCCACTGCTGGTCGCCGCGTTCATCTCGGCGACCCGGCTGCGCATCGGCGCCACCCGCGCGCTGCACCCCCAGCGGGTCGCGGTCGGCGGCGCCGGCGAGGTGCAGCTGGAGCTGTGGCGCAGCGGGCGGCTGCCGGCCGGCGAGATCCTCCTCGAGGACGGCGTGCCGTACGCGCTGGGCTCGCGGCCGCGGTTCGTCGTCGAACGCCTCCCGCACGACCGGAAGGTCGCGCTGCGCTACCCGCTGCAGCCGGTGCTGCGCGGGATCCAGCAGGTCGGGCCGCTGCGCGCGACCATCACCGACCCGTTCGGGCTCTGCGAGTTCGAGCGCGAGCTGATCGGGCACTCGCGGCTGGTCGTCGTGCCCCGGGTGGTCCCGCTGTGGGGCCTGCCGAGCGGCGCGGGCATCGGCGTCGGCGACGACGGCACGGTCCGGCTGCACGCCGGGCAGGGCGAGGCCGACGTCATCGTCCGGCAGTACCGCCAGGGCGATGACCTGCGGAAGGTGCACTGGCGCTCGACCGCCCGCCGCGACGAGATCATGGTGCGCGTCGAGGAACGGCCGTGGCGCGGCGGCACGACGGTGCTGCTCGACCACCGCGCGGCCGCCCACCACGGCAGCGGCCCGGCCGCCAGCCTGGAGTGGGCGGTGTCCTTCGCCGCTTCGGCCGCCCTGCACCTGCGCCGGTCCGGGCACCGCGTCCGGCTGGTCAGCGAGCACGGCGTCACGCTCGCCGACACCCCCGGCGACGGCGGCGACCACTACGACCACGTCGTGCTCGACGCGCTGGCCGCGCTGCAGCCCGCCCACCAGCGCGACATCACGCTGGCCGGCGACCCGGCCGACGGCCAGGAGCTGATCGCCGTGCTCGGCACGGTCAGCACCGAGGCCGTGCACGAGCTGGCCCAGTTCCGCCCGCGCGGCATCCGCAGCCTGGCCGTCCTGCTGGACACGCCCACGTGGTCGGCGGGCGTCAGCGCGCCGGAACAGCGCGCGGCCGCGACCGAGGACTCGGCGGCGCTGCTGCGCGCGGCCGGCTGGGGCGTGGTGATCGCGGGACCGGGTTCCCCGATGCCGCAGGTGTGGGCCGAGCTGTGCCAGGCGGGCGCCCGCCGCGGCACGCTGATCGGCGGTACCCGATGAGCACCGCCGCCCCGCCGCGCCCGTCCGCGAACCCGCCGCGGCGTCCCGCTTCGCAGCACCCTCTTTCGGCCTGGCGGAGCAGCCTCCTCGCCCCCGCCGCCGCCGGGATCGCGACGCTGTGCGCGGCGACGTCGGTGACCAGCGTCGTGTCGGGCCTGGCCTGGTTCGGCTACCTGTTCGTCGCGGTGCTGCTGATCGCGGCGACCGGCCTCGCGCTGCGCTCGCTGCAGGTGCCGACCGTGCTGGTCGGGCTCGGCCAGCTGCTGGTGCTGCTCTTCCTGATCACCGGCGCGTTCACCTCGCACGGGATCCTGCAGGTCATCCCCGGCCCGGAAGCGTTCGGCGAGATCGGGAGCACGCTGTCGGCCGCCGCCGACCAGATCCGCGTCGGGCTGCCGCCGGTGGAGGGCAGCCAGCCGATCCTCTGCCTGGTGACGATCCTGGTCGGCCTGGTCGCCGTCCTGGTCGACACGCTGACGGTGGCCGCCGCGGCCCCCGCCGCGACCGGGCTCGTGCTGCTCTGCGTCTACGCCGTGCCGGCCGCGCTCTCCGAGGAAATGCTGCCGTGGTGGACGTTCCTGCTCGGCGGCGCCGCGTTCGCGGGCCTGCTGGCGGTCGACGGCAACCACCGGCACCGCCGCTGGCGGACCCGGGAGGCGCCCGGGCGCAGCGGCAAGCCTGCTGTGCTGTCCGCGCCGGTCGCGGTGGTGGCCGCGGCGATCGTGCTCGGCCTGTTCGGCGGCGCGATCACCTGGGTCGGCACGGTCGGGCGGATCCCGTTCGGCAACGGCGGCGACGGCCCCGGCGCCGGCGCCGGCGGGTTCGGCATCCAGCCGTTCACCGAGCTGCGCGGCATGCTCGACCAGGGCGCCAACCGCGAGCTGTTCAAGGTCCGCGGCCTCGGCACCGACCGGCGGCTGCTGCGCGCGATGACGCTGGACACGTACTACCCCAACAAGGGCTGGGGCCTGCACGACGACGGCCGTTCGCAGCAGGGCGTCCCGGTCGGGCCGCAGCTGCCGGCCGCGCCGGGCGACGACGGCAGCGGTGCCGCGCGCCGGATCGACGTCGAGCCGACGAGCTGGCGCGACAACTGGCTGCCGGTGTACGGCGCGCCGCGGGTGATCGACGGCGCCGCCAACGGCTACCTCTACGACCAGGTCAGCGGCACGGTGTTCACCACGCGCAGCGAGGTTCCGCCGTCCTACACCGAATACGCGTCGCTGAAGGAACCCACGGCCCAGGAGCTGCGCGTGACCCCGCGCGTCGACGACCTGCCGCCGCGCTACACGCAGCTCGACCGCGTCGACGACCGCGTCCGCGCGAAGACGCAGCAGCTGATCGCCGGCGCGTCCAACGACTTCGACCGGGCGTCGGCGATCTGGCGGTACTTCACGGCGCAGAACGGGTTCGTCTACGACACGAAGACCGCGCCGGCGAACGACGCCGACGCGCTCGCCGACTTCATCCTCAACGGCAAGCGGGGCTTCTGCGAGCAGTTCGCGTCGGCGATGGCCGTGATGCTGCGGGTGGCGGGCATCCCGTCGCGGGTGGCCATCGGCTTCACACCCGGCTCGCAGGTCAACGACTACTTGTCGATCAGCACCCAGGACGCGCACGCGTGGGTCGAGGCGTACTTCGGCGACAAGGGCTGGGTGACCTTCGACCCGACGCCGCTGTCGGACGGCCGTGGCATCACCCCGTCGTACCTGCAGGCCGGCTCGCAGGACGGTAACCAGCCCGACGACACGCAGGTGGCGCCGAGCACGGTCCAGTCGAGCGCGGCGCCGACCGGCGTGCCCCGCGACACCGGGCAGAACCAGCAGGCGCAGGGCCCGCAGGCGGCCGACGAGGGCACGCCGACCTGGCTGTGGGTGCTCGTCCTGGCGCTGGTCGCGCTCGCGCTGGTCGCGACGGTCCTGGTGATCGCGGGCGGGCGTCGCCGACGGCCGGACCGCGAACCCGCGGCGACCGGGCTCGCGGCGACGCTCAGAAACTGGCTGCCGCTCATCGCCGCCGCGTTGTGGGTGGCGGTGCTCGGCGTGCTGACGTGGCTGGTGGCCTGGTGGTTCAGCCTGATCGTGGTGCTCCTGCTGGCCGGGCTGCTGGGCCCGTCGGCCGCGCGCGACGTCGGACGGCGGCGCCGGCTGCAGGAGATCGTCGCGCAGCGGCCGGGTGCGGCGGACGCGGCGTGGTCCGAGCTGCGGGCCGAGTGCGCCGACCGCGGGTTGCCGATCCCGCCGAGCGACACCGTCCGCGTGGCAAGCCAGAAGCTGGCGGCGAAGCACCACCTGGACGACGAAGGCCGCGACGGCCTGCGCACGGTGATCGGCGTGGTGGAGAAGTCCTGGTACGGCGAGAACGGCGCCCCGGACCCAACCTTGCCGTCGGCGTTCGACCACGTGCGGCGGAGCCTGCACCGGAACGCCCCGCTGTCCTGGAAGGGCCGCCTGTTCCCGAAGTCCCTCTTCCGCAACCGCGACTGAGACGTGCGCCGGCGGGCATCGCGCGTGACCAGGCGGGCATCGCGCGTGTCTGGAGGGGCATCAGCGCCGATGCCCTTCTGATCACGCGAGATACCCCTCCAATCACGCGAGTTACGTCTCTGATCACGGGAGTTCGGGGTTCGGACACGCGAGTTCCGGGTCCGGGCACGCGGATCACCCAGCTGGGCGTCACCCACTGTCACCACAGTCGCGGTGCGGGGTCGCCGGCGTGGTTGAGCACACAATAAGATCCGCGTCCTACCGTGGCGGCGGGACGCGGATCTCGTGGTCTGGCGGCGCTACTGCTCTTCGAAGCGCTGGCGGAAGCGTTCTTCCATGCGCTGGGTGAAGGAACTCCGGCGGCCCGACTGCTTGGCCCCGCGCGATCCACCGCCCTTGCCGTCCGCTTCGGCGCCGTGCCGAAGCGATGTGACGGCCAACATGACCCCGAAGAACATCACGAGGAACCCGAGCACGCTGATCAGCGGGATGTCGGCCACCCGGAACTGCGGCACCACCACGCCCAGCACCAGCAGGGCCACGCCCACTACGAACAGGGCGATGCCCTGGATACGCCGTCGGCGAGCGGGGCGACGCAACCGGGTGCCACGCACCGTGGATGCGAACTTGGGGTCCTCGGCATAGAGCTCGCGCTCGATCTGATCGAGCAGCCGCTGCTCATGCTCGGAGAGTGGCATCTTTCCTCCTCCGGCACAGCTGTCGCGGGCGCCGGGCCGCGCAACGTCCTGGACCCAACAGCCAACCCCAGGCGGGGTGGCACTGTCCAGGATACGAGGCCCGCGCCCGGACGACTACCCGATCCCGCATCCAGTAGGGATCGAATTGGGCTAAATCCTTCCGGATCGGGGTTGCGGACGGTCACCGTCGCCGATCGTGACCGTTTTACGACGTCGGCGGCGATGTGGGGGACGGCTCCCGGACTGGAGGATCACCCGCCGTGTGCACGGCTCGCGCGGGAGGGGCGGGGCGGTCGCGGAAGCTTTCCCGCGGCCCCAGCAACGAAGCCGGCCGCACGGCCGCCGACCCGAACTTCGAGCGCGCCACGTCCGCCGCCACTTCCGCGTCGCGCCAGCGCGGGGCCGGGGACTCGAACACCAGCTGCTCCCCCGCCTCCCCCGTGTCGAGCCCCTCGACGCGCACCCCGATCAGCCGCACCGCCCCCGTCGGCGCGTGCTCGGTGAGCAACGCCACCGCCACGGCGTGGATCTCGCGCGCCACGTCCGTCGCCGAGACCAGCGTGCGGGCGCGCGTGATCGTCCGGAAGTCCGCGAAGCGCACCTTGATCGAGACCGTCCGGCCGCGCACGCCCCGCTCCCGCAGCGTCGCCCCCACGCGCGTAGCCAGGCGCAGCAACTCCAGGCCCAGCTCGGCACGGGAATGGCGGTCGACGTCGAACGTGTGCTCCGCGCCGATCGACTTCTCCGGGGAGTCGACGACCACCGCGCGCTCGTCGACCCCGTGCGCGAGGCGGTACAGGTGCTCGCCGACGGCCGTCCCCAGCGACTTCTTCAGCCGCTCCGGCGGGAACGCCGCGACGTCGGCGATCGTGTCCAGGCCCAGCCGGCGCAGCTGCTCCTCCGTCCGCGCGCCGACGCCCCACAGCGCCGACACCGGCAGCGGGTGCAGGAACGCCAGCGTCTCCGCCGCGGGCACCACGACCATGCCGTCCGGCTTCGCCATCCCCGACGCCAGCTTCGCGACGAACTTGACCTTCGCCACCCCGACCGAGCAGGTGATCCCGTGCTCGGCCGCGACCCGCGAGCGGAGCTGCGCACCCAGCGACGCCGGTGTCGCGCCCAGGCGCCGCAGCGCCCCGCTGACGTCCAGGAAGGCCTCGTCGAGGCTCAGTGGTTCGACGAGTGGTGTGAGCTCGCGGAAGATGCCCATCACGCCGCGGGAGACCTCGCTGTAGAGCCCGCCCGTCGGTGGGATGTTGATCAGGTGCGGGCACAGCCGCTTAGCCGTCGAGAACGGCATCGCCGAGCGAACGCCGAACTTCCGCGCCGGGTAGTTCGCCGCCGCGACGACGGCCCGCGGCCCGCCGCCGGACACGACGACCGGCTTGCCCGCCAGCTCGGGCCGGGTCCGCAGCTCGACGGACACGAAGAACGCGTCCATGTCGACGTGCAGCATCCCGCACCCGGTGTCGTCCGGCAGCGGTTCTCCCGGCCGGACCCGGAACCGGCCCATCCCGCCCGGCAGCTCAGCATTTCGCCCCACGCCCGGGACGCTACCGGCCACCACCGACAGTTTCGTCGACGCCGGCAGCGCGACGGCCGAAACAGCCGCGAAAAGGGTCAGGCGTGCCGCGCGACCGCGTGCAGCCGGCCGGCGATGTCCCGCAGCGCCGGCGACCCCGCCGCGACCCGCTCGAACTCCGCCAGCTCGTCCTCGCGGACGTCCCCGCCGACCAGGTCCGAGATCACCCGGTCGCCCTGCAGCAGCGTCACGTCCAGGCCCGCGGCCTCCAGCTCGGCCCGCAGGCCGGCCGCGGAGAACCGGCGCAGCACGGTGTCGCCGGGGACGACCCCGTCCGCGCTCTCGAGCAGCCGTTGGGCCTCGCCGACGCGGCCCGAAAGCGCGCGGTGCAGCACCGCCGCGTGCCGGTTCGCGACCAGCACCGACACCGCTCCGCCCGGCGCGACCGCGGTGGCCAGCGCGGCCAGCACCGCGGCCGGGTCGTCGACGATCTCCAGCAGCCCGTGCGCCAGCACCAGGTCGGCCGAGCCGGCCTCGACGTACCGGCCGAGCGCGTCCGAGTCGTCCGCGACGACCGTGATCAGCTCTGAGACGCCTTCCTCTTCGGCCCGCCGCTGCAGCGTGGCCAGGGCGTTCGGGCTCGGCTCGACGACGGTCACCCGGCAGCCCGCGGCCGCGAACGGCACCGCCCAGCCGCCGCTGCCGCCACCCACGTCGACGACGCGGGGGTGCTCGGCGCCCCGGGCGCGGGCGGCCTTCAGCTCGGCCTCGAGCACCCGGCGGACGGGGCCCGAACCCCGGGCGGCCACGGTCTCCGTCTTCATGCCGCACAGGGTAGTGCCCGCCCCGGGCCGCCTCCCCGGCTCCTCCCTTCGAGTGAACGCCCCTTGCCCGGCGGCGCGCCTCGCACGCACCCGTAGGCTGGTCGTCGTGCACACGGTCGCCGTACTCAGCCTCAAGGGAGGCGTCGGCAAGACGACGGTCGCTCTCGGTATCGCGTCCGCCGCCCTGCGTAGGGGCACGCGGACGCTGGTGGTGGACCTCGACCCGCAGGGCAACGCCACCACCTCGCTCGACCCGCCGTACACCGACGCGACCCTCGCCGACGTGCTCGAGACCCCGACGCGCGAGGTGCTCGAACGCGCCATCGCGCCGAGCGTCTGGAGCGAGGACGTCGACGTCCTGGTCGGCACCGAAGAGCTGGAACTGCTCAACGACCCCGACGCCGACAGCGAGCGGCTGGCCAACTTCTCCCGCGCGCTGGACGAGCTGCACCGCACGCCGCTGCGCGAAACGCCGTACGAGCTGGTGATCCTGGACTGCCCGCCGTCGCTGGGCCGGCTGACGAAGTCGGCGCTGGTCGCCGCGGACAGCGCGCTGATCGTCACCGAGCCGACGATCTACGCCGTCGCCGGCGCGAACCGGGCCCTGGAAGCGATCGAGAAGATCCGCAAGGAGCTCAACCCGGACCTGCGCCCGATCGGCGTCCTGGTGAACAAGCTGCGGGTGCGGTCCTACGAGCACCAGTTCCGGATCGCCGAGCTGCGCGACAACTTCGGCTCGCTGGTGATGCCGACGGCGATCACCGACCGGCTCGCCGTGCAGCAGGCCCAGGGCGCGTGCAGCCCGATCCACGAGTGGCATTCGCCCGGCGCGCAGGAGATCGCGCTGACGTTCAACATGGTGCTGGCGAAGATCCTGCGCTCCAACCGGGCGGGCCGCCACCGCATCGCCGGCGAGGAGCCCGAAGGCCCGGACTGGCCCGAGGGCCCGGCGCCGGAGACGCCCGAGGCCCCGGCCGAGGTGTCCGAATCCGCGGGGTGAGCCGTGCCCGAAGGTGACACCGTCTACCTGGTCGGAAAGCGCTTCGACGAGGCGATGGCGGGAAAGACGTTGCTGCGCGGTCAGTTCCGCGTGCCGCAACTGGCCACTGTGGACCTTTCCGGTCGCGAGGTGCTCGGCGTCGGGACGGTCGGCAAGCACCTGTTCACCCGCTTCTCCGGCGACCTCACCCTGCATTCGCACCTGATGATGGACGGCATGTGGGACGTCTACCCGGCCGGCGCGAAGTGGCGGCGGCCCGGTCACCACGCCCGCGTGGTGCTGACCGCGGCCGACGTCCAGGCCATCGGCTTCCGCGTGCACGACCTCAAGCTCGTGGCCACGCCGGAGGAGCGCGACCTCGTCGCCCACCTCGGCCCGGACCTGCTGGATCCACAGTGGACGGACAAGCACGCGGCCCGCGCGGCGGCGGCGCTGGCGGCCGAACCCGGACGCGAGCTGGGCCTCGCGCTGCTCGACCAGCGGATCATGGCGGGCGTCGGCAACCTCTACAAGTGCGAGCTCGCCTTCCTGCTCGGCGTGACGCCGTGGACGCCGGTGTCCGAAGTGGACGCCGACCACACGGTCGCGCTCGCCCGCAAGCTGTTGCTGGCCAACGCGTCCGCCGGGCGCTTCGAGCAGAGCACCACCGGCCACCTCGACCGCAACCGCAAGAACTGGGTCTACGAGCGCACCCGCCAGGGCTGCTTCCGCTGCGGCGGCGAGGTCCTGGTCCGCACGCAGGGCCACGACGTCCAGCAGCGGCCGACCTGGTTCTGCCCGAAGGACCAGCACGGCCCGGCTCCCGCGGGCTAGACTGGGCCCGTGACGTCGTTCAAGCTCCCGCTCTACGGGGCCGACACCGAACGCGGCGACCTCGCTCCCTGAGCCGCGCGCGCCCTTCCGTCACCCGTCCGGCCCCCAGGGAGCTCAGTCATGCCCGGAATCCTGACCGGGCAGGCGCTGCGCGCGTTCGCGCACGCCCTGCCCAAGGTCGAACTGCACGTCCACCTCGTCGGCTCGGCGAGCCTGCCGACCGTCCGCGAGCTGGCCCGGCGGTGGCCGGCCGCCGGCGTCCCCACCGACGAGCGCGAGCTCGCGGAGTTCTTCACCTTCCGCGACTTCGCCCACTTCCTCACCAGCTACCTGGCGGTCACCTCGCTCGTGCGCGACCGCCACGACATCCACACGCTGGTGACCGGCCTGGCCGCGGATCTCGCCGCCCAGAACTGCCGCTACGCCGAAGTCACCGTGACGCCGTACAACCACCTGCTCGACGGCGTTCCCGGCGACGATCTGCTGGCCGGACTCGCCTCCGGCCGGGCCGAAGCCGCCGAACTGGGCGTCGAACTGGCCTGGTGTTTCGACATTCCCGGCGAAAAGGGCACCCAAGCCGGACGCGAGACGCTCGTGTTCGCGCTCCGCGAACGCCCCGGCGGCCTGGTGTCCTTCGGCCTCGGCGGCCCGGAGCTGGGCGTCGGGCGCGCGCGCTTCGAGCCGTTCTTCACCCGCGCCAGGGAAGCCCGGCTGCACAGCGTCCCGCACGCCGGCGAAACCACCGGCCCGGCCACGATCTGGTCCGCGCTGCACGACCTCGGCGCCGAACGCGTCGGGCACGGCACCAGCTGCGTGGCCGACCCCGCGTTGCTGGAACACCTTGCGGCGCACCGGATCCCGCTCGAAGTGTGCCCGACGTCGAACGTGCGCACCGGCCAGGTGCCGAGCCTCGCCGCGCACCCGGTGCGGCGGATGCTGGACCACGGCGTCGTCGTCACGCTCAACACCGACGACCCGCCGATGTTCGGCGCCACGCTCACCGGCGAGTACATCGCCGTCGCCGAAACCCTGGGGCTGACCGCGGCCGAACTGGTGCGGCTGGCGGAGAACGCCGTCGACGCGTCCTTCCTCGACGAGCCACGCAAGGCCGGTCTGCGGACTGAGATCACACAAATGACGTTGCCG
The DNA here is from genome assembly GCF_036227105.1 of Amycolatopsis sp. NBC_01488. Classification (NCBI taxonomy): domain Bacteria; kingdom Bacillati; phylum Actinomycetota; class Actinomycetes; order Pseudonocardiales; family Pseudonocardiaceae; genus Amycolatopsis; species Amycolatopsis sp. NBC_01488. The sequence goes on along the minus strand of NZ_CP109434.1, from coordinate 5,397,549 downwards.
GACACCGGGATCTTCGCCTAGCGTGGCAGTACACGAGAGAGGAGGTGGTCCAAAGTTGTATTCCAACAGGACTCGTGAGGTGGCTGTCCGCTAGCGGATGGCACGTGAAGGACTTTGAGCAGCGCTACAACTGAGCCACCTTCGGCTCATCGCCTGCTTCACGTGATGCCTGATAGCGAATACCAGGCAGTCACCGTGCCCCCGGGGTTTCCGAGCACCAGTCCGGCTCGGGCTCGAGCGTTTGACGGCGTTCGAGAGGCACCCCGGGGGTTCCTTCATGCGCTCATTTGTGCAGGTCACGCCGTCCGGCGGCGCCGGACGACCGTCCGGCGATCCGACCCCCGGATTCGACGAAAGCAGTCCGCTGTTCTGTCCCCCGGACGGCTGAAGGTCGCTAGCCTGGAACCCATGCTCAGGCCCGACTACCCGATCACCACGGATCGGCTGCTCCTGCGCCCGTTCACGCCCGACGACCTCGACGCGCTGAACTCCTTCCAATCCCGCGCCGACGTCGCCCGCTACCTCTACTGGGGTCCGCGCAGCCGCGCCGAATCAGCCGCCGCGCTCGCGAAACGGGTGCACAGCTCGACCCTGACGAAGGAAGGGCAGTTCCTGGCGGTGGCCGTGGAACTCGCCGCGACGGGACAGCTGATCGGCGACCTGAACCTGGAGTGGCTCAGCAGCGAGCACCGGCAGGGCGAGATCGGGTTCGTCTTCCACCCCGACCACCACGGCAAGGGCCTGGCCGCCGAGGCGACCACGGAACTGCTGCGGCTGGGCTTCGAGGATCTGGGGCTGCACCGCATCATCGGCCGGTGCGACGGCCGCAACACCGCGTCCGCCGCGCTGATGGAGCGCCTCGGGATGCGCGAGGAAGCGCACCTGAGGGAGAACGAGATCGTCAAGGGCGAGTGGACCGACGAACTGGTCTACGCGATGCTCGAAGACGAGTGGAAGGACCTGCGGGCCAGCGGCGCGTAGTGGCCCCCTTCACGCGGACGTGACGCTCCGGTCGCGCGATCCGGGCGGTTTGGCAGCATGGGGGCGTGTTCTTCGACAAGATCGTCCGCCCGGCGCTGTACCGGCTGTCCGACCACGACCCCGAGCTGGTGCACGAGCGCACGATCGGCGTCCTGGCCCGGCTCGGCAAGGTCGCGCCCGCGGTCGGCGGTGCCCTGCGCGTCGACGACCCGGTGACCGTGCTCGGCCTGCGGTTCCCCAACCGCGTCGGCCTGGCCGCCGGGATGGACAAGAACGGCCGCGCGCTGCCGGCGTGGGCCGCGCTCGGCTTCGGGTTCGTCGAGGTCGGCACGGTGACCCGGCTGGCGCAGCCGGGCAACCCGAAGCCGCGGCTGTTCAGCCTCCCCGCCAGCGACGCGGTGATCAACCGCATGGGCTTCAACAACGACGGCGCGGAAGCCCTGTCCGCCAAGCTCGCGCGCGACGGGAAGCCGGGGGTGCCGCTCGGGATCAGCATCGGCAAGTCGAAGGTCACCCCCCTCGAAGACGCCGTCGAGGACTACCGCTTCTCGCTGCGTGCGCTGTACCCGTACGCCGACTACTTCGCGGTCAACGTCAGCTCCCCGAACACGCCGGGGCTGCGGCAGCTGCAGGATCGCACCGCGCTGGGCGAGCTGCTCGGCGAGCTGCGTACGACGTCCGCCGAGCTGGCCGGAAGCAGCGCACCGACGCCGGTGCTGGTGAAGGTCGCGCCGGACCTCACCGAGGACGCCCTCGCCGAACTGCTGGAAGTCGCGCTGGAGCACGGCGTCGCCGGGATCATCGCCACGAACACGACGCTCGCCCGCGACGGCATCGTGCCGGCGGAGAGCAGCCTGGCCGGACAGGCGGGAGGGCTGTCCGGCCGGCCGCTGACCGCCCGCGCGGCGGAGGTCGTGCGGTTCGTGCACGACCACACCGGCGGGAGCCTGCCGATCATCGGCGTCGGCGGGATCATGGGCCCGGACGACGCCGTGCGCCTGGTGGACGCCGGGGCGTCACTCGTGCAGCTCTACACCGGGTTCGCGCTGCACGGGCCGGGCCTGGTGCGCCGGGTCAGCCGGGGTCTCGCGGCCCGGCGGTCGAGGTGAACCGGACGTAGCCACGCCAGGATTCGTAGCGGTCCAGGCCGGTTCCGCCCGCGTTCGGGTCACACCGGACGGCCAGCGGCCGCGAGCCGTCCTCGAGCTCGACGCGCTCCAGCACGAACGGGCCCTTCAGCGTGGTGACGAACCGCTCGAACGCGGCCGGGGACAGCCGCCAGCTTTCGCCGTCGAGACTGCTGCCCTCGGCGTGGTCCAGCACGCCCGGCTGCGGCGGTTCGGTGTCCAGCAGCACCATCCGGTAGCTCTCGGTGGTCCGGACCGGCCGGGTGAACCGGGCGCCGAGCTCGGTGAGCCGCGGGTTGAGCGGCTGGCCGCGCAGGTGCGCGCCGAACACGACGACGTCCTCGCCCGGTTCCGGGTACGGCGTCATGGGCTCGTCCGTGCAGACGGTCGCGAGGTCGAGGCCGATCTGGTCCTCGAACGCCCGCGTCAGGAAGGTGACGCCGAACGGGCGCTTGTCGCCCGGCAGCACCGGGACGGTGACCGCCGCCAGGTCGAGGAGGTTCGCGAAGGCGGTGCAGCCGGCCAGGCGGTGCTGCACGGCGGCCGGATCGGCCAGCGCCTCGGCGAGGTCCGGGTGGTCCGGCACGGTCGGCAGCAGCAGCGCGTCCTCGAAGGCGTGCTTGCCCAGGGAGATCGGTTCCAGGACGGCCCCGGCCGCCGTCAGCCGCTTCACCACGCCCTCGAACGCCATGGCCGCGGCGGCGCTCAGGGGCAGGTTCGCCGGGTAGGCGATGCGGGGGTGCTCGCCGGCGCCGAGGCGGACGTCGGCGGGCCAGGTGCGCGTCGGGGAGACGCCGTCCGGGCCGGTCATCAGGGCGAGCGCGCGGCGGCCGGCGACCAGGCCGTTCGCGTACACGGAGACGGCTTCGGACGAGCGGACGCCGGTCATCGGCAGCAGGCCGCGGGTCGGTTTCAGCGCGACGATCGCGTTCAGCGCGGCCGGGACCGCGCCCGCGGTGCTCAGTGCCAGGTCGACGATGCCGAGCGCGACGGCGACCGCCGCGCCGCGGCCGCCGGTCTTGGTCCGGTCCCAGGCCGCGGCCACCGTGGCGCAGCCGGTCTTCCCGAGCACGACGGCGCCGGCCGCGGTGAGCCGCGCGACGACCGTGGCGCTGGTTTCCGGGACCGAGCGGCCGGAGGGCTGCCCGGCGACGTCGATCAGCTCCGGCACGGTGAGGACGGTGCCGGCCAGCGGCAGGTCCTCCCCCGCCTTGACGCGCTCGTCGACGGCCTTGGCGTCGACGAGGACGTCTTCGACGGCGCGCAGGGTGGACCAGAGCTCGGGACGGTCGGCCTCGGTGATGCGTTCGAAGGCCGCGATGACGCGGTGGGAGGCGGTGGGCGGGGTCGGCGAGACAGGATCCGGGTCCGGCGGGAGCGTGGTCACGGGGCGTCCTTTCCTCGGCGGTCGAGAAAGTCCACTGTGTACGGTCGGCGCCGGCGATCCTCAAAGCACGGCGGGCCTCCCGGCGAGTGACACCTCTTCATGCATGACAGAAACGTTAGGTGGCGGACGTTTCCGTAGCGATCAGTTTCCGATTACGCGCTTGTTTCGGCACCAAGAGGTGAACAGGGCGCGACGCCGGGGTGAAACGCACGATCACGCACGCCGGGTGACGAAGACCGGATTCCGCCGGATCCGGCACCCGAACGGCCGAGTTTCAAAACCCAACGGCCCAGCGAAGGCCGAATCCGCGTGATCGGAGCCGGAACTGACGTGATGGAAGCCGGAACTCGCGTGATTGGGCCCGTTACGGCTCGGATCACGCGAGTTCCGCGTCCGATCACGCGAGTCACGGCCCGGATCACGCCGGCACCGGGTCAGGAGAGTTCGCGCAGCGCCATGGCCAGGCCGGCGAGGCGATCGGTGGCATCGGTGAGGGCCTGTTTGGACGTCACCAGGCCGTCGCTCGACGCGGCGACCGTGTGGCCGGCCGCGGCGACCAGACCGCGGTAGCCCTCGAGGCCGTCGTCGAGCTGTTCGCGGAGCTTACCGACCGCCGCGTCCAGGGCCGCCTGCTCGCGGGCCGGCGCGGAGTCGCGGCCGCGTTCGATCGCCTGGATGCGGCCCGCCAGGCCGCGCAACGCGGCGGCGGCTTCGGCCGCGGTCTGCCCGGCGTCGGCGACGGACACTTCGGACACCGGGGTCGTACCCACCGAGGACGGTACCGAGAGCTGGCGCAGCAATTCGCCCAGCGACGCCTCGCACTCCGCCAGCCGCTCCATCGGCTCGCGCGCTGCGGACCCGGCGGGCGGCAGCGGCGGCGGGCCGGCCGGCGCGACCGGGAGCGGGGTGCGCTTCAGCTCCCGCAGCTTGAGTCCGCTTCGGACGCTGAACGTGCCGAAGACGACGGCTCCGGCGAACGCCATGATCGCCTGCGGCATCATCGCGGTGGCGGTGGCGCTCATCCAGCCCATGCCGGCCGCCACGGCGAGGACGCCGCACAGGATCGTCAGCAGGACCCACAGCGTCAGCGCGCGCGACGTCCGGCGCTTGCGGCGTTCGAGCTTCGCGGCCGGGTGGTTCCAGCGGTCCCACTTCGCCCGGGCCTCGGCGAACGCCGGGACCTGGTTCGCCATCGACGACCACGTCGCCGACATGTCGGGCCGCCGCACCGGCGGCCGCTGCAGCGGGTTCGGGCGGGGCCGCTGGGCTGCGGGCCTCCCGCCGGCCTGGTCGGCCGGCGGGAAGTACCGCTGCACCTTCTGGAGCTTTTCCTGGGCGCGCACGGCGTAGTCAGGCAGCTTCTCGATGTGCTTCTCCAGCTTCGCGCCGAACTCGCTGAAGTCGCGTCGTCTGCCCTGCTGCCCCATGCTCGCCCCCTTCGATCTCGCTGCCCGCGTCAGGCCGGGTTCTTGCCCTGCTCGGCCTGCACGCGCGCCTGGATCTCGCGCTGGATGTCGGCCGAGCTGCTGGCCGGCGCCTGGGCCGCCTTGCCGCCGTCGGTCACCTGGGCGACCGAGTCACCGTGCATCGACGCACGGATCTGCTGCAGGCGCGATTGGCCCGCCAGCTGCGTGGTGGAGGCCTGGACCTCCATCATCCGCCCCTGGACCGAGTTCTGCGCCAGCTCCGCCGAGCCCAGCGCCGTGGTGTAGCGCTTCTCGATCTTGTCGCGGACCTCTTCCAGCGACGGCGTGTTGCCCGGCGCGGCCAGCTGGCTCATCTGGTTCAGCGAGGCGGAGACCTGCTCCTGCATCTTCGCCTGCTCCAGCTGCGAGAGCAGCTTCGTGCGCTCGGCGAGCTTCTGCTGCAGCATCTGCGAGTTGCGCTCCACGGCCTTCTTGGCCTGGGCCGCGGCCTGCAGCGATTGGTCGTGCAGCGTCTTCAGGTCCTCGATGTTCTGCTCAGCCGTGACGAGCTGCGTGGCGAAGCTCTCCGCGGCGTTCTCGAACTCGACGGCCTTCTGCTCGTCACCCTTGGACCGGGCCTCGTCCGCGAGGACGAGGGCCTGCCGGGTCGAGGCCTGCAGCTTCTCGACGTCGCCGAGCTGCCGGTTGAGCTTCATCTCCAGCTGCCGCTGGTTGCCGATCACGGAGGCGGCCTGCTGCGTCAGCGCCTGGTGGTTGCGCTGCGCCTCCTCGATGGCCTGCTGGATCTGTACCTTCGGGTCGGCGTGCTCGTCGATCTTCGACGAGAACGCCGCCATCATGTACTTCCAGAACTTCACGAACGGGTTGGCCATCTCCTCCGCCTGCCTTCTTGCGTCCCACGGGCCTAGGTACTCGAGGTGGGGCGTCGCTCCCCTGCACATGCAACGCACCGACCCCGGCGTTGGGTTCCATCGTGTCAGGTCGGCCACGTCCGTTCCAGGCGACCCCGGGGGATTTCAGGGTTCGCCCCTGATCACCCCGGTATCCCACGCGAACGGCCCCGGGCGCGTTGCCCGGGGCCGTCGTCGTGTCCGATCCGTTACTACGCGGCGATCGTCGAGGCCAGCTTCGGCTGTCCGATCGTCGTGCGCAGGGTGGTGTTCATCCGTGGCGCCGGGGAAACCCGCAGGTCGGCGAGGTCGTTGCCGATCAGCTCCGACATCAGGCGGCCGCCTTCGATGCCGGCCGACGCGGCCTTGGCGCCGCGCTCGGGCACCTTCTCCCGGGGCGCGCCGTCCCCGATCCGCTCGTCGACCGGTGCGACCTCGACGTTGTCGAGGGCCGAAACGTCCGCCGCCACCTTGTGCAGCAGCTCGCCGAGCGGAAGGTCCAAGGCCTGGCAGATGGACGCGAGCAGCTCGCTCGACGCCTCCTTCTGGCCCCGCTCCACCTCCGAGAGGTAGCCGAGGCTGACCCTGGCGGCGCGGGAGATGTCGCGCAGCGTACGACGCTGGTTGGTGCGGGCATGACGGAGCCGATCACCGATCGCCTCACGCAACAGCACGGTCATCACGCGCCTCCCTTCCGTACAAGTACCCCCTACGTTACCCAGAGCGGCGCCCTGGGCGCAGGAGTTGGGGTGCCCGTACGCCAAGGGCGAACGCCCGGTTCACGTCAGATGTTCCCCGAGCAGGGCAAACGCCGCCCGGACCGATTCGGTCCTGATCAAGTCCCGGTCGCCGTCGAGGGCCAGGGTACGGACTGTGACAAACGAGGCTCCGCCTCGGGTCGGGGGCTCCGCCACCCGAGCCCCCGAAAGACGGACTGTGACAAACGAGGCTTCGCCTCGGGTCGGGGGCTCCGCCACCCGAGCCCCCGAAAGACGCGGTGTGTGTGTTCCCGGCCCGGCGAGCCCGACGTGCACGGTGCCCGGCGCGACCCCGTCCTGGGGCGACGGCCCGGCCACGCCGGTGAGCCCGAGCCCCCAGGTGGCGCCGCACCGCTCGCGAGCACCCTCGGCCAGCTGCGCGGCGACCTCGGGGTGGACGGCGCCGTGCTCGGCCAGGAGGGCGGCGTCGACCCCGGCGAGTGCGGTCTTCAGTTCGGTGGCGTAGACGACCAGACCCCCGCGCAGGGCGGCGCTGGCGCCGGGGACCTGGGCGAGGGTGGCGCAGACGAGCCCGGCGGTCAGCGACTCGGCGGCGGCGACCGTCTCGCCGCGGGCGGTGAGGGCGGCGACGAGGGCCGCGGCCTGCTCGTCCGCCACCCTCAGCTCCCGGTGACCCGGCGCCCGGCCGCGCGCAGCCGCAGGGCCCGGACCAGGTAGTCGACGCCCGTGACCACCGTCAGCACCAGCGCCAGGCCCATCAGCGACCAGCGCACCGGGTCCGCACCCGCCGGCAGTGGCAGCAGGTAGGCGGTGATCGCGGCGATCTGGGCCATCGTCTTGGCCTTGCCGCCGCGGCTGGCCGGGATCACGCCGTGGCGGATCACCCAGAAGCGCAGCAGCGTCACGCCGATCTCGCGGACCGCGATGACGATCGTGACCCACCAGCCCAGCTCGCCGAGGATGCTCAAGCCCACCAGCGCGGCACCGGTCAGCGCCTTGTCCGCGATCGGGTCGGCGATCTTGCCGAAGTCGGTGATCAGGCCGTACTTGCGGGCCACCCAGCCGTCGAGCTGATCGGTCGCCGACGCGATCGCGAACAGCCCGGTCGCGAGCGCGCGCCAGGTCGTGTCGTGGCCGTCGCCGACGAACAGCGCGGCGACGAACAGCGGGACCAGGACCAGCCGCGACAGCGTCAGCAGGTTGGCGACGTTGAGCGTCGGGACCGGCGTGGCGACCGGGACCTGGGCGGGGCCTTCGTGGGCCGTGCCCTCGTCGGCGGCGTCGCTGGGGAGCGCACTCACCGGTCGGCGTCCGGTACCGCGCGGACGACCAGGTCCACGCCCGCCGAGTCGACGACCTCGCAGCGCAGGAAGTCGCCCACCTGGACCTTCTCCGGCGCGTCGAGGATGACGCACTCGCCGTCGACCTCCGGGGCCTGGTGGGCGGCGCGGCCGGTCAGCTCGCCGTCGTCGTCCAGCTCGACCAGCACGTCGACGAAGGTGCCGATCCGGTCCTCGGCGCGCTGCGCGGTCAGCTCCTCGACCAGCGCGGAGATCCGCGTGACACGGGCCGCGACCTCCTCGGCGTCGAGCTTGCCGTCGAAGGTCTCGGCCTCGGTGCCGTCCTCGTCGGAGTAGCCGAAGACGCCGACCGCGTCCAGGCGCGCGCCGGTCAGGAAGCGTTCCAGCTCGGAGAGGTCGTGCTCGGTCTCGCCGGGGAAGCCGACGATCACGTTGGTGCGGATGCCCGCCTCGGGCGCGTACTCGCGGATCTGCTCGGTCAGCGCGAGGAACGAGTCCGTCGAGCCGAACCGGCGCATCCGGCGCAGCACCTGCTCGCTGGAGTGCTGGAACGACAGGTCGAAGTACTCGGCGACGCCCGGCGTGGTCGCGATGGCCTTGACCAGCTGCGGGCGCGTCTCGGCCGGCTGCAGGTACGAGACGCGGACGCGCTCGATGCCGTCGATCTCCGCCAGCCGCGGCAGCAGCCGCTCCAGCGCGGTGGCGCCGTCGCGGCCGAAGTCCTTGCCGTAGGACGTCGAGTTTTCGCTGACCAGGAATAGCTCCTTGACGCCGTGCTCGGCCAGCCACAGCGCCTCGGCGACGATCTCGTCCGGCTGCCGCGAGACGAACGAGCCGCGGAACGACGGGATCGCGCAGAACGAGCAGCGCCGGTCGCAGCCGGAGGCGATCTTCAGCGCGGCGACCGGCGAGTCGTCGAGGCGCGTGCGCAGCACCCGCGGACCCCAGCCGTGTTGCGCGTGGCCCGGGACCTCGACGCTCTCGGCCGCGGCGGGCCGCTGGACCGGGCTGATCGGCAGCAGCTTGCGGCGGTCGCCCGGCGTGTGCGAGGCGACCTTGCGGCCCGCGACGACGTCGTCGAGCCGGTCGGAAAGGTCGGCGTAGTGGTCGAAGCCGAGGACGGCATCCGCCTCGGGCAGGCTGTCGGCCAGCTCGTGGCCGTAGCGCTCGGCCATGCAGCCGACGGCGACGACCTTCTTGCCCGTGTCGGACGCCGCGAGCAGCGTGTCGACGGAGTCCTTCTTGGCCGACTCGACGAAGCCGCACGTGTTGACCACCACGACGTCGGAGTCCTCCGGATCGGCCGCCAGCTCCCAGCCGCCGGCCGCCAGCCGGCCCGCCAGCTCCTCCGAGTCGACCTCGTTGCGGGCGCAGCCCAGGGTCAGCAGGGAGACGCGTCGGGTGGCGGCAGGGTCAGTGGCAGGAGAAGGCACGACGTTCAGGGTAGCCGCCGGTCCCGGCCGGCCCGACGACGGCGTAGCCCGGTCGTGTCGGCGCCCGCGCGGGGCGATGTGGCAGGGTTGACGATCGTGCCGTCCGCCTCCCCTGCCGTCCGCCGCGCGCGGATCGCCGACGTCCGCAAGATCAAGGCCCTCGTCGACTCGGACGCCGGTCGCGTCCTGCTGGAGAAGGACCTGGTCACGCTGTACGAAGCGGTCCAGGAGTTCTGGGTCGCGGAGGTGGACGACGAGGTCGTCGGCGCGGCCGCGCTGCACGTGCTCTGGGAGGACATCGCCGAGCTGCGCACGGTCGTGGTCGACAAGGCCGTCCGCGGCCAGGGCGTCGGGCGGGTGCTGGTCGCGCGGCTGATAAAGGAGGCCCGGGAGCTGGGCCTGAAGCGGCTGTTCGTGCTGACCTTCGAGACCGGCTTCTTCACCGGCCACGGCTTCGTGGAGATCCAGGGGACGCCGGTGTCGCACGAGGTCTACGAGGAGATGCGCCGCTCGCACGACACCGGTGTCGCCGAGTTCCTCGACCTGCCGTACGTCAAGCCGAACACCCTGGGCAACTCCCGGATGCTGCTCGAGCTCTGAGCACCCCTGTTCACCGCCCGGATTCTGAAGGTTTCCCCCTAACATCCTTCCGGGCGGTGACGCACGCCACCGCGGTGTCCCAGGATGATCAGGTCAATTCCTCACCTGATCAGCAAGGAACGCACAAGATGCGCACGACTCTGCGGAACCTGGGGGCCACCGTCGCGGTGGCCGCGACTGTCGGCGGGGGTGCCCTGCTGGGCGCCGGCACGGCGGCGGCGGTCGACATCCCGACCGTCACCGACCAGTACCTCTTCAGCACCTCGCTTTCGAACTTCGAGACGATCCGGAACCAGGCGCCGTACAACGGCCAGCTCGACTGGTCCTCGGACGGCTGCTCGTGGGCGCCGGACAACCCGTTCGGCTGGAAGTTCCTCCCCGGCTGCCACCGGCACGACTTCGGCTACCGCAACTACAAGAAGCAGGGCCGGTTCACCGAGGCGAACCGCCTCAAGATCGACGACAACCTCTACTCCGACCTGAAGAGCGTCTGCGGCTCCAACATCGCCTGCAAGGGCGCGGCGTGGACGTACTACGAGGCCGTCCGCAAGTTCGGCGGCTGAGCCCGCCCCCTGACCCGGGTCGTGCCGGACCCGGGTCAGGATGGGGGCATGGAGATCGATCACCTGCTGTCCACCACCCGCGCCGTCCGGCGCAAGCTCGACCTCGACCGGCCGGTGGAGTCCGCGGTCCTCGAGGAGTGCCTGAACCTCGCGTTGCAGGCCCCGACCCCCGGCAACGCCCAGGCGTGGCGCTGGCTGGTCGTGCGCGACCAGAGCGTCAAGGAGCGGCTCGGCGCGCTCTTCCGCGAGGTCGGCGAGGCCTACCTCGCCGAGCGGGCGAAGGAAGGCCCGTCGCGGGCGCTGGCGTCGGGGCGGCACCTGATCGACGTGATCGAGCGGTGCCCGTGTTCGTGATCCCCTGCCTGCGCGGCCGCCCGGCAGGCGACAACGCGACCGACGCGGCCTTCTACGGCGGCATCTTCCCAGCGGTCTGGAACTTCCAGCTGGCGCTGCGCTCCCGCGGGCTGGGTTCGACGCTCACTACGTACCACCTCTCGCGCGAGCCCGAGGCGGCGGAGATCCTCGGCGTGCCCGACGGCTACACGCAGGCCGGGCTGCTTCCGGTCGCCTACACGACGACCCCCGACTTCAAGCCGGCCGAGCGGATCCCGCTGTCCGAAGTGTCCTACCTCGACCACTGGGGCACGCCCCTCAGCTGACCCGGACCGTCGCCGCCAGGCCGTCCTCGCTCACCGACACCAGCTCGACGCGGCTGGCGGCGAACGAGGTCGCCTGGGGGCCGGTCCGGGGGCCGCTGTGCAGCTCGGCCGTCGTGCTCTCGCCGCGGCCCGGCTCGCTCAGCAGGAAAGCGAGCGTCGCCTCGCCCTGCCAGATGCAGGTCATGGTCGGGCGGCACCGCGAATCGTTCACCAGGTGCGTGTACCGCACGGCGAGGTCCTTCCCCTGGATCGCGGCTTCCTGGCCGAGCCGCAGGGTGACGTCACCCCGGGGAGCGGTGCTGACGGTCGACGGCGCCCGGGCCGGGACCGGCTGCCCGGAGGCGACCGAACTCCCGGCGCCCACCGCGAGGACGGCGAAGGCGAACAGCCCGGCTGCGAAGCGCTGCAGGTCCATGTGCTCAGGACGGAACGACCCCGCCCGCGGGTTGCACTACTCGTCGTCCGGGTCGGCCGGGACGGGGTCGCCGCCGCGGATCATGAACAGCACGCCTTCCAGCTCCTCGGGCTTGATCAGCACGTCACGGGCCTTCGAGCCCTCCGACGGTCCGACGATCCCGCGGCTCTCCAGCAGGTCCATCAGCCGGCCCGCCTTGGCGAACCCGACCCGCAGCTTGCGCTGCAGCATCGACGTCGAGCCGAACTGGGACGTCACGATCAGCTCCGCCGCCTGCAGCAGGACGTCGAGGTCGTCGCCGATGTCCGGGTCGATCTCCTTCTTCTCGCCGGCCTTCTGCGCGGTGACGCCGTCCTGGTAGTCCGGCTGCGCCTGCTCCTTGGCGTAGGTGACGACCGCGGAGATCTCTTCGTCGCCGACGAACGCGCCCTGGATGCGGACCGGCTTGCCGGCGCCCATCGGCAGGTAGAGCGCGTCGCCCATGCCGATCAACTTCTCCGCGCCCGGCTGGTCGAGGATGACCCGCGAGTCGGTCAGCGACGACGTCGCGAAGGCCAGCCGCGAGGGCACGTTCGTCTTGATCAGGCCGGTCACGACGTCGACGGACGGCCGCTGCGTCGCCAGGACCAGGTGGATCCCCGCGGCGCGCGCCTTCTGGGTGATCCGGACGATCGCGTCCTCGACGTCGCGCGGGGCGGTCATCATCAGGTCGGCGAGCTCGTCGACGATCGCCATGATGTACGGGTACGGCCGGTATTCGCGCTCGGACCCCGGCGGCGCGGTAATTTCCCCGGACTTCACCTTCTTGTTGTAGTCGTCGATGTGCCGGACCTTGTTGACCTGCATGTCCTGGTAGCGCTGCTCCATCTCCTCCACCAGCCAGGCCAGCGCGGCGGCGGCCTTCTTCGGCTGGGTGATGATGGGCGTGATCAGGTGCGGGATGCCCTCGTAGGGCGTCAGCTCGACCATCTTCGGGTCGATCAGGATCATCCGGCACTCGTCCGGCGTCGCCCGCGCGAGCAGCGACACCAGCATGGAGTTGACGAAGCTCGACTTACCGGACCCGGTGGAGCCGGCGACCAGCAGGTGGGGCATCTTCGTCAGGTTCGCCGTGACGAAGTGGCCCTCGATGTCCTTGCCGAGGCCGATCACCATCGGGTGGTTGTCCTTGACCGTGGACGGCGCGCGCAGCACGTCGCCGAGGCGGACCATCTCGCGGTCGGAGTTGGGCACCTCGATGCCGACCGCGGACTTGCCGGGGATCGGCGCCAGCAGCCGGACGTTGTCGGTGGCCACCGCGTAGGCGATGTTCTTCGTCAGCGCGGTGATCTTCTCGACCTTCACGCCCGGGCCGAGCTCGACCTCGTAGCGCGTCACGGTCGGGCCGCGGGTGAAGCCGGTGACCTGCGCGTCGATGCTGAACTGCTCCAGCACGCCGGTGATCGCCTCGATCATGGCGTCGTTGGCCTTGCTGCGGGACTTCGGCGCGTCGCCGAGCTTCAGCAGGTCGGGCGGCGGGAGCTGGTAGTCGCCCTCGACGGTCCGCGTGACGGCGAGCGGCGGTTCCGGGGCCTTCTTCGGCTTCTTCTCGGGCACCTCGACCGGCTTGGGCACAGCCTTGGGCGGCTTGATCGGCGTCGGCGCCTCGGCGAGCATGGTGTCGAGGTCGAGCTGCTCCGGGTTCGCGTCGGCGGCCTGGCGGCGGCGCGACGGCTTGCGCAGGCGCGCGGCCTTCGGGTCGGCTTCGGTGACGGCCTCTTCGTCGGTCGCGAAGCCGGACCGCTGCTCGGCTTCGGCGATCTCCTCGTCGTCGAGGCCCCAGTTGCGGAGGCGGTGCGGGATCTCGCGGACGGGCGTGCCGGTGAAGACGAGCACGCCGAAGACGAGCGCGAGGATGAGGATCGGGACGGCGACCCAGGTGGTGACGCCCATGGTGAGCAGCCCGCCGGAGAAGGCGCCGATGATGCCGCCGGCGTACATCCGGCCGTCGTTCGTGGCCGGGAGCGCGGTGAAGATGTGCAGCATCCCGAGCACGGACAGGACGACCATGATGGTGCCGATCACCATCCGCGGCCGCGTCTCGGGATGCGGCTCGGACCGCATCAGCGCGACCGCGACGACCACGAGCACCAGCGGAAGCGTGACGGCCCCGGCCCCGAGGACGGTCCGCGTGGCGATCTCGACCCCGGCCCCGATCGGCCCGGCGGCCCGCCACCAGACCCCGACGGCCGCGACGATGGCCAGGGCGATCAGGCCCAGCGCGAGGCCGTCACGGCGGTGTTCGGCCTCGAGTTCCCGGGTGCGGCCGACCGTGCGGGCCAGCGTGCCGATGCCCTTGGCCAGCAGGTTCCACGTGCCGCGGACGCCCTTGCCGAAGAGCCCGGGCGTCTTGCGGCGCCCGCGTGGGGCGGGCCTGCGAGCGGAGGCGGTACGTGGCTTCGCGGGTGTACGCGGCTTACGCGCCGCTGCCCCCTTCGCGCCGCTGCCCGTGCTTCGCTTCCTCGTCGCCGACCCAGCCATGTCTCTAAAGGTAACCGGCCGTGGCCTTTCGTCACATGCGCCACTCTCAGCGCAGGGTGAACTTCTGCCTCACACCGGCGCGAACGGCCCTTTCGCGCCGCCGTGCCAGGCCGAAGCCCCAAGAAAACCCACCCAGACCGGTATCCCGAGCGGCCATCCGGGTGAAATCGGCGTCTGCCATGCTCTTGCCCATGGTCGCGCTGCACTCCGACAACACCTCCCGCCGAGCCCCCGCCATCTGGCGGACCATGCTGAACATCGACCGCGGGCTGGTGAACCTCGTCGGCCGCCTGACCGTCAGCGGCCGGATCCCGGCGCAGCTGCGCGGCAAGCCGCTGCTCATGACCGCCAACCACATCGGCGTCTTCGACGCGTTCGTCCTCATGGCGGCGTGCAAGCGGATCGGCATCAACCCCCGGTTCATGCTGGCCGGCGGCATCCTGGACGCCCCGGTCATCGGCCCGGCGCTGCGGGTCAGCGGCCACCTGCGGGTCGACCGGAAGGTCGCCGCGACCGCTGTCGGGCAGTTCACCGAGGCCGTCGAAGCTCTCAAGACCACGCGCGAGCCGATCATCGTCTACCCCGAGGGCCGGATCAGCCACGACCCGGGCCTGTGGCCGGAACGCGGCAAGACCGGCGCCGCGCGGCTCGCGCTGGCCGCGGGCGTGCCCGTCATCCCGATCAGCCAGTGGGGCGCGCACGAGGCCGTCTACTGGGGCACCGAAACCGTCAACGGCCCCGCCGACCTGGTCCCCCTCGCCCGCTCCGGGCTCAGCGCTCCCCTGCGCCGCCCGAAGTTCCGGGTGCACTTCGGCGAGCCCGTCGACCTGTCGGACGTCGAGCCGGAGCGGCCCGGCGCCGGCGTGCGCGCGCACGCCAAGATCATGCAGGCCATCACCGACGGCCTCGTCCCGCTGCGTGCGGGCGAACTCGACCGGCCTCGCTTCCACGACCCGACGCGGCCGACCGACACCGTCAGCCCGTGGAAGCCGGCGTCCGGATCCTGAGACATCGGCGCGGGTGCCCCTAGAGTCGGCGGACGTGAGCACACGGATACTCGTCGTCTACTACAGCGCGACCGGGAACACCGCTGCCCTCGCCGAATCGCTCGCCGCGGGCGCGCGCGAGGCTGGGGCGGACGTCCGGGTGCGGACCGTGCCCGAGACCGTGCCCGCCGAGTTCGTCGCGCAGAACCCGCGGTGGCAGGCCTGGGTCGACTCGGGGCCGCACCACGAACTGGCCACGCTCGACGACCTCGTCTGGGCAGACGGGCTCGCGGTCGGCAGCCCGACCCGGTTCGGCGGCCCGGCAGCTCAGCTCAAGTCCTATTTGGACAGCACGGGTGGGTTGTGGGCCAAGGGAAAGCTGGCCGACAAGGTCGCGACGTCGTTCACGACGGCGTCCACCCGGCACGGTGGCCTGGAGTCGACGCTGCTGGCGATCAACAACGTCTTCTACCACTGGGGCGCGATCGTGGTCCCGCTCGGCTACACCGACCCGCACCTGATGGAGTCCGGCAACCCGTACGGCGGTTCGTTCGTCTCCCGCAAGTCGGCGGCGCCGGACGAGCTCGCCCTCGGCGCGCTGCACGTCCAGGGGCGGCGGCTCGCCACGATCGCGACGCACGTCGCGACCGGACTCAAGCAGGCCGAGTAACCGCGAAAACCGCTTTGGCAGTGACGTGGCGGGCCCCTACAGTCGCGGTGGTGACCACCGAGCTGCCCGTCCTCGCACCTGTCCGGGTCGCCCAGCGCGGCCGCGGGACCACGCTCGTCCTGCTCGCCGCGCTGTTCTTCAGCACGTCGGGCACGCTGGGCAAGTCCGCGATGTCCGCCGGGTTCAGCCCGGAGCAGGTGGCCGCGATGCGCATCGGGCTCGCCGGGTTCGTGCTGCTCGCCGGAGTCGCGCTGGTCGCTCCGAAGAAGCTGCGGGTGCGCCGGTCGGAGCTCCCGGTGCTGGCCGGGTACGGCCTGCTCGGCGTCGCCGGCGTGCAGCTGCTCTACTTCGTCGCCGCGGGCCGGATCCCGGTCGGCATCGCGATCCTGCTGGAGTTCGTCTCGCCGGTGCTCATCGCGCTGTGGGTGCGGTTCGTGCGGCGGCACCGGCTGCCGCGGTCGGTGTGGGGCGGCATCGCGCTGGCCATGGCCGGCCTGGGATTGGTCGCGCAGGTCTGGCAGGGCGTCACGCTGAACGGCGTCGGCCTGCTCGCCGGCTTCGGTGCGGCGCTGTGCTCGGCCGGGTACTTCCTCCTCGGCGAGCGCGCGGTGGCCGACATCGACCCGCTCGGCCTGGTCACCTGGGGCATGGTGATCGGCGCGGTGCTGATCAGCCTGGTCGCACCGCCGTGGACGTGGCCGGTCGCGCTGCTCGCGGCCGACGTCGAGTTCGGCGCGTGGCACCCGCCGGTGTGGCTGCTGATGGTCCTGCTGGTACTGGTCGCGACGGTGCTCGCGTACGTCTGCGGGATCTCGTCGCTGCGGCACCTGCCCGCGTCGGTCGCGAGCGTGCTCGGCCTGGTCGAGCCGGTGATCACGACCGTCGCGGCGTGGGCGTTCATCGGCGAGGAGCTGACGTGGCCCCAACTGCTCGGCTCGGCGATCCTGCTGGCCGGGGCGTTCCTGGTGCAGCGGAAGTCGGAGATCCTGACGACCTGAGGGGCGTGGTTCAGCCAGCTAGCCGCCGGCGATGTGGCTCAGGGCGGCGAAGAAGACGTCCGTGATCTTCGCCGGGTCCGGGGCCACGAACGCCTGGCCGCCGGTCGCCGCGGTCAGCTGGTCCAGCTCGGCCTTGTCCGCGTCGGGGCCGATGCCCACGCCGATCACCGGGATCGGGCGGCGGGGGTCCTGCAGCTTCGCCAGCTCCGTCAGCAACTCCGCGCGCGAGATGCCGTGCGGGTCCTCGTTGCGGCCGTCGGTCAGGACGATCACCAGGTTGAGCCGGCCCGGCTCCCACTCGCGACGCGCCGTGCGGTACGTGTCCAGCACGCTGTCGTACAGCCCCGTTCCGCCGTCCGGGGTGGCCTTCACCTGGGCGAGCTTGTCGAGCGCGCCGTCCGCCAGGTGCTGGGCCACCGGGGCCATCGGCAGCAGCTCGCGGTAGTCCTTGTCGCCGTCCAGGTGGGTCGAGAACGCCAGCATCCGCAGCTCGGTCGTGGGCTTGAACAGGTGCAGGGCCTTCGCCGTCGCCTGCATCGAAAGCTGCATGCGGTTCAGCCCGGTTCCCGGCACCTGCGCGTTCATCGACCCCGAGACGTCGACGAGCACCTGCACCCGCGCGCTCAGGTTGATCCCCGCCCACTGGGTGAGCAGCTCGTCGACGGCCGTGGCGGGCGGCAGGTTCGCGGTCCGGATGCCCGGCGGTGACACGCGCGGGTCGTCGGTGTGCGCGCGCAGCGCCTGGCCGCCCGCCGCGCGCAGGCCCGTCTTCGCGATGGCGTCCGCGCCCGCGTCGCCGAGCACCGCGTCCCGCAGCGCGTCGACGATCGGGCGCTGCTGCGGGGTGATCCCGCCCAGCTCGGCGAAGGGATAGTCCAATGTGGGCACGGCCGTCGAGTAGACGGCCACGAGCGGCGACGTCGGGTCCTCGATGTTGTGGCGCAGCAAGGAGTTCTCCGACGCCGGGAACGTCGTCACGGCGCCTGCCCCGCCGCTGCCGCTCGACCCCGGCAGCCGCGCGATCAGGTCCGTCTCCGCGCCGAGGGTGGTGGCGGAGAACCGCCGCAGCAGCGCGACGTACGCGCCCGCCGGCTCGGCGGCCGCCTTGACGCTCTCCCGCAAGCCCAGCAAGGCCACGGCGCTCACCGCATCGCGGGCCGGATCGGACATCCCCGGGACGGCCCCCTGCGCGCCCAGTACGTCGGACCAGGTGGGCGTGCGCTCGGGCCAGCCGATGCCCTTCGCGACGTCTTCGGCGACGGCCAGCACCACCGGCGAGCTGGCCACCGCCGCGCCGGTCTCGGGGACGTCCGCGGCGCCCAGCTGGTGCGCGCGGCGCAGCGCGAGGGTCGAGTCGGGTACCCACACCTGCGGCCGCGGGCTGCCATCGGACAGCGCGAGCCGCTCGGCGGCGGCGGCCGCCTCCCTGGTCTGGACCTCCACGCTGCCGCACTGGAGGTTCAGACCACGCGCGACGAGCTCGAGCGCGGGCGCGATGTCGGCGGACGCGGTGACCAGGACCTTCGCCGGCTGCTCGCAGGTGGGCCGGGACTTCACCGCCGAGACGGTGACCCAGGCCCCGGCCCCGACGACGACCACGAGCCCGGTCGCGACGGCGGGCACGAGCAGCCGGCGTCGTCTTCCGTCCGGCGAGTGACGTCCCATCGGCGCGGCCTCTCTTCCCGAGGCGGGGTGCGACCAAGGTTAGCGCCCGGCAAACCACCGGCTCGTGGTCCGGATGGCGTAACAGGGAACCCTCATACCCGGGAAGGGATCCGATCCGTCCGCGAGTGGGATGTCCGCGCGCGACACTGGAGGCCTGACCGGTTGGGGGTACGCATGAAACCGACACGACACGACCAGCGCCGGGACCGGTGGGCCCTGCTCCGCCAGACCGCGACCGTGGCCTTTGTCCTGGCCCTCACCAAGCTGGCGCGCTGAACGCCATGAAGGGCACCCTCATGGACTCGAAGTCCATGGGGTGCCCTTCATGGCGTTAGACCGGGATGACCGTGGGGACGATCATCGGGCGGCGGCGGTAGGTGTCGGCCACCCAGCGGCCGACCACCCGGCGGACCGCCTGTGCGATCCGGTGCGTGTCGGTGATGCCCTCGGACTCCGTGCGCGCCAGCTCCATCTCCACCAGCGGCACGACCGCGTCGAGCGCCTTCGGGTCGTCGGAGAAGCCGCGGCCGGACACCGTCGGGCTGCTGACCGCGCGGCCCGTGCTGGAGTCCACCGCGACGCTGATCGAGATGAACCCGCCCTCGCCGAGGACCAGCCGGTCGGACAGGGTCGACTCGCCGACGTCGCCGACCGAAAGGCCGTCGACGTAGACGTGCCCGACCTCGACGCGGCCGGTGCGGGACGCCTTGCCGTCGACCAGGTCGACGACCACGCCGTCTTCGGCGATGACCACGTTCTCCGCCGCGACGCCGGTGCGGATGGCCAGCTCGCCGTTGGCGCGCAGGTGCTTCCACTCGCCGTGGACCGGCATCACGTTGCTCGGGCGCACCGCGTTGTACAGGTAGAGCAGCTCGCCGGCCGACGCGTGGCCGGACACGTGCACCTTGGCATTGCCCTGGTGCACGACGTTCGCGCCGAGCCGGGTCAGGCCGTTGACCACGCCGAACACCGCGGTCTCGTTGCCCGGGATCATCGAGCTGGCCAGCACGACCGTGTCGCCCGCGCGGATCGAGATCTGCCGGTGCTCGCCGCGCGCCATCCGCGACAGCGCCGAGAGCGGCTCGCCCTGCGAACCCGTCGACACGAACAGGACCTTGCTCTCCGGGAGGTTGCTCGCCTGGTCGAGGTCGACGAGCAGGCCGTCCGGCACGTTGAGCAGGCCGAGTTCGGCCGCGATCCCCATGTTGCGGACCATCGACCGGCCGACGAACGCGATCCGGCGGCCGTGCCGCTGGGCAGCGTCGAGGACCTGCTGCACGCGGTGGACGTGGCTGGCGAAGCAGGCCACGATCACGCGCTGGTCGACGCGGCGGATGACGTCGTCGAGCACCGGGCCGATGTCCCGCTCGGGCATCACGAACCCGGGCACCTCGGCGTTGGTCGAGTCGACGCAGAACAGGTCGACGCCCTCGTCGCCGAGCCGGGAGAAGCCGGCCAGGTCGGTGAGGCGCCCGTCCAGCGGGAGCTGGTCGAGCTTGATGTCGCCGGTGTGCAGGACCACGCCCGCCGGGGTGCGGATGGCCACGGCCAGCGCGTCCGGGATGGAGTGGTTGACCGCGAAGAACTCGAGGTTGAACACGCCGACGTCGCGGCGCTCGCCCTCGCGGACCTGGATCAGCTTCGGCCGCTGCCGGTGCTCCTTGGCCTTGGCCGCGAGCAGGGCGTTGGTGAACTTCGAGCCGTAGATCGGCAGATCCGGCCGCAGGCGCAGGAGGAACGGGACGGCACCGATGTGGTCCTCGTGCCCGTGGGTGAGCACCAGCCCCTCGATGTCGTCGAGGCGGTCCTCGATCGCGCGGAAGTCGGGCAGGATCAGGTCGACGCCGGGCTGGTCGTCTTCGGGGAAGAGCACCCCGCAGTCGACGATGAGCAGCCGGCCGCCGTACTCGAAGACGGTCATGTTGCGCCCGACCTCGCCGATGCCGCCCAGCGCGACGACGCGCAGGGCTCCGGCTGGCAGTGCGGGCGGGGCGTTGGTGGGGCCTGGACCTGGGGGAAGTGAGCTCACCGAGGCAGGGTCCCAACGCTGGTGTGCGAGGTCGGCGCCACGTAGGCGGCCCTCGAATCTGCTTGTGCCACCCGCTCACCATGCCAGTCCCGGGCCGCCGTGTCGCCCAGGGGCACGCCGCCCTGGCCGAGATCACCGGCGATCAGGGCGGTCTGCTCGGCGGTCGGGGCGACGATCGGGAGCCGCGGCTCGCCGACGTCGAAGCCGCGCAGCCGCAGCGCCGTCTTGCTGAACGCGACCCCGCCGACCCGCGACATCGCGCGCAGCACCGGCAGCATGCCGCGGTGGTTGGTGCGCGCGGTGGACGTGTCGCCGTTCTCGTAGGCGTCGATCATCGCGCGGATCCGGCCGGCCACGACGTGACCGATCACACTCACGACGCCGACCCCGCCGACCGAGATCCACGGCAGGTTCAGGCCGTCGTCGCCGGAGTAGTAGGCGAGGTGGGTGTTGGCGATGACCTCGGACCCGGCGATCAGGTCGCCCTTGGCGTCCTTGACCGCGACGATCCGCGGGTGCTCGGCCAGCCGCAGCAGCGTGTCGACCTCGATCGGCACGACCGAGCGCGGCGGGATGTCGTAGAGCATCACCGGCAGCCCGGTGCTGTCCGCGACCGCCGTGAAGTGCGCGTGCAGCCCGGCCTGGCTGGGGCGCGAGTAGTACGGGGTGACGACCAGCAGGCCGTGCGCGCCCGCTTCTTCGGCCTGCTTCGCCTGTTCGACGCTGTGCGCGGTGTTGTTGGTGCCGGCGCCGGCCACGACGGTCGCGCGGTCGCCGACGGCCTCGACCACGGCGCGGACGAGCTCCTGCTTCTCCGCGTCGCTCGTGGTCGGGCTCTCGCCGGTGGTGCCGTTGATGACGAGGCCGTCGTTCCCCAGCTCCACGAGGTGCTCGGCCAGCTCCTGCGCCCGCTTCAGGTCCAGCGCGCCTTCGGCGTCGAAGGGCGTGACCATCGCGGTGAGCACGCGCCCGAAGGGCCGTCCGGGTGCTGCGGTAGGTGGGTTGGACATGCTGAGACGGTACCCCGTCGCACCGACAAAACCGCGCCGACCTGGTCACGCGCGGCGAAGTGCGGAGGATTTCCGTGCGGCGGCCGCTCGTCGCGGAACTTCTACTTGACCTTGGTCACGATCGGCGCGGAGATCGGGCCGCCGTCGGCCTTGGCCAGCACGCAGTAGAACTCGCGGCTGGGCTCATGACCTTCCCCGGGCCGGAGGTTCCACTCGGCCGCGGTCGGCACGATCGCCCGGTAGACGAGGTCGGCTCGCTTGTCCGCCGGGACCACCGAGGATCGGAACGACTCGGCACAGCGGGCCTCGGCGAAGGCGGTGACCGCCGCGAAGTCGGGGTACTGCGCGACGGTCGCGTCGGAGTCGCTGTAGCTCCCGGTCGGCAGCACCCGTTCGATGTCGTAGATCTCCAGCGTGTGGGTCTTTTCGCAGGTGCTGGCCTGGTTGTCGTTGCCGATCACCACGTTCTGCTGGACGGCGGTGTTGTAGCAGCGGTTGTAGCTCGAGCCGTCCTCGATCTTGAGGTAGCCGTCGACGCCGTAGGTGACCGTGTCGCGTTTCTGGGCGTCCACCGCGGGCGTCTCGAACGCCTTGCCCGCGAAGAAGCCGCCGACCAGGGCGCCGATCACCGCCACCGCGGCCAGGGAGAGCCACAGCGCGCGAAGGTGCTTCTTCGGCGGCTGGGGCGCGACGTGCGTCGGGGGGTGGGCCGGCATCGCGGTGCCGCCCGGCGGGGTGGGCCGCATGCCCTGCGCCGTGGTCAGCAGGTTCTGCGCCTGGGCGGCGGTGAGGCGCGCGTCGGGGTTGGCGACGAGCAGGCCGAGGACGGCTGCGGCGAGCGGGCCCTGGCCGCGGGTCAGGTACGGGATCTCGGTCATGATCGCGTGCAGCGTCGCCGCGGTCGTCGCGCGCTCGAACGGGATCGTGCCTTCGACGGCGAAGAACAGCGTCGCGCCGAGCGACCACAGGTCGGACGCGGGCAGCGCTTCGCGGCCCTCGACGCGCTCGGGCGCCATGAACGCGGGTGAGCCGACGATCATGCCGCTGGTGGTCAGGCGCGGGTCGTCGACGGCGTGGGCGATGCCGAAGTCGGTGAGCTTCACGCGGCCGTCCGGCGCGACGAGGATGTTGGCCGGCTTGACGTCGCGGTGCACGATCCCGGCGGCGTGCGCGGCCTGCAGCGCGGCGAGCACCCGCTCCCCCATCAGGGCGGCCTGCGCCGAGGGCAGCGGGCCGCGCTGCCGGACGAGGTCGGCCAGCGACGGCGCTTCGACGAGCTCCATGACGATGAAGGTCGTCCCGCCGTCGGTGACGACGTCGTAGACGGTGACGACGGCGGGGTCGTTGAGCCGGCCGCCGGTGCGCACCTCGCGCAGCGCGCGTTCGGAGAAGACGGCGGCGGACTCGGCGTCGGGCAGCCGCAGCTCCTTGACGGCGACCTGCCTGCCGATGACCTGGTCCTGCGCCCGCCACACGACGCCCATGCCGCCCCGGCCGAGCTCACCGAGCAGCGCGTAACGGCCCGCGACCACCCGCTGACCAGGCGTGGTGGGCGCCTGGGGTGGATACGGCCGGGTCTGTTCGTCGGTCACGGTGCTCCTTCGGGCGGCGGTCGCGCAGATGCTAGTCGGACCGCCGGGAACCGCCGGGGGTTCCGCGGAATTGTTGTCAGCCGCGGGTGTGGGTCTCGCCGCGGTACGGGATCCAGCGGTAGCCCGGGGCGAAGTCGCTGAACGCGGCGCGCTTCCCGGTCGCGGCCCAGATGTCCTCGCTGACCACCAGGCCGGGGAAGACCGTCAGGTCCTTCTCCGCCATCAGCTGGTCGTACGTGCGGAACGCGCCGATCTCGACCCCGGCGAGTGCGTAGCGGTAGACCGGCGGCGCGGTGCGCAGCAGCCAGTACAGGCGCCGTCCGGCCGCGGTCGTCGCCGTCGCGTCGTCGGCGGACCGGATCCCCTGCTCGCCGAGGTCTTCGGGCACGACTCCGCACCACCAGCCGCCGCCGTCGGAGAAGATGCGGGACCGCCAGCCGTCGAAGTGGCGCGCGAGGTCCCGGGCGTGGGTCTCCCGCCCACCGCATTCGGCGTTGAGGGCGAAGATCCAGGCCATGGCCGAGGCCTCCCTGCTCGTGGGCTCAACCGGTGCAGGTGAGGTAGATCAGCACCAGGTTGAGCGCGATGATCACCACCGCGATCAGCGAGGCCGCGATGGTCGTCAGCCGGCGATTGGCGTCCGCCCCCATCAGATCACGGTCCGCGGTCAGCCGGATCAGGGGCACCAGCGCGAACGGGATCCCGAACGACAGGACCACCTGCGAAACGATCAGCGCGGCACTCGGATCCGCGCCGAGGGCGAGCACCACGATCGCCGGGGTGAGCGTCACCAGCCGGCGCAGGACCAGCGGAATCCGCTTGTGCAGCAGCCCTTGCATGATCATCGCGCCCGCGTACGCGCCGACCGACGTCGACGCCAGGCCCGAGGCCAGCAGGCCGATCGCGAACATCAGCGCGATGCCCGGGCCGAGCGCCGCCGCGACCGCGTGGTGCGCGCCCTCGATGCTGCCGACGCCCGCCTGGCCCTGCAGGTTCGTCGCGGCGAGCAGCAGCATGCCGAGGTTCACCACGCCGGCCAGCAGCATCGCCAGTCCGACGTCGGCGCGGGTGGCGCGCAGCAGGCGGCGGCGGGTGGTGACGTCCGGGGCGCCGTGCCGGTCGCGGACCAGGCCGGAGTGCAGGTAGACGGCGTGCGGCATGACCGTCGCGCCCAGCATCGCAGCGGCGATGAGGATGCTGCCCGATCCCTCGAACTTCGGCACCAGGCCGCCGAGCGTGCCCGCCGCCGACGGCGGCTCGACGAACAGGCTGGCCAGGAAGCCGACGGCGATGACCAGCAGCAGGCCGGTGACGACGCGCTCGAACGTCCGCTGGCCGCCGCGGTCCTGGACCGCCAGCAGCGTCAGCGAGACCGCGCCGGTGACCAGCCCGCCGGCGACGAGCGGCAGGTCGAAGAGCAGGTAGAGCGCGATCGCGCCGCCGACGACCTCGGCCAGGTCGGTGGCGACGGCGACGACCTCGGCCTGCAGCCAGTAGGCCAGCCGCGCGGGCCGTGACAGCCGGGCGCGCAGGGCCTCCGGCAGCGACATCCCGCTGACCAGGCCCAGCTTCGCCGAGAGGTTCTGCACGAGCGCGGCCATCAGGTTCGCCGCGACGATCACCCAGACCAGCAGGTAGCCGTAGCGGGCGCCGGCGCTGATGTTGGCGGCGACGTTCCCCGGGTCGACGTAGGCGATCGCGGCGACGAACGCCGGGCCGAGCAGGGCCGACCCGGTGCGCAGCCGCGACGCGAGTCTCGGCCGGACCGCCTCCGTGACCGCCATGGCGCCTGCCTCTCAACCGGGTGTCGGGGATCCCAAATCGAAGTTTAGGCGTGCCGAACTTTCAATTTCAAGGGTGCCGGGTCCCACCCTCGCGCCGCGGGTACCCGCAACCGGCTCAGGGATGCGCGACTTCGTGGCCGGACTCGCGCAGCGCCTTCACAGCGTGACCGAGGTCGGAGCCCCGGACCAGGATGTGGTCGGTGTCGAAGGTGGACATCGAGAACAGCGCGACCCCGGCCGCGGCCAGCTCCGAGGCCAGCGCGGCGATGATGCCGGTGAGCGTGAACTCCAGCGGGCCGCGCACGGACAGCAGCCGCCAGCCGCCCTCGGACGCCGTGCCGCCGTCGGGTTCGCGCCCGGCGGGGCAGATCACGGACAGCTCTTCGGGCGTCCGGGTCACCGAGACGAACGCGGGTTCGCCGGGGGCGAGGAGCTCGGCGGGCACCGGGGCGTCCGCGGGCAGGCGGACCACGGCGTACTCGCCGGGGCGGACATCGATCGCGAGACGCTTCATCAGCCTTCGAACACCTTCGGGCTCGTAGCGATCTCGGTGCCGTCCGGCAGCGTCGAGATGGTGAAGTCGGCGAACACGTTCGCCGCGGCTTTCTGCAGCTGCCGCAGGCATTCCACGGCCAGCTCGCGGATCTCGACGTCGGCGTGCTCGGTGGCGCGCATGGCGACGAAGTGGCGCCAGGCCCGGTAGTTCCCGGTGACGACGATGCGGGTCTCGGTCGCGTTCGGCAGCACGGCGCGCGCGGCCTGGCGGGCCTGCTTCCGGCGCAGGGTCGCGCTCGGGACGTCGGCGAACTTCTCCTCAAGACCGGCCAGGAGCTCGGTGTAGGCGTCGACGCTCGCCTGCGCCGCGGCGAGGAACTTCTCGTGCAGCACCGGGTCGTTCGCGATGACCGCCGGCTCGACGATCTCGGCGTCGCGCTCGGGCACGTACCGCTGCGAGAGCTGCGAGTACGAGAAGTGCCGGTGCCGGATCAGCTCGTGGGTCAGGGAGCGCGAGATTCCGGTGATGTAGAAGGTCACCGAGCCGTGCTCCAGCACCGAAAGGTGGCCGACGTCGATGATGTGCTCGAGGTAGCCGGCGTTGGTCGCGGTGGCGGGGTTCGGCTTCTTCCAGGACTGGTAGCAGGCGCGGCCGGCGAACTCCGCGAGCGCCTCGCCGCCCTCCGCGTCGGTGGTCCACGGGACGTCGGCGGGCGGGAAGAACTCCGTCTTCGCGATCAGCTGCACCCTCGGTGACACGGTTTCGGCCACGTCCGCACTCCTTCCGCAGGCTCCCCCGGCAGCCTAACCGCGTGCGGGCGCCCACTCCCGGGCGACACGTGACATCACCGGCTCCTTGACTGACACCACTGATGACGTCATATTGATGTCATGGACCTGACGCCGTACATCGCCAACCTTCGCGAGGACCTCGCGAACACGGCTGCCGCCGGGGACGAGCAGACCCGGCGGGCGGCCGCGCTGCTGTCCTCCGCGCTCGAACCCGCCGTCCGCCTGACGCTGATGAACGCCCTCGCCGACCTCGCCGCCGAGGTCACCGCCGCCTTGCCCGGCCAGGTGGTCGACGTGCGGCTGGACGGCCGGGACGTCCGCGTGGTCGTCACCGGGGCCGCCGAAGAGGCGCCCCCACGCGAGACACCACGTGACACCACGCCGCCACCACCGATCGACGGCGGTGACATCTCGCGCATCACGCTGCGCCTGGTCGAGCAGATCAAGGGACAGGCCGAGCGCGCGGCGCAGGCCCAGGGCGTCTCGCTGAACACGTTCGTCTCCCAGGCGGTGCAGGGAGCGCTGGGGCACGGCGCCCTCGGCGGGGGCTCCAAGCACCACGGCAAGGGCGAACGGCCCGGGTCGCACCTGCACGGCTGGGTCGAAGGCTGAGGGGATAGACGATGACCGACGAGCAGAGCACACCGAACGAAGAGGCTTCGGAAGCTTCCGAGCGCGCGGCGCCGAACGACGAGCTGGTGCGGATCGACGAGTTCGACACCGAAGTCCCGCTGGAGCTGGACATCGGCGTGACGATCGGCCGCGTCGAGGTCGTCCTCGAAGGCGACTCCGGCGCCCGCGTCGAGCTGCGGCACGACCAGGGCGAGCAGCAGCCGTGGGTCGCGGGGGTCAACAGCCTGCTGTCCTGGGTCGGCGAGCGTTTCGGCGACCAGCTGGGCGTCGACCCGTCGGGCGCCAACCCCGCCGAAGCGGTGCGGCAGAGCCGGATCGAGAAGCTGGGCAACCGCCTGGTCGTCCAGGCACCGAAGGCGTGGCAGCTGCGCAACGTCGCGCTGTCGGTGCAGGTGCGCGCCCCGGCGGGTTCGCACGTCGAGGTGCGGGCCGGTGCGGCGGACGTCACGGTGAGCGGCTCGGCCGGGCGCGTCGACCTGCTGACCGGCTCGGGCGAGGTCAAGCTCGACCGCGCCGACGGCTCGGCGACGATCCGCACCGGCAGCGGCGGCATCAAGCTCGGCCCGACGCTCGGCGGCCTGCAGCTGCGCAGCGGCAGCGGCCACGTCGAGGCGTTGTCGATCGCGGGCTCCGCGACCCTGGCGACGGGCACCGGCGACGTCTGGCTGGGCGCGGTCTCGGGCGAGGTGATGGCCCGCACGGGCAGCGGCGACCTCTCGGTGGCCGACGCGGCGTCCGGCACGCTCGACCTGATCACGGGATCGGGCGAGGTCCGCATCGGCATCCGCGGCGGCACGGCGGCGGAGGTCGACCTGACCTCGAGCGGCGGCAAGGTGTCCAGCGAGCTGGACGTCGCGGAAAACGCTCCCGAGGGCGGCGTGAAGCTGAAGGTGCGCGCCCGCACCGGCTCCGGCAACGCCGTGGTGACGCGCGCGGCCGGCTGAGGGAAAAGGGGGTGACGGGCCGTTCCCGGCGGGGGTTTCCGGGAACGGCCCGTTTCTTGTGCGTTCGTGCGGTCCGGGCTTCAGCGCACCAGTTTCGCCAAGGGCCGGGCCAGGTCGCCGCGGGCGCCCACCACCACGCCGGACAGGCCCAGCCACTCCGCCATGTGCCGCAGCTCCGCCGCCAGCTCCGGCAGGACCCGGGCCACGTCCACGCCCTCCTCGGCGAACGCGCCCTGGACGCGCAGGACTCCCGCCGCGCGGTCGGACTTCAGGTCCACCCTCGCCACCAGTGCGCCGTCCAGGAGGAACGGGAACACGTAGTACCCGTACACCCGCTTCGGCTCCGGGACGTAGATCTCGATGCGGTAGCGGAACCCGAACAGCCGCTCCGTGCGGGCTCGCTCCCAGAT
Source organism: Amycolatopsis sp. NBC_01488 (assembly GCF_036227105.1). NCBI lineage: Bacteria > Bacillati > Actinomycetota > Actinomycetes > Pseudonocardiales > Pseudonocardiaceae > Amycolatopsis > Amycolatopsis sp. NBC_01488. The sequence continues at coordinate 5,369,519 of NZ_CP109434.1, read as the reverse complement.
CAGCGGGTCGAACGGGCACAGCAGCGCGCGTCCGGGCACCGCGCGAGGGGTACGTGCCTCGACGTGGCGGTACGCCGTCGCCTTCCAGCCGTGGACCGTCAGCGGCTCCAGGACTCCCGACTCCACCAGCTCCGACACCGCTTGGCGCGCCGGGGCCGGGCCGAGGCGGTAGTAGTCGCGCAGGTCCGTCTCCTTCGCCACGCCGAGCGCGCGCGCCGACCGCTCGATCAGGCCCCGCGCGCCCTCCTCCGCGGAGACCGTGCGAGACAGGATCTCGGCCGGGACCACCCGCTCGGTGAGGTCGTAGAGCCGTTCGAACGAGCGGCGCGTGCCCGTGGTCAGCTGGCCGACGCCGAACAGGTACTCGCAGACGCGCTTGACCTCCGAGCGCTCCCACCACGAGCCCGGGCCGCGGCGCTGCGCGTCCGCCTCCACCTCGCGCTCGATGCCGCCCGCGCCGATCGGGCCCAGCTCCTTCACCACCGACAGGATCTCCTCGACCAGCCCCGGTGACTTCTCGATCAGCGGCCCGTAGTGCTTCCACCAGCCGTCGCGCTTCGCGCCCGAGCGGATCAGCGGCCAGTCCTCGACCGGCAGGAGGCTCGCCTCGTGCGCCCACGTCTCCACCAGCAGCCGCGGCTGACGCGCCGAGTGCGCCCACGCCGCCGCGTCCAGCAGCGCGGGCTCGTACGCGCCCAGCCGCGAGAACACCGGCATGTAGTGCGCCCGGACCGCGACGTTCACCGAGTCCAGCTGCAGCAGCTGGACGCGGGACAGCACCCGTTTGAGGTGCCGCCGGGAAACGGGACCGGACGGACGCGGGTCGGCGAAGCCCTGTGCGGCCAGGAAGGTCTTCCGGGCCGTCGTGACGCTGATCGTTTGCATGGTGCCGTCATGGTGCCACCCACCACCGACAAAAACGCGCACCGCTATCTTCAGGACCCATGAGCGACGCCGCCGTCCGTCCCGCCGACCTGTCCGACGCCGCGGAGATCGCCCGGATCCAGCGCGACACCTGGCACGCCGCCTACGAGGACCTGCTGGGCAAGAACGCCCTGGCCGAGCTGGACGCCGCCGACCTCGTCGGCACCTGGGCCGAGACCATCGAGCACCCCGCGAGCCAGGTCTACGTCGCCACCGAAGGCGAGTTCACCGTCGGATTCTGCGTGGTGGGCCGGGCACCCGAAGGCGAGGTCGCCGCCGCCGACGGCAGCCTGCCCGAGGACGCGGACACGACCGGGTTGATCGCCACCCTGCTGGTCGAGCCGCGGTGGGGCCGCCGCGGGCACGCCGGCCGGCTACTCGCGACGGCCGCCGCGGGCCTCCGGGCCGACGGCGCCGGCCGCGGCATCACCTGGGTCGCCCAGGGCGACCACGCCTCCCTCGGCTTCTACCGCCGGGCCGGCTGGCACCCCGACGGCACGGTCCGCACCCTCGACACCGGCGACCGCATGGTCCGCGAGGTCCGCCTCACCGGCGGCCTCGACCTCGCGCTCGCCTGAGCCGGCGTCGCGGAAGACCACCCACCGCAGCACGGCGTACATGAACACGCCCTCGCAGGCGCCCGCGAGCACCCGTGACAGGTGGTATTCGACGCCCAGCGCCGTCAGGCCCGCGCCCACACCCAGCAAAAACGCCGCGTAATTGACAGCAATAGCGCCGATGTAAAGCACCAGCTGAAATCCGACGGCGGCGTGGGAATGGAAGTTGAACGTCCGGTTCAACACGAAGCTCAACCCGAACGCGCACCCGTACGAAAGCGTGATCGAGAGCCACACGGGCCAGCCGGCCAAACCGTGGAAAACGGTCAACAGCCCCAGATCGATGCCGAACGTGCAGCCGTTGATCAGGCAGAACCCCAGAAACGTCGGCGCGACGATCCGCGACAGACCCAGGGGCAGGACGCGCACGATCGCCCGGCACAGGGCGCCGAATCGGTCAGCGGGCATACGGGATCGCTCGGCGGCCACCCCGCCAGCGTGGCAGCGGGAGGTGACCGGAAGCGGTCCGGCAGGTGATCTTCTGGTGCGGACCACCGGCCGAAGAGGGGGGTTAACCCCAGTGCATCCGAATTTCGAACTGATAACTTGGAGTACACGAACCCACTTGAGGAGGTGACACGATGAGCTGGATCCTGCTGACGCTGGGGGTCGCGTTCGGTTCGGCCATCGTGCCGCTGATCAACGCCGAAATCTTTCTGATCGGGCTGTGCGCGAGCCAGCCCGGGCTGCACTGGCTGTGGCTCGGCGCGGCGGTCGCCGTCGGGCAGATCGCCGGGAAGTCGCTCTATTTCTTGGCCGCGCGCGGCACGATCAAGCTGCCGAAGGCACTGCACGACCGCCTCCACCGCGAGCGCCCGATGACGGCCCGGCGCGTGCGCTGGGAACTGCGGACCAAGCGGCTCCGCGGCTGGATCGACCGGCTGCGCGAGCGCTGCCACCGGCACCCGCACTGGATGGCGGGCACGTACGGGATCAGCTCCCTGGTGGGCCTGCCGCCGTTCATGGCAACGAGCGTGCTGGCCGGCGTGGTCCGGATGCGGCTCGCGACGTTCCTGACCGCGGGCCTGGCCGGAAGGTGGATCCGCTTCAGCCTGATCGCCGCTTCACCCGCGGTGTTCGCGGGCTGGCTCCACCACTGAGACGAGCGCGGTCCAAGCGGCGCGAGAGACGGTGAGCCGTCCCAGGTGACGGGCTTTCGTGTCCCGCACGCCGACGGTTTCGGCGAGCAGAACCTCGACGCACTCTTCTTTGCCGGTATAGCTCGACTTGCGCCACGTGTTCAAGTTGCCCCCTCTCGCGCTGCCTCTCGAAGCAGAGCTTGCGAGGCTTCTTCGGTGAATGCCCAGCGCCCGCGCCAGCTCACGCAAGCCGAATTTCCGTGCCCCGCGCACTTCACGCAGCGACGCGGACAGCGCCCGCAAACCCGGGGAAGCAGACCAAGTCGGTGTCATGCGAGCGATGGTACGAACACCGCGCGTTTCCCGAACGAACGACAACTGTCAGCGAACTGCCACACCGCCGGTTCAGCGGTCGGCGGCCTCCAGCTCGACGGCCTTCTTCATCGTCTCCCGAGCGCGGCGGCGGTCGCCCGCGATGTCGTACGCGTACGCCAGCTTGTACCAGGCGCGCCAGTTCTCCTGGTCCGCCTCGACCTCGGCGCGGCGGTCCTGGAACCACGCGTCGGCCGCGTCGCGATCCACACGTCCCGAAGGACGGCGCGGCAGGCCGGAGACGTCCGGCAGCTGGCCCTCGGCGTCGAGCCGGCGGGACAGCCGCTGGATCTGCAGGCCGTTGCGCCAGGTCACGACCACGATCCACAGGCCCAGCAGCGGCAGCAGCAGCACGCCGACGCCCAGCGCGATACCCGCCCCCGAGCCGGACGCGAAGAGCGCGAACGCCCGGTCGGCGAGCAGGACCAGGTAGACGAGCAGCGCCGCCGTCATCAGCAGCGCGACATTGCGCGCTTTCATTCGAACACCGTCACAGGTCGAGCACGTTCTCCAGGCCGACCGTCAGGCCGGGCCGCGCGACCACCGTGCGCACGCCGAGCAGCACGCCCGGCATGAACGACGTCCGGTCGAGCGAGTCGTGGCGGATGGTCAGGGTCTCCCCCTCGCCGCCGAACAGGATCTCCTCGTGCGCCACGAGACCGGGCAGCCGGACCGAATGGACGCGGACGTCCTCGACCGTGGCGCCGCGGGCGCCGGCCAGCTCGGACGTCGTCGCGTCCGGCCCCGGCGCCACACCGGCTTCCGCGCGCGCCGCGGCGATCATCCGGGCGGTGTGCGCGGCGGTGCCGGACGGGGCGTCCGCCTTGCGGTTGTGGTGCAGCTCGATGATCTCGGCCGACGCGTAGAACTTGGCCGCCTGGGCCGCGAACCGCATCGCCAGAACCGCGCCGAGCGCGAAGTTCGGCGCGATCAGCACCCCCAGCGACGGCTTCGGCTCCAGCAACCCGCGCAGCTCGGCCAATCGAGAATCGCTGAAGCCGGTGGTGCCGACGACCGCGTGGATGTCGTGCTCCACCAGGTACTTCAGGTTGTCCATGACGGCGTCGGGGTGGGTGAAGTCGACGACGACCTCCGCTTCGGCCAGCGCCGCGAAGTCGTCGCCCGCGTCGAGCGCCGCGACCACCTTCAGGTCCGAAGCGCCTTCGACGGCGTTCACCACCGTCGCCCCCATCCGGCCGCGCGCGCCGAGCACACCGACGTTGATGGTCATGAAGCGATCACCTCGTGCAAGTCGTCCGGAAGGTCGTCGGCGTGAGCGTACGGCCCCACGACCGCCGCCGCCGAGACCCCGCCCGGCCGCGCGAACAAACTGCGAGCGAGCGCACACACCTCGTCGGTGGTGACGGCGTCGATGCGGGCGATCGTGTCGTCGACGCCCAGGTAGCGGCCGTAGTTGAGCTCGTTCTTGCCGATCCGCGACATCCGCGAGGACGTGTCCTCCAGGCCCAGCACGATGCCGCCGCGCAGCTGGCCCTTGGCGCGGGCCACCTCGGCGTCGGTCAGGCCGTCGACGCCGACCTTGTCGAGCACCTCGCGGATGACGCCGGCGACGTCGCCGAGCTTCTCCGGCTGGCAGCCCGCGTACACGGCCAGGTGGCCGGTGTCGGCGTAGCTCGCGACCGACGAATAGACCTGGTACGCCAGCCCGCGCTGCTCGCGGATCTCCTGGAACAGCCGGGACGACATGCCGCCGCCGAGCGCCGCGTTGAGCACCGACAGCGCGAAGCGGCGGTCGTCGTGGCGCGACAGCGAGCGCAGGCCGAGCATGACGTGCGCCTGCTCGGTGTCGTCGGTGTGCAGGGCCAGCTTCGGGAGGGTCTTGATCCGGGCGCGGCCCTCGCGCGGGGCGATCGGCGTCGCCGCGCCCGTCAGCTTGCCTCGCAACGCCTTGCGCACCAGGCGGAGCACCTGGCCGTGGTCGATGTTCCCGGCCACGGACAGGACCATCCGCGGCAGCGTGTAGCGGCGCTTGTAGAAGTTCCGCAGGGCCGGCGGGGACATGCCGATGATCGACTTCTCGGTGCCCAGCACCGGGCGGCCCAGCGCGTGGTCGCCGAGGACGGCGGTCACGAACGTCTCGTGCAGCAGGTCCTCGGGGTCGTCGTCGCGCATCGAGATCTCTTCGAGGACGACGCTGCGTTCCATGTCCATGTCGCGGTCGGTGCACAGCGCCTCGAACACGACGTCGGTGACCAGGTCCACGGCAAGCGGCAGGTCGGCGTCGAGCACCTGCGCGTAGTAGCAGGTGTGCTCCTTCGCCGTGAAGGCGTTGAACTCGCCGCCGACGGCGTCGATCTCCTCGGCGATCTGCGTGGCGTCGCGGTGCTTGGTGCCCTTGAACAGCAGGTGCTCGAGGTAGTGGGCGGCGCCGGCGACGGCGGCCGGCTCGTCGCGGGAGCCGATGCCCACCCACAGCCCGACCGTGGCCGAGCGGGACGCCGGGACGTGCTCGGTGATCACGCGCAGGCCGCCGGGCAGGACGCTGCGCTTGACGACCGCACCGTCCGGAGTGGACTCGAGCGTGCGGGTGGTGCCGACGGGCTGCTCGTGCCCGGAAACCTGCCGTGCCATGGGTTCCTTACTCACGATGCCGCGAAGGCCCCCTGCCGCCGGGGTCGTGAGTGAGAAACAGTGTTCTAACGCTGTTTCCCACTCACGACCGCCACCGCGGTCAGGAGGCCTTCGGCGGAACTGGTGCTACTTGGCGTCGGCCTTCTCGGCGTCGGCGGGGGCAGCGTCGCCCTCGGGCTTCGCGTCGTCCTCCTTGACCACGATCAGGCTGATCTTGCCGCGGTTGTCGATGTCGGCGATCTCGACGCGGAGCTTGTCGCCCACGTTGACCACGTCCTCGACCTTGGCGATCCGCTTGCCGTTGCCCAGCTTGGAGATGTGCACCAGGCCGTCCTTGCCCGGCAGCAGCGAGACGAACGCGCCGAACGCGGCCGTCTTCACCACGGTGCCGAGGAAGCGCTCGCCGACCTTGGGCAGCTGCGGGTTGGCGATGGCGTTGATCAGGTCGATCGCCGACTCCGCCGACGGGCCGTCGGCCGCGCCCACGTAGATCGTGCCGTCGTCCTCGATGGAGATGTCGGCACCGGTCTGCTCGGTGATCGAGTTGATCATCTTGCCCTTCGGGCCGATGACCTCGCCGATCTTGTCCACCGGGATCTTCACGCTGGTGACGCGCGGGGCGTACGGGCTCATCTCGTCCGGGCCGTCGATCGCCTCGGCGATGACCTCCAGGATGGTGAGGCGAGCGTCCTTCGCCTGCTTCAGCGCGGCGGCGAGCACCTCGGAAGGGATGCCGTCGAGCTTCGTGTCCAGCTGCAGCGCGGTGATGATGTCCTTGGTGCCGGCGACCTTGAAGTCCATGTCGCCGAGGGCGTCCTCGGCACCGAGGATGTCGGTCAGCGCGACGTAGCGCGTCTCGCCGTCGACCTCGTCGGACACCAGGCCCATCGCGATGCCCGCGACCGGCGCCTTCAGCGGCACGCCGGCGTTGTACAGCGCCATGGTGGACGCGCAGACCGAGCCCATCGACGTCGAGCCGTTGGAGCCCAGCGCCTCGGAGACCTGGCGGATCGCGTACGGGAACTCGTCACGCTTCGGCAGCACCGGCACCAGGGCGCGCTCGGCGAGCATGCCGTGGCCGATCTCGCGGCGCTTCGGCGAACCGACGCGGCCGGTCTCACCGGTGGAGAAGGGCGGGAAGTTGTAGTGGTGCATGTAGCGCTTGTGCGTCTCCGGGGACAGCGAGTCGATCTGCTGCTCCAGGCGAAGCATGTTCAGCGTGGTGACACCCAGGATCTGGGTCTCGCCGCGCTCGAACAGCGCCGAGCCGTGCGCCCGCGGGATCACGGCGACCTCGGCCGAGAGCGACCGGATGTCGGTGAGGCCACGGCCGTCCATGCGGATCTTCTCGGTGAGGACCCGCTGGCGCATGATCTTCTTCGTCAGGGCCTTGAACGCCCCGCCGATCTCCTTGTCGCGGCCTTCGAAGGCTTCGCCCTCGCCCAGCCCGACCTTCTCCAGGACGGCGGCCTTGACCTCGTCGGTCGCGGCGTCGCGGTCCTGCTTGCCCGGGATCTGCAGCGCGCGGGCCAGGTCGTCGGTGGCGATCGCCGCGACGGCCTCGTAGACGTCCTGCTCGTAGGCCAGGAAGACCGGGAACTCACCGGTCGGCTTGGCGGCGACGTCGGCCAGCTTCTGCTGGGCCTCGCACAGCACCTTGATGAACGGCTTCGCGGCCTCGAGGCCCGCGGCGACCGCGGCCTCGTCCGGCGCCTGGCCGCCGTCGGCGATCAGGTCGAGCGTGTTCTCGGTGCCTTCGGCCTCGACCATCATGATCGCGACGTCATCACCGACGATGCGGCCCGCGACGACCATGTTGAAGGTCGCCTTCTCCAGCTGCGACCAGGTCGGGAACGCGACCCACTGGCCCTCGATCAGCGCGACGCGCACGCCGCCGACCGGGCCGGAGAACGGCAGGCCGGCGATCTGGGTCGACGCCGACGCGGCGTTGATGGCCAGCACGTCGTACGGGTCGTCCGGGTTGAGGCTCTGGACGGTGATGACGACCTGGATCTCGTTGCGGAGACCGTCGGTGAACGACGGGCGCAGCGGCCGGTCGATCAGGCGGCAGGTCAGGATCGCGTCGGTCGAGGGACGGCCCTCGCGGCGGAAGAACGCGCCCGGGATGCGCCCGGCGGCGTACATGCGCTCCTCGACGTCGACCGTCAGCGGGAAGAAGTCGAAGTGGTCCTTCGGGTGCTTCGACGCGGTCGTCGCCGAGAGCAGCATGGTCTCTTCGTCGAGGTACGCGACGACGGCGCCGGCGGCCTGCTTGGCCAGGCGGCCCGTCTCGAAACGAACGGTGCGAGTGCCGAACTTGCCGTTGTCGATCACGGCTTCGGTCTCGTGCACGGTGACTCCGGTGGAGTCGGTCATAGATGCTTCTCCTCTTTGGTTCCTTCTAGCCGGCGCGAGTCTCCCACCCTGGGACCCGTCTCGCTGAGGACGCTCGAGGAGTGATGCCGGTCTTCGATCGAAGCCCACGGGACTCTTCCCGGGAGCCACTACCGAGGACCGGCGGACGGTCCCTCGTGCGCGCTCGCGCCGTTGTTCTTTAGTCCGAAGGGGAGCGACCGGTGGTCACTCCCCTTCGGTTCAAGCTATCGGCGCAGGCCGAGGCGCTGGATCAGCGCACGGTAACGCTCGATGTCCACCTTCATCACGTAGTTCAGCAGCCGGCGGCGACGGCCGACCAGCAGCAGGAGCCCGCGACGCGAGTGGTGGTCGTGCTTGTGAGCCTTGAGGTGCTCGGTGAGGCCGACGATCCGCTTGGTCAGCAGCGCGACCTGGGCCTCGGGGGATCCCGTGTCCGAGTCGTGCACGCCGTACTCGGCCAGGATCGACTTCTTCTCTTCGGTGGACAGCGCCACTTGTGTTGCTCCTCGAAATAATCAGTGCCGTGCGGCCCCGGACGCGGAATGAACGCCGGGAAGACGGTCACGGCCGCCACGGACTGCAGCCGGACCCGCCCGTGAGGTTACCAGCCCGCTGAACAGGGGCTTCAGGCGCCGTCCAGCTCGAAGGTACGGGCCACCCGGTAGCGGGGGCCGCCCTCTTCGCGCTCGCTGGCCATCAGCGCCACCTCGCCGGCTGACCAGCGGCGGCTGCTGAAGCCCGAGAGCCTCTCTGTCCAACGCCTGGTGAGCCCGGGTTCTTCCCGGGGGAACCGCGCGAGCGTCAGGTGGGCCCGGTAAGGCCTCGGCTCGGCGTCGGCGCCCGCGGCGTGCGCGAGCGGCGTCAGCTCCGATCCGGCGACAGTCAACCACAGCACCCCGGGGAACGTCGCGGCCTTTTCCAGCCGGACGTCGACGGCGCCCCGGCCGGCCAGCCGGTCCGCCAGCCAGGCGGCGCGGGCTTCGACGTCGTCCTGGCCGTAGTAGGCGAGGGTGACGTGCCAGCGCTCCGGCGGCTCCCAGCGCAGGCCGTCCCCGGGTTCGCCGAGAGCTCCCAGTGCTTCGGCGACCGCTTCGACGACGTCGTCCGGCGGGAGCAGCGCGCTGAACAGGACCGGCATCAGGCGCCGTGGCCCGCCCGGCGCAGCAGGTCGGCGATGGCCGGGAACTCGTCGTCGAGCCGCTTGGCGGCCTCGCTCAGGTCCTCGTCCTCGGCCAGGTCGCGCAGGTAGGCGAGGACCTTCTGGTCGTCGTTCACCACCGGGATGTTGTCGCGGCCGACGGTGGGCCGGGCGTCGCGGACGTCCTCCATCGCGGCCAGCATCGCGTCGCGGTTGCCCGCGGCGACCTCGGGCACCAGGATCTTGCGCTCGAGCATGATCATCCTGGCCAGCACGACCGGGTTGCCGATCTTCGCCCGCCGCCCGCTCATCACCTGGCTGAGCATGGGGGCACTGATCCCGAGAACCTCGGCCAGGAACGCCTGCGAAACGTCGAACGCGACGACGAGGCGGCGCACCCGGTCGCCGAGCGGCTCCCCGTACCACTCGCGCTGCAACGCGATGTTGCGCTGGACGATCTTGTGGTCCTCCACCAGTTCCGCTCCCCTAAACCGCTTCGCTTCCCATCGGCGCGCACACCGTCCGTGAGCATCTTGCCATCGCTGCCGGGTGCGTGACCGCGAAATCCCCCTATTCGTCCCCGGTCGGGGCGTCCGGGGGCACCTCCAGTGCCTTTCTCGTCGCGACGACGTCGTCGTCGATCTGCGCGACCAGCCCGGCCGAGTCGGCGAACCGCACCTGGTCGCGCAGCCGCGTCACGAAGTCGATCGCCACGTGCTGGCCGTAGAAGTCCTCGTCGACGTCGAGGACGAACGCCTCGACGGTCCGCTCGCGCCCGGAGAACGTCGGGTTCGTGCCCACCGAGACCGCCGCGCGCAGCCGGCGCTTCGGGTCCGCCGAGCGGGTGAACCAGGCGCTGTAGACGCCGTCGGCCGGGACGGCGGCGAACCGCGGCGTCGACAGGTTCGCCGTCGGGTAGCCGAGCTCGTGGCCCCGGCCGTCGCCGCGGACGACGATGCCCTCCAGGCGGTGCGGGCGGCCGAGCGCCTCGGCCGCGGCGACGACGTCACCCGCGTCGATGCACGACCGGACGTACGTGCTCGAGAACGTGATCGCCGACTGGTCCTCTTCGGACAGTTCCTTGCCCTGCAGCTCGGCGCCGTAGGCGGCGAAGCCGAAGCGGCGGCCGAGGGTGCGCAGCAGCGCGACGTCGCCGGCGGCCTTGGCGCCGAAGGTGAAGTTGTCGCCGACGACCACCGCGGCCGCGTGCAGCCGGTCGACGAGCACCTCGTGCACGAACTCCTCCGGCTGCAGCCGCGAGAGCTCCAGGGTGAAGGGCAGCACGCAGAAGACGTCGACGCCGAGGCTCTCGACGATTTCCGCCTTGCGCCGCAACGTGGTCAGCTGCGCCGGGTGGCTGCCGGGACGCAGCACCTCCGACGGGTGCGGGTCGAACGTCAGCATGACGCTCGGCAGCCCGCGTTCGGCCGCCGCGGCCACGGTCCGGCTGACCAGCTCCTGGTGCCCGCGGTGCACCCCGTCGAACACGCCGATGGTGACCACGCACCGGCCCCAGCCGCCGGGGAGGTCCCCCAGCCCACGCCACCGCAGCACGTCAGACTCCCGTCTCTCCAGGGCCACCCTAGGCGGGCAGCAGCACGACCACTGCTCGGGACACACCTTCTTCGTCGGCGGCCAGGGCGAGCGCCCGGCCGTCGGGCCCGAAGAGCCCGTAGGTGCCTTCGACGCCCGCGGCGGGGATGCGCTGGCCGTGCCGGACCGCTTTCGCCGTCGCCGCGTCGAGGTCGCGGCGCGGGAAGGCCGCCGCGACGGCGGCGTCGAGGTCCAGGCTCAGCTCGGGGGTCTCCTCGAGCTGGTCGAGGGTCCGCGCCTTGGCCAGCGTGAACGGGCCGACCGTGGTGCGGCGGAGGGCCTGGAGGTGGCCGCCGACGCCGAGGTCGGTCCCCAGGTCGCGGGCCAGCGCGCGGACGTAGGTGCCGGAGGAGCACTCGACGACGGCGTCCACCTCGACGTGGTCCTCCTCGTGGCGGATCGCGAGGACGTCGAACCGGTAGACGGTGACCGGGCGCGGCGGGAGGACGACGTCCTCGCCCGCGCGGACCCGGGCGTAGGCGCGCTTGCCGTCGATCTTGACGGCGCTCACCGCGCTGGGCACCTGCTGGATGGCGCCGGTCAGCTTGGCCACGCCCCGCGCGATGTCGTCGTCCTCCACGTGCGTGGTCTCGGCTTGCGTGAGGACCTCGCCCTCGGCGTCGTCGGTCGTGGTGCTGCTGCCGAGGCTGAGGGTGGCCAGGTAGGTCTTGCGGTCCAGCGCGAGGTGGCCGAGCAGCTTGGTGGCGCGCTCGATGCCGAGCACCAGCACGCCGGTCGCCATCGGGTCGAGCGTGCCGGCGTGCCCGACCTTGCGGGTCCCCATGATGCGGCGGGCCCGGGCGACGACGTCGTGCGACGTCATCCCGGCGGGCTTGTCGACGATCACGAGACCGGGCGGCGGGGCAGGACGGCGGGGCGGCTTGGGGCTCGACACGCGGCAACCCTAGCGGCCGCTGATCGTGGTTCGATCAGGCCGCTCGGCGTTCGCTGCCGAGAGTTCGCCGCGTGGGCGGGAACCCACCAGTGCCTCGTCGTGGTGCGCGACGGGACGGCGTTCTCGGCGGTCCTGCCGCGCGCGCCGACACCGGCGGCGCTGCTGATCGACGCCGCCCGCGTGCATCCCTCGGGGCAGGCCGTGCCCGCGGCTCCTGCCGGCTTCGGTCAAGCGGCCACGATCGGCGTCTCCGGCAGCGCCGCGTCCCAGCGGCGGCGGGTGATGCGCACCGGCAGCTCCTCGCCGCGGGCCTCGGCGAGGAACAGGTGGGCGCGTGTGCGGCGCCACCACACCAGCATCCGGGACGTGCCCAGCGCCAGGATCGCCACGATCGCCAGCAGCGAGATCCGGAAGTTCCCGCCCGTCCACTGCAGCAGCACGCCGACGAGCAGGGCGGCGATGGTCGTCGCCACGAAGCCGCCGACGTTGACCACGCCCGTCGCCGTGCCGACGCGGGACAGCGGGTTGTAGTCGCGGGCGAGCGCGAAGCCGATCATCGACGCCGGGCCGCCGAGTGCGAGGAACGCGAACGCCGGCACCAGCAGCGCCACCGGCACCTGGCCCGGCCAGCTCAGCAGCACCGCCCAGATCAGCGCGGCCCCGCCGATGTAGCCGCCGACCAGCGGCATCCGCAGCGACGGGCGCCTGCCGATCACGCCGCCGAGCAGCGGACCGCCGGCCATCGAGCCGAAGACGAACACGGTCAGCAACGCGCTCGCGGTGGCCTTCGACTGCCCCTGGCCCTGCACCAGCCAGGGCACGCCCCACAGCAGCGTCAGGGCGTTGGGGGCGAACATGGTGCTGAAGTGGACCCAGAAGCCCAGCCGCGTCCCGGGCGTCCGCCACGCCTCGGCGACCTGGTGGGCGAGCTCGCGCGGGCGGACGGCTTCGCGTTCCGGCTGCGTGACGCCGGCCGGGACGTCGCGGACCCGGAGCGTCACGACCACGGTGTAGAGGACGGTGACGGCGCCGACGGCGAGGAAGGTCGGGGTCCAGCCGGCGCTGTCGAGCACCAGCGAGAGCGGGACGGTGGCGGCGAGGTTGCCGATGTAGCCGACGGCCGCGGTGAACGACGTCAACAGCGCGTACTGGCGGCCCGGGAAGTGGGCCGCGACCAGGCGCAGCACGCTGACGAAGGTGAGCGCGTCGCCGAGGCCGAGCACGCCGCGGGCGAGTAGGCCGAGGCCGTAGGAGTGCGCGACGCCGAGGAGGAGCTGGCCGGCGCCGAGCACCAGCACCGCGACGGTGAGGACGCGGCGGGGACCGTAGCGGTCGACCAGGACGCCGGTCGGGATCTGCATGGCGGCGTAGACGCCGACCTGGAGGACGGTGAACGTCCCGAGCGCGGCCGCGCCGACGCCGAAGCGCTCGGCCGCCTGCAGCCCGGCGACGCCGAAGGAGGTGCGGTGGAAGACCGCGAGGAGGTAGACGGTGACGGCGGCGAGCCAGATGAGCCAGGACCGGGCGGTGGCGCGGCCGGTGGCGGGCGGCACAAGTTCCTCCAGGGATTCGGCGTACGAGTGGTGCGGACGCCTGCGCTGCCGTCCCTATTACTTGTAGCGCCTAAGCAACGGCGAAACATAGCTGTGATCCCGGTGGCGTTCACCACATGGTTGTATGTGAATCTCATTCGCGTTCGGGGGTGGTGTCGTGACCGGACTACGCGGGGCGCACGCGGTGATCACAGGCGGGTCCAGCGGGATCGGCCTGGCGACGGCGGCCGCGCTGGCCGCGCGCGGCGCGTCGGTGTCGCTGGTGGCCCGGGACGAATCGCGGCTCCGGAAGGCTTCGGTGTCGCTGAAGTCACGCGGCTTCTCGGTCCGGACGGCCGTCGCCGACGTCTCTTCGCAGGCGGAGGTGGCGGAGGCGTTCTCGTCGTTGGAGGCGGCCGCCGGGCCGTGCGACGTCCTGGTGACGTCGGCCGGCCAGGCGCGTCCGGGCGAGTTCCTGGAGCTGGACGACGAGGTCTTCCGGCGGATGGTGGAGGTCGACTACTTCGGGACGCTGCACGCGGTCCGCGCGGTGGCGCCGTCGATGGTCCGGCGACGGTCCGGGTCGATCGTGGCGATCTCGTCGGCGGCCGCGGTGCTGGGGATCTACGGGTACACGGCGTACGCGCCGGCGAAGTTCGCGGTGCGCGGGCTGATGGAGGCGTTGCGCGACGAGCTGAACCCGGCCGGGGTGCACGTCGCGTGCGTGTACCCGCCGGACGTCGACACGCCGCAGCTGGCCGAGGAGAACCGCTGGAAGCCCGCGGAGACGGCGGCGATCAGCGGGACGATCCGCCCGATGGCGGCCGAGGCCGTCGCGTCGGCGATCGTGCGGGCGGTGGAACGCGAGCGGTACGCGGTCTACCCGGACCGATCAGTGGCCCTGCTCGCGGCGCTCGGCCCGCTGGCGGCCCCGTTCCTGCGGCGGATGGTGGACCGCCGGGTCCGCCACGCCCGCCGAGCCCGAGCCTGAACCCGTCATTCGCGTGACGGAAGCCGGAACTCGCGTGATTGAGCACGGAAGTCGTGTGATTGAAGCCGGAACTCGCGAGTTACGGCTTCGATCACGCGAGTTGCGGCCCGAATCACGCGAGTTCCGGCTCTGATCACGCGGGTTACGCCGGGCGGATCGCGCCCGTTACCGCCCAGGTTCCGGAGCGCCAGCGGTACAGGACGAACGCCAGGCGGAGGACCATGAACAGCGAGAGGCCGGTCCAGATGCCCGTCAGGCCCCAGCCGAAGCCCAGCGACGCCCAGATCAGCGGCAGGAAACCGAGTGCCGCGCTGCCGAGGGTCGCGTTGCGGAGGAACGCCGCGTCACCCGCGCCCAGCAGGACGCCGTCCAGTGCGAAGACCACCCCCGCGATCGGCTGCAGCGCCACGAAGAACCACCACGCGTGCGGGATCTCCGCCAGCACCCCCGGGTCGGACGTGAACGCGTGCGGCAGCACCCACGACAGCGCCGCGAACAGCACGCACAGGAAGCACCCCAGCAGCAGCCCGTACCCGGTGATCTGCGCCGCCACCCCGCGCGCCTGCCGCGCCGAGTTCGCCCCCAACGCCGCCCCGACCAGGGACTGCGCCGCGATGGCCACCGAGTCCAGCACCAGCGCCAGGAACGTCCACAGCTGCAGCACCACCTGGTGCGCGCCCACCGCCTCGGTCGACGTCCGGGCCGCGACCGCCGCCGCCGAGATGAAGCACGCCTGGAACGCGAGGCTGCGCAGCACCAGATCGCGGCCGAGGCCGAGCTGCGCGCGCATCACCTTGAAGTCCGGCCGGAGCCCAGCCTTCTCGCGCACCAGCGCCGCGAGGAACAGCGACGCCGAAATCACCTGCGCGACGACGTTCGCGATCGCCGAGCCCTCCAGCCCGAGCCCGGCCCAGTAGACCAGCACCGGGCACAGCACGGCCGAGATCCCGTTGCCCGCGAGGACGTACCGCAACGGCTTCGCGGCGTCCTGCACCCCGCGCATCCAGCCGTTGCCTGCCATCGTGACGAGGATCAGCGGCGCCCCGAACAGCGCGATCCGCACCCACGACACCGCCGCGGCCGCGATCTCGTCGCTGCCCGACAGCGCCCGCGCGATCGGCCAGGCCAGCAGCTGTCCCGCGACCAGCACGAAGAGCCCGACGAACACCGCGAGCCAGGTCGCCTGCACGCCCTCGCGGACCGCGTCGGCCCGGCGGCCGGCGCCGTGCAGCCGGGCGGTGCGCGACGTCGTGCCGTACGACAGGAACGTCAGCTGGCTCGACACCTGGGCCAGCACGACGCCGCCGAGCGCGAGCCCGGCCAGCGGCAGCGCGCCCAGGTGGCCGACCACCGCCGTGTCGACCAGCACGTACAACGGCTCGGCCGCCAGCACCCCCAGCGCGGGCACGGCCAGGCCGAGCACACGCTTCGCCGGGAGCCGCTCCCGCTCCTCCACATTCACCACGAACCGGACTCTAGCCGCCACCACCGACAGTTCCGGAGTGCGGGAAGCGTCCGTTCAGCCGCACCGGCAGCGCCCGCAGCGACCGGCTCCGGAACGCCGAGCGCCACTCCACCTCCGCGTACGGCACGGCGAGCGACATCCCCGGGTAGCGCGAGAACAACGCCTCGAGCCCGATCGACAGTTCGAGCCGGGCCAGCGGCGCGCCGAGGCAGTAGTGCGGACCGAACCCGAAGCCGACGTGCGGGTTCTCGGCCCGCGACGGGTCGAAGACGTCCGCGTCGGGGAACACCGACGCGTCGCGGTGCGCCGAGGCCACGGCGAGCAGCACGGTCTCGCCCGCCGGGATCGTCGTGCCGCCGATCTCGACGTCCTCCGTCGGGAACCGGCGGATCGCCAGCTGCAGCGGCGAAGCGTGCCGGACCAGTTCGTCCACAGTGGACGAGGTGAGCCCGGCCGACAGCAGCTCCGCCAGGCCGTTGCCCAGCACGTGCACCACGTTCTCGTACCCGGCGAGCAGCAGCAGGAACGCCGCGCTCAGCATCTCGTCGGCGGACAGGGAGTCCGCGACCACGCTCAGCAGGTCCTCCCCCGGCGACGCCCGCTTCGCCTCGACCAGCGCCGTCAGGAACGCGTACAGCGAGCCCATCGCCGCCCGCGCCCGCCCGGCGTCGGCAGGCACCAGGACCGCGTCGGTCCATTCGCGGAACCGCGTGACGTCGGCGGGCGGGACGCCGAGCAGCGTGCAGATCACCCGGATGGGCAGCGGGACGCAGAACTCGGCGAGCAGGTCGGCCCCGGTCACCGCGTCCGCCAGCGCACCCGCGATCTCCTCGACGGCCGGGCGCAGCGCCTCGACCCGGCGCGGCGTGAACGCGCGGCCCAGGATCCGCCGCAGCCGCGTGTGGTCGGGCGCGTCCAGGTTGAGCAGGTTCTTGTCCAGCGCGGGCGGCAGCGCCAGCCCGCGGTAGCCGGTGGTGGCGTTCGCCTTGTCGAGGGACAGCCGCGGGTCGGCGAGGGCCGCGCGGACGTCGTCGTAGCCGGTGACCAGCCAGACCGGCGAGCCGTCCGGCGCCTCGGCCCGGTGCACCGGGCCGACCGCGCGCAGCCGCGCGTACGAGCACACCGGGTCCTTCAGGAACTCCTCGTCGAACCGCACCACCACCCGGCTCAGCCTAGAGCAGCGGCGCGCGCTCCAGCGCCGCCCGCAGACCGGCCAGGACCTCCTCCGCGGTGCCCGCGACCGTGCAGCCCGCGGCCTGCCGGTGCCCGCCGCCGCCGAACTCCGCCGCCACCGCCGAGACGTCGATCCCGATGCTGCGCAAGGAGATCTGCCACTGCGCGGGGTTGCCCAGGTCCTGTTTGAGCACCGCCGCGACGGCCGCCTCGCGCACCGAGCGGACGACGTCGATCACCGACTCGACCTCCTCGGCGCGCACCGTCCGCGCCGCGTCCACCCGGACCACCGCGTGCACGAATCCCTTGCCCTGCGCGGCTTCCGGCTCCAGCTGCGCCTCGCGCAGCACCGACGACAGCATCGGCAGCCACGTGAACGGCCGCTCGTCGACGATCCGCCGCACCACCAGCTCGGCGTCGACGCCCGCCTCCAGCAGCCGCGCCGCCATCCGGTGCGTCTCGGGACTCGCCCGCCGGAACCCGCTCGTGTCGGTGACGATGCCCGCGTAGATCCCGCGGGCGATCGGCTCGTCCAGCTCGACGCCCATCGCGTCCAGGATCCGGAACACCAGGATCGCGCTGGCCTCGGCGGACTCGTCGACGACGTTGCAGCCGCCGTAGCACGCGTTGGTCGCGTGGTGGTCGATCACCAGCACCGAGCCGGCGAGCTCGACCCGCCCGGCGAGCCGGCCCAGCCGCTTCGGCACCGGCGTGTCGACGCAGACCAGCAGCGCCTCGGTGTCGGGCAGGTCGTCCGGGTGGGTGAGCAGGCCGTCCTCGTCGAGCCACCGCAGCGTCTCGGGCGCCTCGTCGGGCTCGCCGAAGGAGACACGCACCTTCGCGCCGCGCTGGTGCAACGCCCGGCCGAGGGCGAGCGCGCTGCCCAGGGCGTCCGCGTCGGGGCGGACGTGGCCGAGCACCGTCACGTCGGTCGCCGACGCGAGCAGCGCCGCCGCGTCCCGGATGTCCTGCGCCAAAGTAGGGGTCACGGTGCGTCACGCTACGCTCTGCGGGATGCCTGAGTACGTGATCCTGGTCCACCCGTCCGCCAACCGGGTCTACGCCGCCTCCTCCCCCGCGCTGCTGCGCGCCGAGCTGGCGATCTTCGGCACGACGCTGTCGGCCGAGCTGTCCGGGATCGAGGAGGTCGAGCTCGGCGGCGTCGGCTACGTGCGCTTCACCAGCTCGGCGGCCCTGGGCGAGCGCGACCTCGCGCTGCTGTCGAACCTGTCGTCGCTGTACGCGCTGTTCGAGCTGGGTGACGGCGTCCTGCGCCCGGTCACCGTGACGCCGCTGGCGAAGGCCGACTCGGACCTGCTGACCATCCAGAAGTACGCCGGCAAGACCAACGAGTCGTTCACGAAGCTGCTGCTGAACGTGACGCTGCTGGCGGCGGCGGACCCGTTCTCCGACCGGCCGAAGTACCTGCTCGACCCGCTGTGCGGCCGCGGCACCACGCTCAACCAGGCGATCATGTACGGCCTGCACGCCACCGGCCTGGACGTCGACGCCAAGGACTTCGAGGCCTACGAAGCGTTCATCAAGACGTGGCTGCGGAACAAGCGCGTCAAGCACACCGCCGACTCGGGACAGCTGCGCCGCAACAAGGTCCGGCTCGGGCGCCGGCTCGACATCGAGTACGCGCTGAACAAGGAAGACTACAAAACCGGCGACACCCGCAAGCTCACCTACTTCCAGGCCGACACGCTGACCACCGACGAGGTGCTGCGGGCGAACTCGTGCGACGTGATCGTCACCGACGCGCCGTACGGCGTCCAGCACGGCAGCCACCGCGAAGCCGGCCTGCAGCGCAGCCCACGCGACCTCCTCGCGGCGGCCGTCCCGGTGTGGACGCGCGTGCTGCGCCCGGGCGGCGCGCTCGGCATCTCGTGGAACACCACCGTGCTGCCGCGCGAAGAACTCGTCGAGGTGCTGCGGAAAGCCGGGCTCGACGTCCGCGAAGGCGGGCCGTGGGCGGAGTTCGGCCACCGGGTCGACCAGGCCATCCTGCGTGACCTGGTCGTCGCGGTGAAGCCCACGTCTTGAGTCGATAGAGCCTGAGTCGACAAAGCGCTACTGGGTGAGCTCACCCTTCACCGGCGCCTGCCCGTTCTCCTCCGGCGCCCCGGTGGGAGCCGGCGGCGGCGTGGTCAGGCCACGCTTCACCGAGTCCAAGATGGACAGTCCCTGGCCGACGAGCCCCGCGGCCATCTCGCCCAGGCCATCGGCGCCGTTGAGGATGTTGACGTTGGCCCCGGCCAGCCCGCGCCCGGCTTCCTTGACGATCTGCGGCAGCTGGTCGATGAGCATCCGGTCGAGCGCGACCCGGTTGTTCGACGCGGCCGCCTCCGCCTGCACGCGCATCTTCTCCGCGTCGGCCAGCGCCAGGATGCGGATCCGCTCGGCCTCCGCGTCGGCCGGCTTGATCACCTCGGCGACCAGCTGCTGCTGGCGCAGCTCGGCCTCGCGCTGCGCCAGCTCGGTGCGCGCGTCGATGACCTCCTGCTGGGCCTTCGCCTGCGCGAGCGGGCCGGCCTGAGCGGCTTCGGCCTGGGCCGCCTCGACCTCGGCGCGGTACTGCGCCTGCACGATCGACGTCTGCCGCGCGTACTCCGCCTGCGTCCGCTGCGACTTCTGCTCGGCCTCGGCGGCGGTCTGGTTCGCGACCGCCTGGGCGATCTGGGCGTCCCGCTGGATCGCGGCGTTGTGCGGCGCGGCCATCGCCGCGATGTAGCCGAGCTTCATGTCGTCGATCGACTGGATCTGCAGCGCGTCGACGGTGAGGCCGATCTTGGCCATCTCGACCGCGGAGCCGTCCAGCACCTCGGTCGCCAGCTTCTGCCGCTCGGTGATGATCTCCTCGACCGTCATCGACCCGATGATCGAGCGCAGGTGGCCGGCGAAGATCCGGCCGGTCAGCACGGACATCTGGTCCTGGTCGGAGAGGAAGCGCTGGCCGGCGTTGACGATGCTCTCGGTGTCGTTGCCGACCTTGAACGCGATCACCGCCCGCACGGTCAGGGCGATCGCCTGTTTCGTGACGCACACTTCGGTCACTTCGGCTTCGTTCATGGAAAGCGTCAGGAACCGGACTTTCCGGAAGACCGGCATGACGAACGCGCCGTGGCCGGTGACGACCCGGAACGGCGACGCGCCGCTGCTGTGCTTGCCCCCCGAGATCAGCATCGCCTCGTTGGGCGCGGGAACGCGATACCCGAACATGGCTGTCCTTCTTCGCACACTAGATAGTGGGTTCCGAGACGTCCCACGCCACGACGTCGACCGTGCGCCGACCCCGGGTGTCCACGACCAGGACGGTCGTGCCCTTCGGCAGCTCCGTGTCGGACCAGGCAAGGAAGGTTTCCAGGCCGCCCCTGATCCTGATCAGTACCTCACCGGGTCCCCGCTGCCCGCGGGTCCCGACCAGGAGGACTCCGGTCCGGCCCGCCGGGGAGAGGTCGGAGTGCATGGTGCCGACCTCCCTCGGTGGCCGCCTCGGTGCGGGTGAGCCCCGCTCTTCCCATTGTGCTCCCGGCGGCCGCGGGCGGCAGGCACTGTGAGGTTCCGATCAGGAGGCAACCCGGCGGGCCGCGGGCGCGTGAGGAACCTGAGACGGGCGTCCGCTTGGCTATACTCCGGCGCGTGACGCTCGAGCAACGCCCCCTGCGCGCGGACGCCCGGCGCAACCGGGAGGCGCTGGTCGCGGCCGCGCGGGAGGTGTTCGGCGCCAAGGGCGTCGACGCCCCGCTCGACGAGATCGCGCGGCGCGCCGAGGTCGCGATCGGCACGCTGTACAACCGGTTCCCGACGCGGGCCGACCTCGTCGAAGCGGCGTTCCTGCCGACGCTCGAAGAAGCCGAGGCGGTCACCGAAGAAGCTCTCGCGTACGACGATCCCTGGGCGGGTTTCGTGCACTTCCTCGAACGGTCGGTCCTGATGCAGGTCACCGACCGCGGTTTCACGGAGGTGTGCTCGCGGGCGTTCGACCCTGCGTCCGGCCTGGAGAAAGCCAAGCACGCCAACGCTTCCCGGATGAACCGGATCATCGCGCGCGCCCAGGAAGCCGGGTCGTTGCGGCCGGACTTCCGCGGCGAAGACCTGGCGATCGTGTTCGCCGCGGCGACGGCGATCCCGGACTGGCGGCGCGCGCTCGGCATGGTCCTCGACGGGCTGCGTGCGCGATGACCTGGCTCGCGGACACCCGCGACTCCTACGACACGGTGGCTTCGAGCTACGCCGAGTTCGTTTCCGGCGCTCTCGAGAAGCACCCGCACATGCGGGCGGCGCTGACGTTGTTCGCGTCGGAGGTCGACGGACCGGCGGTGGACGTCGGCTGCGGCCCGGGGCACTTCACGGCGTACCTGGCTTCGCTGGGCGTCAACGCGTCCGGCATCGACCTTTCGCCCGCGATGGTCGACCTGGCCCGGCAGGCCCATCCGGAGCTGCGATTCGACGTCGGCTCGATGACGGACCTGGCGCTGCCCGACGCGTCCGTGGCGGGGGTGCTGGCGTTCTGGTCACTGATCCACGTCCCGGACGACGACGTCCCGGTGGCGCTCGGGCACTTCCGGCGTGTGCTGCGACCGGGTGGGCTGCTGGTGATCGGCTACCACGTCGGCGTGGGCACCCGGCTGAAGACCGAAGGCTACGGCGGGCACCCGATGCGGGTCCACGTCCACTTGCGACAGCCGTGGTGGCTGGCGAAGCGGGTGCGGGCGGCCGGGTTCACGATCGAGGCGGAGTGGGCGCTCAACCCGGAAAGCGCGGTCTCGCAAGCGATCCTGTTCGCGCGCGCGTCAGCTTAGCCGCTGTCCCACGAACTTCAGGACGTCCGGCAGCACGCCGCGCCAGTAGGCGTCCTCGTGCTTGCCCGGCGAAACCGCGGCCACGGCCGGATTCACGGCCTTCACCAGCTTCTGATCCGCGCCCAGGAACGGATCCGACTCGCCGCACCAGATGCCGAGGTTCGCCGGGCGCAGCTCTCCCGTGTGCAGCAACGGTTCTTCCGCTCGCCAGTTGTCCTCGTCCGCGAACACCTTACGAGACCGGGCATCCGGCCAGCTGACGAACAGCGCCGCGCTCGCCGTGGCGACCGCCTTCAGGTCCGGGTGGGCGCGGGCGAAGCGTAAGGCGCCGAAGCCGCCCATGGAAATGCCGAACACCGCCGACGCCGGACGCAGGTCGCGCCTCTGCAGCCAGCCCGGGACTTCCTCGGTGAGCATGCGCTGCGGGTCGTCGTCACCACCGACGTCGACCCAGTAGTGGTCGCCGTCGAGCGCGGCCACCGCGAACGGCGGGACGCCCGCGCGCACGGCCTGCGTCAACGCCGCAGGGACGCCCAGGTCGAGGAACGTCCGGGCACGCGCTCCCCGCCCGTGCAGGGCCAGGCAGACCGGCAGTCCCGATGCCGAGACGCCTTCCGGGGTGATCAGGACCAGGTCGACGTCCGTGCCGCGGGCGGCCGAGTGCATGCGCTGGACGGTCACCGGTTCGCTCAGCGCCGACGGACGAGTCGGCTCCGGGACGGCAGGTGGGCCCGGCGCCGGAGCGGAAGGGGACGACGAGCAGCCCGCCAGCAGCGCGAGTGCGCTGCCGGCGAGCAGGCCGCGGCGGGAGAGCACGGGTCAGCCCCGGCTCTCCTCCTCCGCGAACTCGTCGTCTTCGGCGTCTTCGCGCGGCGCCTTGTACGGGTCGGGTTCGCCCGCGTGCTGGGCGCCCGCCGAGCGGCGCGCAACTTCCGCGTCGGCCTCGCGGGCCTTGGCGAGGAGGTCCTCGATCCGCTTCGACTCCTCGGGGATGGTGTCCGCGACGAACGTCAGCGTCGGCGTGTAGCGGACACCGGTGCCCTGGCCGACCTTCGTGCGGAGCATCCCCCGCGCCGATTCGAGCGCGGCGGCAGCACCGGCGAAGTCCGGAACGGAGTCCAGCTTCTCGCCGAGCACCGTGTAGTACACCGTGGCGTCGTGCAGGTCGCCGGTGACCTTCGTGTCCGTGATGGTCACGTAGTCCAGCCGAGTGTCCTTGACCTCGTGCTCGATCGCGGACGCCACGATCTGCGAGATCCGCTTGGCGAGCTTGCGAGCCCGAGCAGGATCAGCCATGTCTTTCTCCTAGTCTTCAGGACCGAGCAGCCGGCGGCGTGCGGTGAGCAGCTCGAACTCCGGCCGGCTCGCCACGTACCGCTCACACGAGTCGAGCACGTCCCGCACGTGCTCGCCACCTTCGGCGACCACGGCCACCCCGATGAGGGTCCGGCGGTGCAGGTCGGTGTGCCCGGCTTCGGCCACCGACACGGCGAAGCGCTTGCGCACCTCGGCCAGCACCGGACGGACCACAGATCGCTTCTGCTTCAGCGAATGGACGTCGCCGAGCAGGATGTCGAGCTCGAGGGCTCCGACGAACATAAGCAATTTTGGTGGTGTAGTAGGGAGACACCGGGTGTGCGCGAGAACGCACACCCGGTGTCGATCGTCCTTACGCTCGCGGCTTCTCGCGCTGCTCGTACGTCTCGATCACGTCGTCGACCTTGATGTCGCCGTACGAACCGAGCGTCAGACCGCACTCGTAGCCTTCGCGGACCTCGACCACGTCGTCCTTGAACCGCCGCAGCGAGCTGATCGGCAGGTTCTCCGCGACGACGGTGCCGTCGCGGAGCAGACGCGCCCGGGCGTTGCGCCGGATCTCGCCGGACATGACCAGGCAACCCGCGATCGTGCCGATCTTGGAGGACTTGAAGACCTCGCGGACCTCCGCGCGGCCCAGCTCGACCTCTTCGTACTCCGGCTTAAGCATGCCCTTGAGGGCCTGCTCGATCTCGTCGATCGCCTGGTAGATGACCGTGTAGTACCGGACGTCGACGCCCTCGCGGGTGGCCCGCTCGGTCGCCTTGCCCTGGGCCCGGACGTTGAACCCGAGGACGATCGCGTCGGACGCGGTCGCCAGGTCGATGTCCGACTCGGTCACGCCACCGACACCGCGGTGGACCACGTTCAGCTCGACCTCGTCGCCGACGTCCAGCTGGAGCAGCGAGGCTTCGAGGGCCTCGACGGTACCCGAGTTGTCACCCTTGATGATCAGGTTGAGGCTGTTCGTCTCCTTCAAGGCGGAGTCGAGGTCCTCGAGGCTGACCCGCTTGCGCCGCGACGCGTTGAGCGCGTTGCGCGTACGAGCGGAGCGGCGCTCGGCGATCTGCCGGGCGACGCGGTCCTCGTCGACCACCAGGAAGGTGTCGCCCGCACCCGGCACCGAGGTGAACCCGATGACCTGGACAGGCCGCGACGGCAGCGCCTCGGTCACGTCGACGTTGTGCTCGTCGACCATCCGGCGGACGCGGCCGTAGGCGTCACCCGCCACGACCGAGTCACCGACGCGCAGCGTGCCGCGCTGGACCAGGACGGTGGCCACCGGGCCGCGGCCGCGGTCGAGGTGTGCCTCGATCGCGACGCCCTGGGCCTCCATGTCCGGGTTGGCCCGGAGGTCCAGTGCGGCGTCGGCGGTCAGCAGGATCGCTTCCAGCAGGCCGTCGATGTTGATGTTCTCCCGCGCGGAGATCTCGACGAACATCGTGTCGCCGCCGTACTCCTCGGCGACCAGGCCGTACTCGGTCAGCTGCTGCCGGATCTTGTCCGGGTTCGCGCCTTCCTTGTCGATCTTGTTGATCGCGACCACGATCGGCGCCTTGGCGGCCTGCGCGTGGTTGATCGCCTCGACCGTCTGCGGCATCACGCCGTCGTCGGCCGCCACCACGATCACCGCGATGTCGGTCGAGTTGG